>NZ_SMCL01000006.1:0-225532 GCF_004343065.1 Neorhizobium sp. S3-V5DH
ACCTCGGACTGTCTCCCAGCCCGTATTCCAGTGGAGAGGTGCATCGAGATCAGGGCATCAGCAAAGCGGGCAACAAACAAGCACGCGTGATGCTGATCGAACTGGCTTGGTGTTGGCTCAAGTACCAACCACAAAGCCAGCTCACGCAATGGTATCGCTCCCGCTTCTCGGGGCATGGAGGTCGTTCTGGAAAGGTCGGAATAGTCGCTTTGGCCCGCAAACTTGCAATAGCATTCTGGCGGTTCATCGAAGACGGTGTGGTGCCCGAAGGGGCCACGCTATCTATCGCCGCCAAATAAGGGTTCAACCGCCGACGGGCAGTTGAGAGGAAGCGTGGCTACCGTGCGTAGAGATGGAAATCACACGCCGAGTTGTAGTTTGGTACCGCGTTTCGAAGCAGGCGTTTGGCCACCATGAATCGGGATTATGGTCGGAGGCAGCTGCCTCAGCCGGATACAAGTGGAGGCACCAACGGGTGCCGGATTGCCAGACGACTGCGAACAACCGATGGAAGGCAATCTTGGGAGGGATGACGATGGATTGACAAACGCCGCTTCATACAAGTCTCTACGCCAATCCTCCATCTTCGAACGCGCGTCGTCAAGGCTCATGAACCAGTGGGCGTTCAGGCACTCGGCACGGAACTTGCCGTTAAAACTTTCGATGTAGCTGTTGTCGGTCGGCTTGCCTGGTCGCGAGAAGTCGAGCACGACGCCCTTATGATAGGCCCATAGATCAAGGTCTCGGGAGATGAATTCGCTGCCGTTGTCCACACGAATGGTGGCAGGGTAACCAACCTGGCGACATACCCGTTCGAGCGTTTGGACCACATCCTCGCCCTTATAGCTGAAACGTGCATCGACCGCCGGCGAGAAGCGAGAGAAGGTATCGACAACCGTTAAAACTCTGATCTTGCGGCCGGTAGCCAGCTGGTCATGAACGAAGTCCATAGCCCAGACATGGTTGGAATGGGCTGGCTCCGTGCGGTCGGCTCGCAGCTTCGCCTTCACGCGGCGCTTGGGCGTCTTGTTGCGGAGCTGAAGGTCCATCTCCTTGTAAAGTCGATAGATTCTCTTCGGGTTGACGGCCCAACCATCACGCCTGATCAGAACGTGAACGCGGCGATAGCCATAACGCACCCTGGTCTGGCAGATGTCCTTGATCTTCAGCTTCAATTCGGCCTGCTCGCCGCGCCTGGACTTGTAGACATAAAGCGTCCGGTCGATTCTCAACACTGCGCATGCACGCCGGATCGAGACCTTCCAGTCCGCCTTGACCGTGTCGACAAGCTTGCGCTTGCGGGCAGGCCTCAGAGCTTTTTTGAAAGCACATCCTGTAGCATGGCTTTGTCCAATGACAGGTCCGCCACGATCCGCTTCAGCTTGGCGTTCTCCTCTTCGAGCTGCCGCAATCGCTTCATCTCCGAAGGCATCAGCCCCGCGTATTTTTTGCGCCAGTTATAGAAGGTCGCATCGGAAATCCCTGCCTTGCGGCACACCTCACCGACCGGCGTCCCATCCTCTGCCTGCTTCAAAACAAATGCGATCTGCGCTTCTGAAAACTTCGAGGCCTTTATCGAATTCTCCTCTTCTTCCCAACAGGGATCATAAGTGGAAAATTCCAGTTCCAAATGGCCTAAATTCTTGGGGGCACGTCAAGCCTGGCGGTCCCGCACGTCAATCTCGCAAGCCTGCATACTTTGGCAAGATTGCTGAAGGACGCTGATGGCTCATCGCAATCTTCGGTAATGGGCGCAGCATTGGTCTCTCACGAAACGAGTCGGAGAGATGTTCATGCCTCGCCAGCCGTGACAGTCGATACCCTCGACAACTGACATCAACAGGACATGCTCTACCCAAAATCGCTAGTTCCAGTAAAGTGGAAGTTGATTTTAATTATGGGGGCTCAGTGGGAGAGAAGTTTCTTGCGCAGAAGCCTTTCCATCAACAAGCCTATGCAAAGGCACAGGATTCCGAAGCCAATTAAGTAGAGTTTATCTAGCGCCTGGGTTGGATAACCTAGGTAGTAGGCGCTACGCATCCAAGTAACCGCGTGAAAAACGGGGTTGAACGTGCAATAATAGATTAACTCATTTGGAAATATATACAGGTAAATTGGTCCGCCGGAGGTGAGATATATTATCGCCACAAAGAGGGAGTAGAATCTCGCAAAAAACGGATATATCGCCGAAATAACGCTGATTATAATACCGACGCCGATGGCAAGAAGCGCAGTGCTCAGCATTGCCAAAAGAGCTTGGTCCGGTTGCCGGGGGTAGGGGTCCGAGCCAATTGATAATAAAATGATAAACATTACAAAAACTGAGATTACAATCCCGATGAGTTCGAGAGCGCAGCGCGCTAGAATAATATCGAGCAAATGAATTGCAGGAAAGGCCAACATATTCTTATTCGTTAGAAGAGATGCTGCCATAAATCTTGAAATATACGAGAAAGTCAAAGCCGGTATAAGGCCAGTGGCAAAAAATAAAAATAAGTCGTCACCAAAAATCGCCGTTCGGCTTGTAAGTGTGTAGATTAGTAGCAGAATTAGAGCATGTGCTATTGGCATCAATGGCGGAATTAAGGCGCCTAGGCCGTTGTTGAAAAAACGGCTTCGGATGTCACGCAGTATCACTGCGTGCATGACGTTAAGTATCCTTTGCAGGGCGATTGCAGAGGAGGCTGTCGCCGGCTTCGTTCGTTGGTCCAGAGTTTTTGTTTCTACCATCTTACTTCAAACTGCAATCCACCACTGCCACATCTATGACACCACCATTTGGGTCGCAATACGGCGAAACCTAACGCCGTGGGGTGCCAGGATCTCGCACTTAGAGACTAGGGAGACTCCTTGATCTCAAGTGAGCTTTAGGCCTTCTTTAGCAGCGATATACAATCGAGGTTAGGCACGCCCCAATCGTGAAACGTCTGTTCGACAACCGTAAAACCTGCGGCCCGGGCCAGGTCCGCGAAGATCTCGGCCGACATGTAGTTCCGCCAATGAGGGTTTTGGCGGAAATCTTTTTTTGGCCCAGCCTGGGTGTAGTTTGAATGATGAATGAACGCGTAGCCGCTCGGGGACATCACACGGTAAAACTCGGGAAGGTAGGATTTCACGATTTCCGGAGGGAAATGCACCATGCTGTCGAACGTGTAGAAGAAAGTGCACGTTTCACTGGCGACGTTGCGTAGATCATATCCATTGCATTCCGTGATGCTGGTCCTCGGATTGCCTGCATATTTTTTTTGGCAGTGTTCAATATTTTCTTGATTTACGTCAATCATGGTCACATGATCTGCAAGTTCAAGCAGCTTGTCCGTATTTCGACCGTAGCCGCATGCAAAGTCGATGCTCCTCGTGAAATTGATTGGATGTCGATCAAGCACTGGTTGTACAAAGACGCTCCAGTGCGCATTCATGTCTCTCGACGCGGCGCCGTGATAAGCATCGGCAACGTCCTTCCCCCAAAGAAGGCTGTTCTTTTTTACGAGCGTTTTCAGGCTGTGGAAAAACACGATCTTACTCTCATCTAGATAGGTGCTTCGAATGGACGTGGCGCTCAGTTAATTCAACCTCATTGCGCGCGGGCTTCTGCCTTCTGGATGAAATGATACAGGATCAAGTCAGCCTCAAGCAAATGCTCAATGCGGCCTATTTTCTTCAAGATATCAGCTAGTTGATGGACCGATTCAAGCTGGCCTCTCGTGCGCACGCTGCTTTCCGGTATGCCGAGCAGCTCAGCAATATGCCTCGGGTAGGTCCGATCGTCGCGGCCCGCGTCGAACAAGGTGAACTGTGAAAGTATATCAAGGGCTTGCGAGACATCATCAAGTGTCGCGGTGTCCGACGGATTGTCCGCGACGAGCTGCTGTGTAAATGGCGATGCCAGAAGTTTCAGTGTGTCATTGGGTGCGCTCCGGATTGCCTTCGAAATTGCAGCCTCGTCCTGCAGGGCAAGATCGTCGAACCAGTCCATAACCGGCTTAAATAAGAGTATATCGCGGGGAGCGACAAATGGAAACTTCTGTTTGTTGTATCGGCTGAAAATGATCAGCCGCAGGGCAAGTTCATAAAACGGATCTCGCAGAGAAATCATCGTCACATCAATGTTGTAGTCGATATAGATGCGATAATTTTTCAGGAGGATACGACCCGAAACGTAGACGGACGGCTGATGCAAAATCTCGAGCATTTGGCGCACCGTCTCAAAACCATAATGCTCGACGCGGTGTTCATAAAACTGGAAGAACGGCTTTAGGCAAAGGTCGAGATCGGTCTGAGGAAAATATGCGGTCTCGACACGCAGGACTTTCTTGGGAATATATTCTGGCTGCGCTCGCCGATAGATGATCATACCTGTTTCAGAGTCAGATATCTCGACCTTGGAAGCTGTGCTGACGCCCGGAACGTTTTTCTCGTTCAGTATGAAACCGACATTTCCGGTCTCGTGCAGTCCTTGGGCGTGTGCTCCTTCGATAAAAATCCAGGTATTGACCTCGGTAATTTTGCTGTCGTCGTTGATCCTGACCAATACTTTCGGCTTTGTAGAATATCCGTCCGGTACAAGGTAACCGTGGATTTCCTTGCCTATGTCTTTGTAAACGCAGAAATTCATTGAGCTACAGCGAGTCGATCCCGATCTAGAGAGGATATATGGGTTAATATCCTCTTTTGCACAAGCGCTCCATTTCAAGAAGGAGAGAGCTCAAGGATTCATCAGCCGTGTTGGCTCTCTAACAGCAAATCTGAAAGCTCGGACCACGCCATCTCGGGTGACGGGGATGAATCGGCCTTCTCCAGTACGACATTAACTTTGGCAATCCATCTTAGCTGTGATAATTAGAGTTTTATCTATCGTTGGGAAGCCCATATGAAACAGACCGCAAAGCCGGCCTCAAAGGTGGTTGACGGTGATGGCACGATACTTGAAGAGGATCGCCAGCTGACGCAGCTTCTCCTGAGAAACGCTGTTCAGCTACCCCAAAATACCGGCGCAACCGATGCTCGCCGCAGAGTTACGGTGAAGGAATTGCTTCTCCTGATCTGTGGCCTGCCGATATTGTGGTTGCAGGCCATTGCGCTCGGTCGCGTCGGGCGCGAATACGACGAACTATAGACGGCGACGTTGACTTTACTGAGTCTATCCCGAGGTTGAAACTGGCCTGGCGCGTCATTGGAACGGCCAGCTGATAAAGCCTCAGTGCTGAAGCGCGGATCATGGCGAAACCACCCGGGATCGCAGTCGCGCTGAGCTCGATGCCGGGCGGCATGACCTAGCTGTCTCAACGCTTTGCATGCGGGAGGGAACTGGTCAAGATGAGACTAAGCAAGTGGGCGTAACCAAGTGCATCGTCCAGGGCGAAATGACTATGGGCGTGGCCTCCGAGCCATTCTGCGGGATAGTGTTCCCGGTTGCAATGACGGTAATCCCAGCCCGTCGTACCCATGATAAGTGAGGGAATATCGACGCCTGAGCCCATGCAGAGACTGGAATCTCGCGGGTGTTTGAAGAGGCGGCGTCCGACGAATTTCTGCAAGTACAAATCTACCCAGGGTCCGTCGAAGCATAAGGGGTGGGCGGCAAAGACGGGATCGCCAGGACGGCTTTCAACCCAATCTGCCCAAGCGCGCATTCCCTCTTTTGGATCTTGTTGATTAACGGTAGCCGCTCGCCAGGCAAGCGGCTGTGAGTGCCACCACAGCATCGTTTCGCCGTCTGTCGTGGCGTCAGGGAGCTGTTTCAGGTTTATGCTGAAGGTCCCGTGGGATGCTCCGTCTTCGCCGATTGCAACGGAGGCAAGACTTATCATCGAGTGGGTGCCCGGTACGTGGCCGTCTGTTTCGATGTCCGTCACGATAAAAGAAATCATTAGTACAGCCTGTTGAAGGTTTCATGTAAATCGCGCTCTTCGCGGACCAATCTGCTGGTGATCATCGCCTGTAATTCTTTTGCCTACTTCAAACTGCGGGTTATTGGAAAACGGAGCACGCTCAAGAGTTTATTGCTCAATTTGAAGGGGCATTTGCAGATCACGTGTCTCGATCACGTGCTTGATGTAATCGCCGGGATGCGAAATCGCATCGGCCTTCAACGTCATGCGAGAAAGCGATCGTAACCGTCTGCGGATGGCATGTCCGGTTTTCGGCACGACTTTGTGGAGAAGGCCGGCGCTGATAGTATTCATGTTCCAGCTCCAATCTTCGAAGCCTATGCCCTCCCGCAGGTCTGTTGGAGGATATGGATTTTGGCTATAAATTTCGTGGGCGGCAAAGCTCAACGCTGTCCAATAATTGTCCAATGCTAAGCCAGTTGGCTCGAATCGCGGGTCTTCCATGTCTATGTGATAGAAGGCCAGTTTCGCATCTCCGAAGTAAATGGAAACTTCCGGATGCCAGATGACCGAAGCTTCACGCGTCTGAGCCATGTCGGCGGCCCGGATCAGCCAGTCAGCTCCCCAAAGATCGTCCGCATCTAAAAAGCCTAGAAAGTCACCCGTGGCGACATTGACGGCATGATTTCGAGCGAGACCAGCGTCGCCAAAATCAGTTTCGATGAGGGTGACATCCTTTCGGAAGCGGCTTTCGATAACGCTTTTGGTCAATGGATCGGACCGGTCCATTATCCCGAGGATTTCTACTTCATAACCAGCATCGAGCAGACGGTCGGTGTTGCGATAGATGCTTGCTATCGCCGGCACGGCAAGTAGGCCTTCGCGATGGACATTCAGGATCGCCGTGATTTTTGATTTAGCCATGGAGCAAGCCTCCAGTTGCCGATGGCTGCTGGGTGAGCACCGTCTTGTAAGACTTCCAGTTGTGATGCTCGATAAGCCTGCGCTGCATCGCAGTCGCGCGCAAATAGGCCGTTTCCGGGTTGTCGGTCGCCTCCCGCAGGGCGGCGATGAAACCAGGGGCCTGATGAGATGGAGGGACCAGCCATCCGGTTGTATCGTTGACCAATTCAGCAATTCCGCCGCTCTCCGACGCGACGATAGGAAGACCAGAGGCAGCTGCTTCCAGAAGCACATTCGGAAGCCCATCCCAGAGCGAGGTGTAGAGAAAGACATCGTAGGAGGGCAAGGGGAGGTCTTCGAAGCGATCAAATTTCCCATTCAAAAAGACGTAGTCCCTAGACCGTGCAACATCGTCAAGCGCAGCCATAAGTGTAGGATCGTCGGTATCGCCCCAGATATGGAAATCGAATTGCTGGGCGTTCTGGAGAATTTCCAAGAGAAGTCGGATATTTTTCTGACGAGTGATCCGACCTGCCCACAATATGTTCGGGCGCCTGGTGTCGCCATCCTCTCTCAAGCGTGGAGGAATGAGAGGCGGCGCGGGTTGCAGGAGGCAGACGAGGCGATCTTGTAGATCCGGCGGTATTGCGAATTGTTCCTTTAGGTCCTCCAGATGGGTCGTATTGTCAAAGTAGACGCCGGCCAAGAACTGAAGACAGGGGCGCAGAAACTCGTACGAATAGCCGAAGCGGCGACCTTGAGAATCATAATCGGGACAGAAGAGCATCGCGTAAAGCTGAGCGAACTGTACCATCCTATGGCCATGACGCCGGATCGCCTCCCAGCATTGCCGGCTGTTTACGTTGATGATCGCGCTCGGCTGCAGGCTGCGGACCAAGGCCTCAACGAGTTCCACCCGGGCCGACTCGTCGAGATCCGGTGCAATGGCGGAAAACGAAACAACGTTAACACCATCAGGCAAGCGATGCTCTCCGGACCGGTCATCATTGTCTGTGAGAACCACCAGAATCGAGTGGAGCCCGAAGGTTTCTACGCATGCACGGGCAACATGGCAGGCGAGCAGATCAGCACCGCCGCGCTTCAGCCATGGTACGAAAACGATAATCTTAGGCGGTTTATTCAGCCGAGATATGATCTTCTCAAACACAAGCGCGATGCGATGGCGCGGCATGCTCGTGGAGATTTCCAGATTGGCGATATCTTGACCATAGTTTGCGGCGTAAAATTCGGGGTCCAGATCCTCAACTTCCTCAATAACTTTCCGGGCGCTGTCCAAATCGACGGTAGGCGGCGTAGCCAAATATCCTTCGCCCCGTCCGTGCTTGATGAAATGGAGGAGCGGGTTCTGGCCTATGACGTGGGGATATCGGTTCAAATACCATGTCGAATTAAACTCAGGTCCAGGAGAGCGGTTTTCGCGCCAGCCAAAAGTCATGAAATGCCTGAGTGCTGGTATTCGAGATGCGAACACATCGGGGTAGGCCGCGTAATACCAGTCGTCGTTGAAAAATCCGGAGTCCCGGATGATATCGGCGTCGCTGGGTTCCGCCGGCTGTTTCTGAAACCCACGCCAGCGACCGATCAGCAGATAGTGAAGAAGAGGGTCGGGAGAGGATGGCGAGTTGGCAAGATAGCGCTTCTGATAGGCTTGTGAATCGAAAAGGCGACTAGGATTGTAGCCGAGGGTAGCGCCTTTCGTGAGGTAGTGATGGATTGAATCCCTTTTCGTTAGGGCAGGGTAGGCGAGTTCGTACCACTGGGCATCGAATAGACTTGACCGACGAAACAAAATGCTAGCGATCAGATAATAGGAAGCGCCCAGAACTTTCGTGACCATACTTCGCCCGGATCTTTCTATTGCCACTATGGGCACGTGGCTACGTCATCAATACGCTAAGGTACTCCGCAATCCGGATGTCCTAGTCGGCTATACGTCTATGGCGATCAATGATCAACCTTATGGCGCTGTTGGAGCGGCCCCTTGCCGCACCCGACTTCAAGTACCTCGCGATTGGACAAACGCCTTCACTCGTTGAAAGTGTTGAAGAAGCGGATCCTCATCAGGCAACGTCGCGAGAGCCATTTCTACTCTGGTTGAAAGCTCTTTATCCTGCAAGCGAGCGAAACCGTTGGCCGAGTCAAGCAGAAGTTCTGATGCGAGGTTGCGGAGGAAGGCGCTTCCTTCGTGTGCGATTGGAGCGACGGTCGGAGCAGCTTCCTGAGAGCCGCGCGATGAAAAGCCCGGAAAGATTCGTTCTTTCCTTTTCCCGCCAGTACGGGGATCGCGCAGTAGTGTCTCGTAGTCGACCCTGTCAAAAACCTCCAGCTTGCCCCCGATTGTGGTGTTATAAATCCTACGGCCCACCGCTTCATATGAAAGCTTCGCCTGCCGATAATTCAAGGCCACTCTATCGAGCTTCGGGTCCTTCCATGTCTTTCCCTTGCCAAAGTAATCCTTGTGGAAGTGGTTAGGGTCATCTGTATCGGATAGAAGAATATCACCGGTGCGCCTATGGCTTTCGGGAATGACGTAATCGAAATCCATTCCGATGAGGTGAACCTCCGTAAACCCCATGAAGAAGGCCAACTGGAGATTGATGTAGGTTACTGACTGTCCGCAATAAAGAACCTTTGAGGCATCGGTTGAAAACCGCGGCACCACATAGTTTGGCGAACTCTTTTCATAAAAGCTTCTGTTCATCTCGAAGAAGAACGTATTCGGTGTCTTAGGCACAAAACGCCGGTAAATTGTCGGAAAGAACTTAAAGGGCGCATCGAAGGCGCGAATTTCTTCCACATTTTCCTTCATTACCGAACTATCTTCGACAACATAAAACGTCGGCACGAAGCCCGTTTCGCGGGTCTTGTAATAGAAGGAGTTCACTCCAAAAGAAAACTCCCCCTCGAGTAGAGAAAGATCATGACGGTTCAGTGAGGGGCCGTTACCGATGATGAAGCAACGCTCGCCTTTATAGCGGTTATAGAAGCAAGTAAGTTCTTCCGAATCGGGAGGTTGAGACCCTGGATAGACTTCACGTTCGGGATAATCGGAAAGGTTCGTGAAGTTCGGTGGGAAAATCAGATCGCCTGCAACCTCGCCGACCGTATGATGCGTCAAAGGAGCAGTGCGCCGACGTCGACCGTTCACCGTCAAGGGCGCGCCAGATCGATAGAGCTCGAGATCACCGAAATCGATGGCCCGCTCAATCATCAGCGCCGTTGTCTGCTCTTTTGACGCGTGATGGCAGAGGCGGTGAATAAACTCGAAGGGCTTAATTTCCTCGTGATATCGGCAACTGTAATTTTCCTGCAGGTGTGTGATTATCTGATCGACATTGACTCGAGATGCTTGGTCGCTGGGATGGAAGAGATGAACATAGATCTCGGGCAGTATCTTAATCCGGTTCGGATCAAGATGATTTAGTAAAGTTACGTCCAGTGCCCGATCCTCACAGGAATAGCCGATATACTGCTCGAAGCCCTTTAGTGCTAGGAAAATTGAGCGGCGGAAAATAACGATGCCACCGCAAATTGTAACGGGATTTTTTACATTTGCTGGATTTGTCAGGTGTTCGAGTGTGCCGGTGGAAAGAATTGTTTGAGCCTCAGCGGCCGTGGAATAATAAACATTCACATATGGGGAGCAGACGTCTGCATTTTCGTAGCAGGAGATCACGCCCGAGACGAAACCGGGACCGGTTAAAACGTCGGTGTCCATCAGGGCTACAACGACGGAATCCTCACAAAAATGTCGTACGGCAACGTTGTAACCCCAGCCGCGATTGAATTCCCTATCGTTGAAAATGAACTCGTGACGGACGTAGGACTTGGCTCCTAGATCGGAGAGTTTCAACCTCGGCTGGGCATCCTGTTCGACAAGCAGAACGTCGAAGAGATCGGCATAATGCTTGTCGATCCAATCCAGCAGCGCGCGAAGGTTCGTTAACCGCTCCGGGGCGTTGTCCACTAGCCGAAGCCCTATTATCAATGTCGCAAGCGTCTGGCCTTGCCGACCAACGCGGTTGGTCACAGCTGCGATTTCGCTTGGAGTCATTCGCTCCACCGGCGCAAAAGGATGGAATGTGATCTCGGGCCATTTAATTTGTGTGTTAGAAACCGCCGCCGTCTTTGAAGACGCCGATTGCGGGGAAGAAGCGGGAGCGGTAGAGCTTGATTTGGCCTGTGGTTGCATCTGTAGTCGTTCCATCAGCTTCTCATAGATCCAGTCACTTCCGGCTTCCGTCAAATGCAGATTGTCACAGGTGTAGCGTTGAACTTCAGCGTCGCCCCACTCCATGAGATCAACTATCCTTTCGGAGGGGAATTTAGCTGCAAACCGGCTAGAATAGTCATGAATGATTGACATATTGGTCGGACGCTCGCGCGGATAGTCACCGCGCCAGCCCGGAACGATCCGGTTAGCGTTAATGAAGATTAGATTGGGAATCGCGGCTAGCCTCGAACCGAGTTGCTCGACACCATCCTCCAGCGGATACATATTAATAGTGCGTTCGCCCTCGTAAACGATGCCAAAGGGATTTGCGAAATGGCGTGTCATCACGTCCGCCCCAAAGATTTCGTCGAATTTGGCTTTCTTGGAGTTGATTACCTTCTTCGAGTAATCGCGAGTATTCAAGCCAAGATTGGCGAGGTTTTCTGCAGCCGTTCGATCATATAGATCCTCCATCGCATTAGACAGCTTTCGCGGAGACCAATCGACAATCCCGGTATACAGGATAACATGATCGTAGCGCGCCAATTGATCCGGAGTGAACAACATCAAGAAGTCCAACGACGTCGTCCATTTCATCGGGCAAAGGTAGCTCTCGACCTCGAGGCGCGGGTCCTTGGCCATGCGTTCGGCAAAGACGTCATGGTGGCAACCGCGCGGCTTGTGTTGTCCGCGGCTGTCAGTGAAAATCAACACGCGCCTAGGCGGCGGAGTTACGACCATGCTTGCCTTAGCTGATGAAGCTTCGGGCTGAGAATCCTTACCTAATTGCAGATAATCAACCAGAGCCGCGAGCGGTGATTTAATTCCTAATCTTATATCGAGGTCGCCCGCAAACCGGAGCTGCGAAAGCACCATGGGTAGCCAGGTTGTCGAAAAGGAAAGCCGTGGGGAAGGGTAAAGATCTTCATTCGAGAAGGCGCCGTAATCGTGCACTTTGGTTCGGCATTCGAAGTCAACGATGTTCAAGATTCCATCCCGAGCTGCATTAGCAAAATCGATGCGGAAGCTAGCATCGATTTTGTAAAGGATATCGTCAGATAGCACGTCCATTGCGAACATATAGTCGTTTCTTTCATCTCTGCGACGGACGTGCAGTGAGAGGTCAAAGTAGCGCGACGGCAATACTTCATTTCCAACTATCTCTTGGATATGGCAGTCATAGGCGTGGAGGCTAAACTGCCCACCGCCAGTGTTGAACAAGTTTCCCGCTTTAGTTACACGTCGGCCGACTAAAGCTACGTTTTGGTCAAGAGGTATGGCTACGGATTCTAGCGTTTGTCGCCCTGGCGCCAATAGATCGGTTAGACCATTGAAAGCCGAGGTTCCATCGCGCTTTGCAGCATGGAGAAGTCCTCGGAAGAACTCGAACCCGTATGAGGCCAGCGCTGAAGGGAGGAGCTTCTTGATTGCCGATTCTTCAGCCGGATTCTCACTTAAGTGGCGCTGGAAGCTTGTTATTAGAGTGCGAAGGCCGAAGAAGAGACTTTGACGCAGAGCGAAATGACGCTGGGTGTCTGTTAGGCCACCACCACCGGCCTCAACACCCCGCAAGAGCCCGATCCGCGCCGCATAAAGTAGGCTCCGGGCCTGACCACTAACAAAAATGTCGTGAATAGCGGTAATGCTCGGTACCAGATAGTGATGAAAACCGGCTGCCTGCGCGCGAAAACCAAATTCGGAGTCTTCAAAACCAAAAGGGTTGAAGATCTCATCGTATCCACCCACACTTTCATAAAGGCTAC
Source organism: Neorhizobium sp. S3-V5DH (assembly GCF_004343065.1). Classification (NCBI taxonomy): domain Bacteria; kingdom Pseudomonadati; phylum Pseudomonadota; class Alphaproteobacteria; order Hyphomicrobiales; family Rhizobiaceae; genus Neorhizobium; species Neorhizobium sp. S3-V5DH. The sequence continues at coordinate 12,732 of NZ_SMCL01000006.1, forward strand.
GGTGAAAGGCGCTGATGCCGCCAGCCGTAGCGCCGACTCGTACTGGCACACCCTCCGCCAGCACCGTCGCCAGCAGGCCCGAAGCGCTTCGGAGGGTGGGAAAACGGGTCCGAAAAGTTTCTAGAAATCCTGCTTCCAGATCGGGCGTATCTACATCGTTGCCGATCGGCGCACCAAAATGGGCCGCCCAGACGTTGCTCACTCCAGAGTGCATAATCGCACCCAAGGCGAGGTCTTCGCCCAAAACATTACGGATTCTTGGCCAGAATGGTTGGTAAAGGCTAGTGTCTCCGCTGAAACGACCCTGCAGTTCGGACCAATCCCGAACACCATTCAACGCCTCAAAGCATCCCGACACTTTAGGGCCATCGAGTAGTAGAGGCTGAACCAGCCCGACGTTCGGGTCTTTTGCGCGGAGGGCTTGCCACGCCGCAGCGATACCTCGGAAATAGTGAGGCTCGAAGAGAATGTCTGTGTCGCAGGAAATTAGAAACTCCGCGCCTGCGTCCATCGCGGCGCGAATTAGATGGTTACGCCCCCCAGCGACTCCTAGATTCTGTCCCACGCAAAGGATCTGGATATGCTGGGAAATCGTAGCGGCAACCTTGCGGATGTCTGGACAATCTTGGTCATTGATTAGGAGCCACAGCCTCGCATCCGGACCGAGACAAGGACCAACGCGCGTCAGAAAGCAAGATGCCTTGGCAAACTCATGACGTTGGTAGAGGACGTAGACGGCAATCTGCATTTCAATTCCCCCACAGAGTGTCGAGGTCGATGCGGGAAAAGGTCTCCAGTTCTCCTCCGCTGGTTGCGTTCATTATTATCCGGCCTGCAATTTCAAACTCGAATTTGGCGCGAAGATAGCTACGCTGCACGCGGCCAAGACGAGGATCTTTCCAGGTTTTGCCCTTGCCGAAATAATCTTTGTGGAAATGGTTCGGATCGTCGCCTTCGGAGCGAATATGGTTTCCCTTCTGGTGATGGTCGCTGGGCTTTGAGTAGGAGAAGTCCATCCCAATTAGGTAAACTTCTGAAAAACCAAAATAATACGCAAGCTGCATGTTGATATACGTAACGGACTGTCCACAGTAGAACACGGGTTCCGATCCAATATTAAACTGCGGCGTGCCATAATTTGCTTTATCGGTGCGGTTGTAGAACGACGTGTCCATTTCGAAAATATGACAGCTATCACCAGACTTAAGTTGCTCAGCATAGCGCTGAGGGAGAATCTTAATCACTCCTTGGTAAGCGTCAATATCATCTTTATTCTCACTAAAAACGAGATTGTCTTCGACAACATAGAAGGTTGGCCTGAAGTTATTATTGCGCGTCATTAGAAAAATTGAATTTACTCCGAATGTAAATTCGTTTCGCATCCTAGCCATGTCGACTTTATTTAAGGATGGCCCATTTCCTAAAATAAAGCACCGTTTTCCATCATACTTTTTATAGAATTCTGTAACGGATGGCATAACTGAGCCTCGCGAAAGGTTGGGTGTCACGGATTGAAATGAGAGGGAAGGTTCACCTTAGTTTAAAGCAATCTGAACACTCGGGTCGATGCGGATTGTCGACCAATGCCCATGGTTCAATCCACTTGCCATAAGCGTTGCGACCTCCGTATGACTCAGTCACCAAAAGTTCGTTCAAATCCTACGTTTTCTCAGAGGCCTGATAACCGGCGGGATTTTCCGACTGCCACTTCCACGAACTCACACACATATCTTCGAGACTGTGAGTAGCTCGCCACCCCAGCATCTCCTCGGCTCTCGATGCGTCTGCATAGGAGGCGGCAACGTCACCTGAGCGACGGTCTAGCACCCGCGAGGGCAGATCGCGTCCACAGGCTCGAGAATAGGCCGCCAACATTTCCTTCACCGTAGTTCCCGTGCCAGTACCCACATTGAAGGTCATCGCACCTTGATGTCCGGCAGAAAAGTTCATTGCCGCAATATGCGCACGGGCAAGATCAACCACGTGGATGTAGTCCCGCAACCCACTGCCATCCCGCGTATCGTAGTCGTCTCCGAAGATTGCAAGACTTTCTCGTCGACCTACGGCCACTTGAGCGATGAATGGCATGAGATTGTTGGGGATCCCCTGGGGATCCTCGCCGATCAGACCACTTTTGTGGGCGCCGACCGGATTGAAATACCTCAACAGAATTGCAGACGTGCCAGAACTGGCCTGTGCCCAATCCGCCAAGATCTGCTCGGCGATATATTTTGTACGGCCGTAGACACTGGCGGGCCGGCAGGGATGCCTCTCGTCGAGCGGAAGGTATTCCGGCTCACCATAGACGGTGGCCGAAGAGGAAAAGATGATCCGTTTACAACCTGCGGCCGTCATCGCCGAGAGCAATGCCAGCGTCCCGGCGACATTCGTCTCGTAGTATTCGACAGGTCGAGCCTCACCTTCTCCGACGGACTTAAGCCCGGCGAAGTGGATCACAACATCGGGGCGGAAGGCGTCAAAGATTGCCGTCAGATGAACGCAATTGCGAACATCGGCCTCTTCTATTTGAAAAGGCCGATCGCAAAGTTCACGGACGCGGCGTAACGCCTCAGGAGAACTGTTGGCGTAGTTGTCAATAACGCATATCTCATGACCGAGCGGAAGCAGTTCCACCAATGTATGGCTACCAATATACCCCGCGCCGCCGGTCAAGACGATTCGCATTACCCAAGCTCCCGGAAAAAGCCGGCCAATCGGTCGATTGCCGTATGGCTTGCGCGGATGACACCGTCGATGGTGTTCGATCCATTGTGCGTGCCCAGGATCACTCGCTCCATGTGACGCAGGGGGCTGTCGGCCGGCAAAGGTTCGATTTCGAAAACATCGAGTGCCGCTGAATGTACATGGCCAGATTGGAGTGCTTCGATCAACGCTGCTTCATCGATTAGCGGACCGCGTGCCACATTGACGATGCGGACGCCAGGCTTGCAGCGCGCCAAAATTTTGGCGTCGAGCATGTGGAAATTGTGGGTATTTAACGAGCAGGTAAACACCAGGAAGTCCAGATCTTCCACAACGTCGGGCCAGGTGGCACGTTCCAGCCCTGGTATCCCCGTATCTCCTTGAACGCCCGGATCATAAGCGACAACCTTGAGTCCAAGCGCTTGAAGCCGTGTGACGGTGTGCCGTCCAATATCTCCGAGCCCGACCACGCCTGCACGGCGTCCATGGAGGCTGATGCCCGCAGGTTTAAGCCATTTACCGTCGCGGACGCCGCGATCGATAAGGAAAAGCTGGCGTGCGAGACCGATCACGAAGGCTGTTGCAACATCCGCAACTTCAGCCCCAAACATCTGGGGGGTATTGATGATCGGGATATTCAGGTCCTTGCAAGCCGCAAAATCAACGTTGTCGACGCCGATCCCCCACTTGACCGCCGCCCGGAGCCGTCCCCCTTTCGCAGTTTCGAAAACCGAGCGGGTTGCCGGATCGTCGCCGATGATCCAGCCGTCGTAGCCGGGGAGTAGGTCTTTGAGTTCGTCTTCGCTCAAAATCTGGGTGACTTGGGCAGGGTGCAATTTCAGCCCGCGCTCCGCGGCATAGTCCATAAATAGGCCGATCTGCCCCAGCATTGGCGGGCAGCTGACAAGAATATCCTTCATTTTCGCTTCCTTCATCGGGTTATCTGGCGGTGTAGCCGCGCAGAGAAGCCACTGCTTCAGCCAGAGCCCAGTCTTCTGGCGTGTCTATGTCGATAGCTTCCATCTTGTCCATGACATATAGCAGCGGCTTGCGCCCGATACGCGCATTCGTGCTGGTAAAACTGTCACGGGAAAATATGTACAGATTGGAATTTTCTTCGAACCATGGTTCCAGGTCTTGGGTCTGGATGAGGTTGTCCGGATCATGGTTCACCGCGCTTCCATCAGCTCGATAGAACCGGGTCTGAATTCTATTAACCGTAAAAAGCGAATCCGCGGTTCCCGCCGTGATGCCGTCTTTGTAGCGTTCCAGAGCGGCGTGAACGGTCTCAGCGCTCAGCAGCGGGTTCGTGGTATGGGTCATCACATAGGTGTCCGCACCTACTGTGGCTATATCATCAGCGAGGATGAGATTCATCGAGACCGTATCCCCGCACAACTCTGCCTTCCGATCTCGGATCAACACACGATCGCTATCAACCAGACCGTTTTCCGCCAGAATGGCGCGCGCGTCCGTATTGATAACGACTTGGTCGATCTCGGCGATCGCGAGAAGACTGTCCAAGATCCAGGAAAAAAGGGGTTTGCCGTGAAGTGGCCGGAAATTCTTGCCTTTAACCCTTTGACTATTGGCTTTCATGGGAAGAAGGGCGACGCAACGGCCTAAGCCACTCATCTTGATCTGCCTTTCGTGAAACTTGGGGATAGAAAAAACGCTCTTTCGCCTGTCGCGAAAGAATCTTGTGTTCGTGGTTGCCCTTATAGGATCCGCGATATTGGTTCCAGCGGTATCGGAGCATGTCTATTGGGGAAGTTGAGCTAATTCCGTTCCGGCGCGCGGAACGCCAATCTCCCACAGTGCTTGCAAGGACGAACCGCAATACATCAAACCAGGAAAGATGAATCTCCGGCATTATCAAGCGCAACGCAATGGCCTCACGTTCGAAGCGCCGGCGGACCTGTGCCCAGGTCTCTTGATGATGATGGAAAACCGGAGCCTCTGCCACATAGCCGATCGGTTGCCCAGCCGCTAAAAGGCGCTTTGCCAGTTCCATGTCTTCGAGACCCGTCAGTTCCTCATCGAAACGGTGCGTCTCCCAGAAGGATCGCAAGATGGCCGAATTGGCATTGTTGCAGAAGAAACCTTCCTGCGGTAGGCGGGACTTCTCGGGAAAATACTTCGCAAATGTTCTACGTTCGCTGTAGTTGCTCTGATCGTCGCCAATCTGGCGGCCGTAGCTGTAGGCAACGGTGCCGTCGATCAAAGGCTGACACAGCGTTTGCAGCCAGAATCTGTCAACGGGCACGCAATGCCCCGAAATCATCACCAGGATATCACCCGTGGCAAATTCGCAGCCACGATTAAGTGAACGTCCGAACGAAAATTCCGATTTCGCTATTGTTGTAACCCTGGCGCCATATCTTTTGGCGATCTCAATCGTTCCATCGGTGGACCCAGAGTCGACGACAACCGTTTCGATCTCGAGCGCATCCGTAACTTGCCGCTCGATCATAACGAGCAGATCGCCAAGATATCGTGCCTCGTTCAAAGTTCTGACTATGATGCTGGCGCGCATTTTCAACTAGGAGTTAGGCAATACAAAGCGAATTGATGATGTCCGGCGGTATCAGAGAACTAACGGATAGAACCTGCAATGTCTATGTCCTTGTTGTCGAATTTCGGCGGCTTAAATGGCAAAAGCTCCGCCGCGCGCAACTTCGATAATTTCCAACAGCTAGATAGGGCCAGGGATGACCAATTCCGGAAAATAACATGGCCGAAGCCTCCCGTTGCTGACAAACGCGTAAAAATTAACAAACCACACTCCGTCGACGTATGTGCTGTTTGAGGATTGTTCCGCGGAACACCTATGAGAAGCTTTCGTTGGGTGCTCTACCTTCTTTAGCGCCATGGTTGATGTAATGCTTAAATGGATCGAGGCCAGCTTGAGCGACGTCCGGATAATTTTTTAGGTACCAATCGGGATCGATGAGGCCGCAATCGCGTACGATCCTCAGTTGCTCCGCTTTCCGCCAATTGATCGGCCAGCTCATTAGTCCTGAGCCATTAAGAACTCTGTGCATGATTTGACCGAATTCCTGCAGCAGTTGCTGCCGTTTCGCCGCCAGCTGATCGAGATTGGCTCTGTCTCGTGCGCTCTGAACGGTCAAGCCTTTTAACGTGGCTTCGAGGCCATCAACGCGGTCTTGAGCAGCCGTCAGCGCCAAATAGGTAGCAGAAAACTGCTGTTGTTTTGCGGCAAGGGCGCTCTCATGTTCCTGGATCGCCTGCTGCAAGTGTGTGATCTGGGCGCGCAGCAGTGTGCATTCCGTCTCTAGATTCGGCGCATTGAGTTCGGACGCCGCGACATCGCAATCGTAATGAACCGCTGGCGTAGGCAGTGCAGCCGCCTCAAGTTCAAAGCTTAAACGCGTCGCCACAGGGTCACTGGAGACGATCTGACGTGCCAGTAAGCCCTGCAGCGCAGGCCATACGGGCTTCACTGGGCTGAGCTTGTCTTCAGAAAACTCCAGCTCCTTTAGGCGATTGCGAAGTTCTTTAACGAAAATAGCTGGTTCAGTGAGAACGGACCCAATCGAGGCGAGCGTTGCCTGTCGGCGGCGCCCGCGGTGCTGGGAAAGGAGAGCTGCGGCATCCGTTATCCATTTTGCCAGTACCTTGCTGGGCAGAATTCCCTTCAGCAAGCCACGTGCAACTGCGTCTTCGGCAGTTTCGTAGAGAATCAATATCGGTGCTACTGTCTCTTCGGGCAAAGACAGGGCGCTTACGCTGCCGTTTTCGGTGGGAACTGCGGAAATGATACGTAGGGTAGTACCTCCGAGGATATCGTGAAGTTTCGCGATAACCTCTGCGTACTGGCTGCCGATAGTCGTCGTCGCTGGAGTTGTCACGATAGCTCCGCTCCCACCCTCAAAAAGCATTTTTCCTCAATCTCCAAACCGCCCGCTTCTGAGCATCATTATGTGCGGGTTGAGCTGCAAGAGAGGGCTAAACGATCCCGACTTTAGCGTCAATCCCGTCGTAGGCGGACGGAAACCTCCGCTGTTCTGATGCGGGGAAGCGTCCGTGTGCCCGGCGCGGATTCGCAGCGAGTTGCGAGCAATTGACCCTCGACCGACGTTGAGCTGATGCGCTCGCCGATGAAATGTAGGCGTAGGTCCGCACGAGACGGCGGCTCCAGCGCATGCTTGCGGTGCATTTTAAAATTCTGTAGCCTCCAAAAAACAGTGACATGCAGTGTGGCGTGTCTTTCCAAGCCGTGTCGATTGGGAGCGACCAATTCGTTATGCATCCTGGCCCTCGGCAGCCTATTCCAAGAATCTCGCTCATACTCTGTGTACCGGGCCATACCGATATCGGCACGCGTGCAATTGCATCCCTGCGTGAGCAGGCATTTCGCGACTTCGAGTGCATCGTCGTCAATTGCTCCCAGGCCGACCCTTCAAAAGAGGCCTTGAACGCTGCTGCGGATGGCGACCCTCGCTTCCGCATCATAAGTTTCCGTGCCCCAGCCTCCATTGGCGCGGCGCGTAACACCGGCCTCCGGTTGGCCCAAACGCGGTATGTCGCCCTGATTCAAGGTCAGTATTCTTTGCCCGATCTGTCGCGGCAGCTTGATCGAATGGATGCGTCGAGGCATGCAGGCTTATATGTCGGACTCGTCGAGGGACCGCGTTTCGACCAAACGGTGTTGAGGGCCGACGCAGTGCGCGCGATTGGAGGTTTTGTCGAAACGGATGAGGTCGATGACGAGGCGCGCTTCTTCGCCAGACTTCTGGATGCCGGCTATACATTGGCGACTGGCCCCACCGAAGCGGACACTATCGGTGCCAAAGCTTCGAGCCGTGCAAGCTGCTCCACTAAAAACCAAAGGGACTTGCCCATACTGTTCATACCACACAAGGACTACCACGTGTGGACGATTGGCCTGCTCGCGCCGCAGCTACGGGCTTTGGGGGCGGAATTCTTGTCACTCGACCTGACCCCGCAGTGGGGCGAGGCCGGTGTGCGAAGTAGCGCGCAACGTTATCAGGTTGAACTCTTGGGCTTAGGGGAGTTCGTGGTTGGGCGTTTCGCTCCCAGCGTGGTGGTGACGTTTAATGACTGGGACTACATCTCTCGGCCTTTGGTGTTAGCCGCGCGGGCTGCCGGTTTGGGTACCCTTGGTATAGTGGAAGGAATTCAGGATTACGACGACGTCGATACTCGGGCTGAAAGGAAAGCTTACCGGCTGGTCGAGAATGTAATCCTGCCCGGCGCGTTTGACTATCGGTATTTCGTCAACGCTTCTGGCCAGCGCGTATTCATCAGTGGAATACCTCGTATTCAGGCTATGCGGAATCAGCCTGAAACTGCTCCATCCCTCGCGATGGAGAGGCGCGTGTTGATCAATTCGAATTTTTCCTACGGGGTGCTCACCCAGCATCGCGACCAGTGGTTGGCTTCTGCCGTCCAAGCTGTGAGACGAGCGGGTTATGAGCCCGTTATCAGCAGACATCCTGCCGATATGGGCCGCCTATTCCCTGAACTTGTTTCAACGGAGGATTTCTATCAAACGCTGCAAACTTGCTGCGCTTCGGTACAGCGCTTTGCAAGTGGCATACTCGAAGCGATAGCGTACAACAAACCGGTTTTCTACTTCAATATCCACAATGAAAAGGTGGACAAATTCACCTTCGATCCAATGGGAGCCTATCCGGTCAGCCGAAGCGAGGATGAGCTGGTAGCCGATTTGGGCGAGTTACATGAGTGGCAGGGGAGAGTGAGGGCAAACGGGCCGGCATTCCTCGATCTTCACGCCGGGAGGCGGACACTCGACATCGTCACCAAGACGAGCGAGATCATCGCGGCTCTCAGTGCAGTTCCGGTCTCCGCTGAAGCCGCCGCGGAATTTTATGGATATTTGCGCACGATCGATGAGATGACGGATGCCTTGTGTGAACCGGACAAGGGACGGCATGGTCCTTTCGCCCAATTGGATGGCGCGGTCGAGCGCCTTAGAACCGCGTCTCGGATGCGAAATGAAGGTACTCAATTTATAGCCGGCCAATGACCGATCTGGCACCGTTTCTATGCGGTGCGTCGGCCGGCTCGAACTTCTCAAAAGCAGAGATCATCGCCGAATGTTCGATTGGGATGTGACAATATTCGTGTCCCGGTGTTCATATTGCGGATCGGGTCCGATACTGTCAGTTTCCATTAAACCCGGAATAGTCAGTTGATACATCGGTGTGAGCAAAAGCAGTAGGCTGGTTGGAGTGTTTTATGAGTGAGAGGCAAGGTGCCTATAGTCCAGAGAAGACCGTTCTGGCTGTCGTATGGGGTGTTTACGATACCCTAAAATGGTGTTCCGAACGAAATCCGCATGCCCCCCCCCAGCGAGTTGTCCTTCTGGACCCGATCGGTAGCAAATCAGCGGCCCTTTCTAGCCTGTCGAAGAGCGATATAGAGATCATCCATATCGCTGGCATACCTTCAGACAAAGATGGCCAGACGGAGATTTTCTCCCATACTCACCCCAAAATATTCAGTAGTGCGCGGACGACCACGGCGCTACAGTCGCTTTTTCCCGGCCTTCGCGTCAAGGGAGTCGCGGCGGCGGACTATATCTCGACGGAAAGCCTGTCATCGGTTCTTGGGCGTGAAGATGAGACGTTCGCCCTCGTCGTTGAAACGCCGGGAGCAGAGTTGTCCATTCTAAAGTATCTTGAGGAGTCAGGATTTCTCGCCAGGGTCACGACCATCCACCTCCGGTGCGGTAAAGACATATTCTTCGAGCATGCTTCCGATGAGGCCCAGATCCGCGAGTGGTTGAAGGCGCATTTCTTTTATCTGTTGGATCGTCGCGGGGAGGATCCTGATTGGCCGCAATTGGCCTTCGCGGCAGATCTGAATGGCCGCCGAATTCCGGCGCTCGAAGCTCGAATCGATGGTATGACAAAGGCGTTGGCTGAGCTTGAAAAGTCTTTGAAAGCCGAGCAGGAGCGTGTCGCCGCGCATAAGGCCGTGGCAAGCCAGGCTCAGAGTTCGCTTCGTGAGAACGAAGAGGCGCTGGCCCGAGCTCGGGGGGATTATGCCCGTGCCCGTCATGAGATGTCCCTAATGCTAGAGAGTTTGCGGGTAACTCAGGGCGACCTGAAGGACCTGCGTGGTCGCTATGCGAGCGTATTTGACGAGAAGCGTCAGCTTGAGGAGCTTATTCGAAAGCTGACTCCTCGCTTGCGGGAAGCAGCTGGGCAATTGCGGGAGCTGTTTGCTCCGGCACCGAAGGATGCAGCGCATACGGAGCCCGCCGCGGACCAGGGCTGATTACGAAAGCAAATAAAGCGTATCGGCCAAGTCGATGGGCCACTATCGAAGAAGAAACCATGCAAAAAAATGTTCCGAATTCCGTCGTAACCTCGGATCCAATACGATTGAGCGAAACCGTCGCGCTTTTCGAAGACATGATCAGAGTCCTTGAAAGTGGTTCCTATCCAAAACAGACGTTAGGGAGTCTTCCCGGCGAGCCGCTAACCAGCCTCTTGCAGCAGTGCGAAAAGATCGCGGCAACTCCGAAAACGGAAGCGCCGGCGCTTCTTGTCGCCTTCCCCGGCCTGCCTCCCCTCGATTTGGACTGGTGGCGTGGTCATGTGCCGGCCATGGAGTTTCGTCGATTGTCCGAGCCGGACGGATTGTACCTGTCCGAAGCGATGGTTCGAACGATGCAGCATGATCTCGCGCGCGAGGGACGTGAGCTTTTCCTGATCGCAACACCCTTTACTCTCCCTTCCGGCTTCGCCTTCAACCCATCACGAATGCGGTTGTTGGTCTGTCATCCTTGGCGGGCCTATGTGGCAGCTGGTCCGGCGTTAGGCCTTTCCCTCCAGGATTTCTGCGAAGTGCTTTCCGAACACCTGCAGGATCTTACAACGCATAACGTTTTGCGCTACGAAGACGCAGCTAATCGTCAGGCGGTTTTGATAAAGATACTGCTGGGCCAGGAATCACCGCCGAGTCCTCCGGCACCAACTGTAGTAGAGCCGGTAGATTATTTCGGCGGAGCTCCAGCCTACGAACAACTTTGCGCCAGACTCAGCTACGATCCCTATCGCCTCATCGAAACCGATTGCTTGACCTACCGCGCCGAGTCCACATGGCTTGCCGCACCACAGGGCGGTTCGGCCCAGATCTCCTGGTTCTTGCCGCGAGTTTCCATGTTGCTTCCTGACACTAGCGTTCGCAACGTGCAGGCGCTCTTGCCGCAGATTGATTCGATCGTCGCTGCGGAAGCTGTGCCGGAGGCTCTCGATGCCCTCCTTTCTTCGCTGGGTGGGGAGCAGCGGGCACTCGCCATGCTGCTTGTGGCTGCTCATTTCATTCGGAAGGGCGAGGTGTTGCAGGCACTCAGTCTCGTAACCGAAGCGCTTGATGAAACCTCTTCGCAGGCTCAGGGGCTCACCGCACTGGCCTCGTCTCTCTATCTTGATATGAATAGAGGAGCGTTGGCCCTGGACGCGTTGACGTCGGGCCTCCGACAGTCGGGTCTTTTGGCTCCGCCTCAGATCGCAACGCTTGATGAGGCACTTGCCGGCAGGCCCGCGAAGAAATCAACTGGCGATCATGGACACGCTTTATTGATGTCGCGGCTGCGGGATAGGCCTCCGGAGCCCATGTCACGTAAACGGTTGATGATCGAGATTGGCACCACACGGGAAGATGTTCCAGGGCAGGGATCGACCCGTAAGTTGGCACAGCTTTGCGCGGAACTGGGGATAGAGTTCATCACTGTCGATATGGACCCGTCGAACAGCCGCCGTGCGCGTCGTATGTTCAAACGCCTCGGATTGCCCTTTAAGGCGATCACTGCCAAAGGTGAGGATTTTCTTGCCTCTCACACCGCTCCAATCGATTACGTCTTCCTCGACGCGTACGATTTCGATCATGGAAATCACTCCGAGCAGCGTCAGGAGCGGTACGAACGCTACCTTGGCAATCGAATCAGCGACGCGGAATGCCACCAGATGCATCTTGATTGCGCACGGTCCCTCGTACGCACACTCGCCGAGGATGGGTTAATTTGTTTCGACGATACATGGACTGATTTCGAGGGCAACTGGTCAGCAAAAGGAACAACCGCGATGCCGTTCCTACTCGAAAATGGCTTCGAAGTGATCGAGGCGCGCAATCGGGCTGCACTCCTTGGTCGCAAGAGATGATCCGCTCAAGGGGCTGAATGTCGCGAGGAACAAATACCCTGCGCGTATTGAGCGCATTCTTCGTGAAGTCTCAAATGTCAGGTCTCAAATACTTATGCAGTATGCTTCGGCGCCATGGGCTTCCGTTCCGTCTGGTCACGACAGTTGGCGGAGAGTTCTCTTGCCATGGCCTGTTCTCTAGCTAATATCTCCGGTCTTAAGGCGGAGCAGAACTCCGCCTTCGCCATCCTTGATCGGAAAGACTTCAGATGTCGCTCGCTGCGTTCGAGAAAACCTCGGCAGCCTGCTTTGCCGTCAGTCTTCGGATTTCGGTCTCATCGCGGCGGTTGGCGAACAGCTCGCTTGCCATGATTTGCTCGGCAAGATCTGCCGGTAGCGACATCAGCACGCGCTGGCCCTCTGTGTGGATCCCACCGAGTTCGGCGCGTTTTGCCGTGATCATGCCGCCTGCAACGGTGTTCAGCGTATCCGGGTCGATCAGGATAAAGGCGCCGGTCGAGCGGTTCTGCTCATAGGCGTCGAAGACCGCCAGCTCCTCGAAGGAAAGCCGCACCTTGCCGATCGCATTCATCTGGAGCGTCGAGGCATGCGGTTGCCACTTGCCGCTCGAAAGCTCAAGCTGGGAGATCGGCTCGACGGCAACGCGCTGGCGGCGCGAGCCGCTTTTCAGCCAGTAGCGTTTGCCCGGCTCGATGCCGCCCGGCTGCAGCGAGACAAGCTGGGCATCGAAATGAAGGCCGGTCATCGGTTGCCCTTCGAGCGAAACGATCACGTCACCACGGGCTACGTCCACTTGCCGGTCCAGCACGAGGGTAATCGCATCTCCTGCCACGGCGGCATTGCGCACGAGATCAAAGGTGACGATTTGCTTGACGTTGGCGACCACGCCGGACGGCAGGACGACGACCGGGTCGCCCGGCTTGATCGAGCCGCCGGCAACGGTGCCCTGATAGCCGCGGAAACTTTCTCCAGGACGCGCGACGCGCTGCACCGGCAGCCGGAAGCCACCCGCCTGAGCGGTGCGTACGGTCGCAAGTTCCAGCGTCTCGACTAGCGTCGGACCGTCATACCATGGCATGGCGCTGTCGGCCGAATAGACAACGTTCTCGCCCTTCAGCGCCGACATCGGAATTGCGGTGATCTGGCGTACGCCGAGCGAAAGCGCGAATTCGCGGAATTCGTGGGAAATCTTCTCGAAGATCGCCTTGTCGTAGTTGACGAGGTCGAACTTGTTGACCGCCAGCACGAACTGGCGGATGCCCATCAGAGCGGCGATCGTCGCATGCCTGCGGGTCTGCTCGAGTATGCCGGAGCGGGCGTCGGTCAGAAGAATCGCGAGATCGGCGGTCGATGCGCCGGTTGCCATATTGCGGGTATATTGCTCGTGGCCGGGGGTGTCGGCGACGATAAACGAGCGCCGGTCGGTTGAGAAATAGCGGTAGGCGACGTCGATGGTGATGCCCTGTTCGCGCTCCGCCTGCAGGCCGTCGAGTAGTAGTGCGAAGTCGGGCAGGCCAAGGTCGTTCTGCTTGCCGCTGTCGCGCGCAAGCGTTGCCGCCTGGTCTTCCTTGACCGCCTTGGTGTCCCAGAGGAGGCGGCCGATCAGCGTCGATTTGCCGTCGTCCACCGAACCGCAGGTGATGAGGCGCAGCGGGCGCGTGTCGCGCGCGGCCTTTACGGGTTCGGCAAAGGGCAGGATGGTCGCCGAAGCGGTTTGGGCTGGAGCGGTCATCTTAAAAATATCCTTCGCGCTTTTTCTTTTCCATGGAGCCGGACTGGTCGCGGTCGATCGCGCGGCCCTGGCGTTCGGAAACGGTGGCGATTTCAAGCTCGGCGATCACCTCTTCGAGGTTGGAAGCGGTCGAGCGGATGGCGCCGGTCAGCGGGAAGCAGCCAAGCGTGCGGAAACGGATCATGCCGTGCTGAACGGTTTCGCCGGGCAGGAGCTCAAGCCGCGGATCCTCGGCGAGGATCATCATCCCGTCGCGCTCCACATAGGGGCGTTCGGCGGCGTAATAGAGCGGCACGAGCGGAATGTCCTCGGCCTGGATGTAGCGCCAGATGTCGACTTCGGTCCAGTTGGAGAGCGGAAAGGCGCGTACGCTCTCACCCTTCTTGATCATGCCGTTATAGATGTTCCAGAGCTCCGGCCGCTGGTTGCGCGGGTCCCATTTGTGGTCGGGCGTACGGAAGGAATAGATCCGTTCCTTGGCGCGGGAGGCTTCCTCGTCGCGCCGTGCGCCGCCAAAGGCTGCGTCATAGCCGCCGTCATCGAGCGCCTGACGCAGCGCTTCGGTCTTCATGATGTCTGTATAGAGCGCCGAACCGTGGGAGAAGGGCGTGATGCCTTCTTCCGCGCCGCGCGGATTGGTGTGGACAACGAGGTCCAGATCGTATTTCCGTGCGATCTCGTCGCGGAACTCGATCATCTCGCGGAACTTCCATGTCGTGTCGACGTGGAGAAGCGGGAAGGGGACGCGACCCGGATGAAAGGCCTTGCGGGCAAGATGCAGGAGGACGGAACTGTCCTTGCCGATGGAATAGAGCATCACCGGCTTTTCGAATTCCGCTGCCACTTCCCGAAAGATGTGGATCGCTTCGTTTTCGAGGGCTTTGAGATGCGGATCAAGCGGCGGTCTGGAAACGGGCGGGTTCTTTACTTCCGTTTCCTGTACTGACAAAGGCATTTCGGTCTCCGGGCAGTCTATCGAAACAAACACAAAGGGTTCAGCGAGCGATCTGGCTCGCCTGCGGGATGGGCTGTGAGGCGGATTGCGATGCGCTTTCCGGCACATGCAGCCCGCATTCGCGTTTCTCGTCGTTTTCCCACCACCAGCGGCCAGCGCGCTCAGGCTCGCCGGGCTTGATGGCGCGCGTACAGGGTTCGCAGCCGATCGAAGGGTAGCCGCGGGCATGCAGCGGATTGACCGGGATCGCCTCGGCCGCCACATGGGCACGGATCGCATCAATGTCCCAGTCAGCGAGCGGGTTGATCTTGATGAGGTTGCGCTCGGCATCGTATTCGGCAAACGGCGTCGCGGCACGGCTGCCCGACTGGCCGCGGCGAAGCCCGGTGATCCAGACGTCCGCTCCTGCCAAAGCTCTTGCAAGAGGCTTCAGCTTGCGCACATGACAGCAGGCGTGGCGGGCTTCGACGCTGTCGTAAAAGCCGTTCATGCCATATTTCGCAGCATAGGCGTCGACATCCTCCGGTTCAGGCGCAAAGCGGCGGATCGAAATCGCATACCGCCCCTCCGTCTCTCCAATGAGGTCCAGCGTTTCCTTGAACAGGCGGCCGGTTTCCAGTGTCGAAACTTCGATCGACAGGCGATGAATTCCGATTGCTGCTGATATCACCTGGTCTTCAATGCCGAGGCTCGTCGTAAAGACGGCATTGCCAAGCTCGGCGGCAAGCGCGAGACGACCTGCAAGATCGAGGTCTTGCAGCTGTGCGTCGAGGGTGGAAGCCAGTATCAGGCGATCCCGGCTGGCGGCATCATGAAAGGTCATGGGGATATCATTCCGTGAGCATTTGCTGGATTATCCCGGCTCCGCGCACGAAAGGACAGAAAAACCCGTCCCATCACAACAGGATGAGGAGCAAATATCTCTCCAAAGCGGCAAGCACACAGAAAACCTGCCGCCTTAACCAAACGTGACCATTTTTGCCGCTCTAACTACCCGCATTGGTTTGTAATTTCTCGGAATTTGAGCTAATCCAGAGACATGCCCGCAAGGCATGATTGCCACTTGCGGACATGCAGCCCCTGAGCGCCGTTTCCGGCGATCCCGTGGATGCCCTTGAAAGCTGTTTGAGCGGCGCTGTGAGGACTTTCGCCTCGCGGCGACGTTATCGTTTAATGGTTGCGTGATGATATCCCAGAAAGCGAAATACGCGCTGAGGGCGCTTGCCGCCCTCGCGCAGGCCGATCCGGACGTGCCGATGCTGATCTCCGAGATTGCCGTCCAGCAGAGCATTCCGAAGAAGTTCCTGGAGCAGATCCTCCTCGACCTCAAGCGCTCGGGCATTGTTGTCAGCCGCCGCGGCAAGCAGGGCGGATATCTGCTCCTGAAGTCGGCCGATGCGATCACGTTCGGCGAGGTGCTGCGCCTCGTGGATGGGCCGATTGCGCCGCTTCCCTGCCTGTCTCAGACCGCCTACCGCAAATGCGAAGATTGCGATGGCGAGCACCTCTGCGAGATCCGCCATGTCTTCGCCCGCGTGGCCGACGCAACCCGCGACGTGCTGTTCAGCACCACGATCGCCGATGCGGTCGAAGGTGCCGGCGACACCAAAACGCCGGTCAGGGAACTGCTGACGGCCTGAAAGTGCCGGGTTCCGCTATCGCCTGTGGAGCCGGGATTACGAAATCGCGGTTATTTCCAGTTCCTGGCCCCCTACATTCACGACATCCCCGATCGCTTTGCCGGTGAGCGCTCTTGCCACCGGCGATACGTAGGAAATCGATCCGGCCTTGGGGTCGGCCTCGTCTTCGCCGACGATCCGATACGTCTGCACCCGGCCGTCCTCGCGGCTGAAGGTGACAGTGTTTCCGAAGGCGACGGTATCGGCCGACGCGGGGTTTGGGACAACCTGCGCGGTGCGGACTCTTTCCGCGAAATAACGCAGATCGCGCAGCGGGCCGGCAGCCTGCCGGCGGCGTTCGTTCACGTCTTCGATCGTGGTCGTAGCCTCATAAGCCTCACGCGCCCGAGCCAGCTGCAGTTCCAGTGCCTTCAATCCGTCCTCCGTCACCAGGTTCGGGTGAGGTGAAATCGGACGGTCGGGCAATAGGGTTTCCGAAGCGGTTTCGGCACTATCTTCCTTGGTGAAGGCGACGCTCAATCTTTCAACTCCGTTAGGCGCGGGTGATCTTTGGATCGGCAGCAACGGTTTTGCATCCGTCGGATCATATATGGCCATAACCGGTCACGTTGCGGAATAGGCGAAAAATCTTTCTTCGAATGCCTCAAAATCTCCCTTGCGGCTGGATTGTGATTTTCCCGAAGGCGCTTTTCCCAATGCGCACGTTCTGCCGTTGCCAGAAAGATTAACCCATTCTTTGCCCCCCGAATACGGCGAGGGAAACAGTTTTGCCTTCTTTTTGCCTTCGATTGACTAAGTCGACCCAACCGATAGAGTTTCGGCCAAACCACAGGAGGGAGCTTCATGTTCAGTTTCACCAGGCGATTCGGCAAGGGATTGGGGGCCGTCGCTCTCGGTCTTTCCCTGACAGTCGGGGTGTTCACGCCCGCTTTCGCCGATACCCAGCTTCTCAACGTTTCCTACGATCCGACCCGCGAACTCTACAAGGACGTCAACGCTGCCTTTGCAAAGTCCTGGAAGGCCCAGACGGGAGAAGACGTGTCGATCCGGCAGTCGCATGGCGGCTCCGGTGCGCAGGCCCGCTCGGTCATCGATGGCCTTGAGGCGGATGTGGTGACGCTGGCGCTCGAAAGCGATATCAACGCAATCGAGAAGACCGGCAAGATCAAAGCCGGCTGGCGTGCGCGCCTTCCCAACAATGCCTCGCCCTATACTTCGACCATCGTCTTCCTTGTCCGCAAGGGTAATCCCAAGGGGATCAAGAACTGGGGCGACCTGGTGAAGGGCGACGTCCAGATCGTCACCCCGAACCCGAAAACCTCAGGTGGCGCGCGCTGGAATTATCTTGCCGCCTGGGCTTGGGCGAACGAGGAGTTCAAGGGCGATCAGGCGAAGATCAAGGGCTATATCGCCGATCTTTATAAACGCGCGCCCGTCCTCGACACCGGTGCCCGTGGCTCGACGGTCACCTTCGCCCAGCGCCAGATCGGCGATGTGCTGCTTGCCTGGGAAAACGAGGCCTATCTGGCCGGCGAAGAATTCGGCAAGGACGCTTTCGATATCGTCGTACCGCCGGTTTCCATCCTCGCCGAACCGCCGGTCGCCGTCGTCGATGCCAATGTCGACGCCAAGGGCACCCGCAAGCAGGCCGAGGCCTATCTGCACTATCTCTATTCCGACGAAGGGCAAAACCTCGCCGCGAAGCACTTCTATCGTCCTTCTAAGCGTGATGTGGTAAAGCCGGATCTGCTGAAGGCTCTGCCGGACATCAAGCTTGTCACAATCGACGATCCGATCTTCGGCGGCTGGAAAAAGGCGCAGCCCGAACATTTCGGCGACGGCGGCATCTTCGACCAGATCTACAAGCCCGGGAAGTAATTCGGAATCCTTTATGACCCATACCGCCACTGCCTCACCGGCGAAGTGGCGACTGAAGCAGCCGAGCATCATCCCGGGTTTCGGGTTGACGCTCGGCTTTTCGCTCGCCTACCTGTCGCTGATCATTCTCATCCCCCTTGCCGGTCTGCTCTGGCGCACCGCCGAGCTTGGCTGGAGCGGCTTTTTTGCCGTCTTTGCCGACCGACGTACGCTCGACGCTCTTTATATATCCTTCGGCACGGCCTTTCTGGCTGCCTTGGTCAATGTCGTCTTCGGCACGATTCTCGCCTGGGTGCTCACCCGCTACAACTTTCCCGGCCGGCGGCTGGTTGATGCCATGGTGGATCTGCCTTTCGCCTTGCCGACGGCTGTAGCCGGCATTGCGCTTGCCTCGCTCTACGCTCCGAACGGCTGGATCGGCTCCCTCTTCATGCCCTTCCGCATCGCGTTTACGCCGCTTGGCATCGTCATAGCACTCATCTTTATCGGGCTCCCTTTCGTGGTTCGCACCGTTCAGCCGATCATGGAAGAGATCGATCGGGAGGTTGAGGAGGCAGCTGCAACGCTCGGTGCCAACCGGTTCCAGACGATCTCCCGGGTCATCCTGCCTGGACTGACGCCGGCGATACTGACCGGCTTTGCGCTCGCCTTTGCCAGAGGTGTCGGAGAATATGGTTCCGTGATCTTCATTGCCGGCAATATTCCCTATGTTTCGGAGATCGCGCCGCTGCTGATCGTCATCCGGCTGGAGGAGTTCAACTATGCGGGCGCAACAGCGATCGCCACGATCATGCTGCTCATCTCCTTCCTGATGTTGCTTGTCATCAATCTCATTCAGGCCTGGAGCCGCAGGAGGTACGGTAATGTCTGACCACCCCCGCACTCCCAAAGCGGCCTTCCGCGATCCGGCAGATGAGGGGCTGGCGACGAAGGTCGTGCTTCTCCTGCTTTCGCTTGCTTTTCTCGTCTTCTTTCTTTTTCTGCCGCTCCTTTCGGTCTTCGTGGAGGCTTTCCGGGAAGGGTGGGGCGCCTATTACGAAGCTCTGGCCGAGCCGGATGCAGCGGCTGCTATCCGGCTGACGCTTCTGGTCGCAGCGATCGCCGTGCCGCTCAATCTCGTCTTCGGGCTCTGTGCCTCCTGGGCGATCGCGAAGTTTGAGTTCAAGGGCAAAGCCTTCCTGATCACCCTCATCGATCTGCCGTTCTCGATCTCCCCGGTAATCTCGGGTCTCGTCTACGTTCTGCTTTTCGGTTCGGGCAGCCTGCTTGGCCCTCTTCTGAAAAGCTGGGGTATAGAGATCCTCTTCGCCGTGCCGGGTATCGTATTGGCGACGGTATTCGTGACGTTTCCCTTCGTGGCGCGCGAACTGATCCCGCTGATGCAGGACCAGGGAAGCGGCGACGAAGAGGCGGCGCTGTCGCTTGGCGCATCCGGCTGGCAGACCTTCCGGTTGGTCACGCTCCCAAACATCAAATGGGGCCTGCTCTATGGGGTGTTGCTCTGCAATGCCCGCGCCATGGGCGAGTTCGGCGCCGTGTCGGTGGTTTCAGGCCGCATTCGCGGGCTCACCAACACCATGCCGCTGCATGTCGAGATACTTTATAATGAGTACAACATGGTAGCGGCCTTCGCGGTGGCATCGCTGCTTGCACTGCTTGCGCTCGTCACCCTTGCCCTCAAGACACTTCTCGAACTTCGGTTCGGTGCCGGCAATGCCGGCGGCAGGCATTGAAAGGTTTACGCATCGATGGAAGTCACCATCAACAATATCCGCAAGGAATTCGAACGCTTTCCGGCGCTGAACGACGTTTCGCTGAAAATCGCTTCCGGTGAACTGATCGCGCTTCTCGGGCCTTCCGGTTCGGGCAAGACGACGCTTCTGCGCCTGATCGCCGGTCTGGATTTTCCGACCGCGGGTCAGATTTTTTTCGGCGACGAAGACGCGTCCCACCGTTCGGTGCAGGAGCGCAATGTCGGCTTCGTCTTTCAGCACTACGCGCTGTTCCGTCACATGACGGTCGCGGAGAACATCGGTTTCGGTCTGAAGGTCCGCCCGTCGTCAGCCCGCCCGCCGAAATCCGAGATACGCCGCCGCGTCTCGGATCTGCTGGACATGGTTCACCTCGGGGGGCTTGAGAAACGGTATCCGAACCAGCTTTCCGGCGGTCAGCGCCAGCGCGTGGCGCTTGCCCGCGCCATGGCGATTGAGCCTCGCATTCTGCTGCTCGACGAACCGTTCGGCGCCCTCGACGCCAAGGTACGCAAGGAATTGCGGCGCTGGCTGCGGGAATTTCACGACAGGACCGGTCATACGACGGTGTTTGTCACCCATGACCAGGAAGAGGCTCTCGAGCTTGCCGACCGGGTCGTGGTCATGAGCCAGGGCAAGATCGAGCAGGTCGGTTCCGCCGACGATGTCTACGACCGTCCCGGCTCGCCCTTCGTCTTTTCCTTCATCGGAGAATCCTCGCATTTGCCGGTGGAAGTAAAAGACAAAACCATTCTCTTCCAGGGGCAACCCATCGGCATTTCAGAACCGGCGGCAGGAAGCGGGGAGCTCTTCTTCCGCCCTGAGGATGTATCTCTTGTCGACGCTCAGGATGCGCTGTTCGGCAAGGTCACCGCCTGCCGCCGGCTGGCAGGCACCCGCATTGCAGAGATCGACATCGCCAATGAGGGCCATGCGCCTTATCACGTCGAGGTCGAGGTGCCGCTTCATGCGCCGGTGGCGCTCGGAAGCGAGGTGCGCTTTCGTCCGACGCGGTGGAAGGTTTTTACAAACGCCTGACGATGCCGGTCTTCGGGTTATCTGGCCCGGCCGCTGCATCGCGGCCGGCCTTAAACCCCGTTCTCGCCCGCATTAAAAGCGTAAAAAATTGATACATGTCATTTTCTGCTTCACGGAGTGCGGGTAAATAGCCGTCGTCGCAAGCTTCGGTCCATGCGCGACATCTAATGTGCCGCGCAATCTTTAATCCCGACAGGTATTCCATGGCAGAGACTGCCCAAATTGACGACACTTCCGAGCCGCATACGGGTTCGCCGGAAAGCCGGCCTGCTCCTCTCGCTGTATCGCTGGCGAAGGTGTTGATCCGCAGGCTTACCCCCGGCAGCGGTATCATCCTCTTCTTCAGCCTGATCCTCTTTACGATCGCATTCGCCGCCAATCTCTTTCTCGAGGAAAGCCTGGCGAGATTGGGTTGGACGCTGTTTCTTTCGGGCGACCCGATGCACGCGCCCTCCGGCCTTGCATTGACGCTTCTGATCGGCACGGTCGCCACCAACCGGCTGCGGCGCGCGGCTCCCTGCCGCAAGCCCCCATCCGACGAGGAGATGAACCGGGCCGTGGAGATCCTAGCCACGCAGCCGAATGCGATCGGGGGCCTGGTGCGCCTCGGCGACAAGAAGATCCTCTTCTCCAGCTGCGGCAAGGCCTTCATCATGTATGCCCAGCAAGGCCGCTCATGGGTGGCGTTGTTCGATCCGATCGGCTGCCGCAAGGCCTGGCCCGATCTGGTGCTGAAATTCATGGAGACGGCCCGAAAGGCAGGGTGCCGGGCGGTGTTCTATCAGGTCTCGCCGGAATTTCTGCCGCTGACTGTCGAGGCCGGATTGAAGCCTTACAAGCTCGGCGAACAGGCGGTCGTCGATCTCACCAGGTTCGATCTCAAGGGCGGCGCTTGGCTGAAGCTCCGCCGTTCGATCAACAGGGCGGTCCGCGACGGGCTCGAGTTCTCGATGCTGAAGCCGGAGGAGGTGCCGGCCGTTCTTGATGAACTGCTTTCCGTTTCCCGCACATGGCTTGCCGCGCAGAATGCAGCGGAAAAAGGGTTCTCGCTGGGGACATTCCAGTCGCAATATGTCGCTGCCGGACCGGTGGCAGTCATCCGGTTGAAAGGCCGCATTGTGGCCTTTGCCAGCATTCTCTCCACGGCGTCCGGCGGCGATGCCTTCATCGACCTGATGCGGCATCTCCCCGAGACCCATCGCGGCATGATGGATCTTCTCTTCGTGCGTATCATGGAGCACATGAAGGCCGAGGGGTATAAGACGCTGAACCTCGGCATGGCGCCGCTTGCCGGCCTTTCGACCCATAGCAAGGCTCCGCTCTGGAACCATGTCGGCGAGCGCATCTTCCGCAACGGCGAACGCTTCTATAATTTTCGCGGGGTCCAGGCTTTCAAGTCAAAGTTCGATCCGGATTGGCATCCGCGTTATCTGGCGGTCTCCGGCACTGGCATGCCCGTCCTTTCAGTATTCGACATAACCATGCTCATTGGCGGTGGGCTCAAGGGACTATTGCGCCGATGAGGCTTTTGCCGATCATCGTCGCAAGCATCACGGCTGCTGCGACAGTCTTCCATCTCGTATCCGGTTCCGAACTTGAGACCAGAAGTCTGCCAACCAGCCGGATCTCCTATCCCGACGGCCCGGCAGTCGGCATCGTCGTGTTGCTTTCCGATGGCGAAGGCTGGTCGGAGAGGGAAGCGGAGATTACCGCCACTCTTATCAAGGACGGCGCGTTGGTGGTGGGAGTCGATCTGCCGGAATATTACGCTGCACTGAAGGCTGAGCAGGATGACTGCCTCTATCTTGTCGCCGATATCGAGGATCTGAGCCGCCAACTTCATCGGTCGGCCGAGATTTCCGACTACCGCCCGCCCGTGGTCGCCGGCATCGGCGACGGGGCGACGCTCGCGCTCGCCATTGCAGCCCAGACGCCCGTCTCCACCATTGCCGAAACCATTTCAGTGGACCCCAAGACCACGATCCCGCTCTCCAAAGTGCTCTGCACCCCGGCGCCGAAAACGCCCGTACCGGAGGGTATGGTTTATGGACTGACCCCGGGCGATCTGCCCAATCCGGTGCGCGTCGTCTTCACCCCGGGCGCGGACGCTGCCGGTCGCGTGCACGTGGAAGCCCTGAAGGAAACCCATCCGGCGGTCGAACTGCGCGAGACGGCGGACAATCCCGCTGCGGCGCTGACGCTCAACACCGCGTCGATCACGAAAGGGTTGGCCGGCTCCGCTTCCCCACTCAATCTGCCGATCGTGCCAATCGAGGCGATACCCCGGCACGACGCCATGGCGATCATCTATTCCGGCGACGGCGGCTGGCGCGATATCGATCAGCAACTGGGCGCCTATCTCAAGGAGGACGGCATTCCGGTCGTGGGCGTGGATGCGTTGCGCTATTTCTGGAGCGAAAAGACGCCGGAACAGACCGCCGCCGATCTTTCCCGGATCATCAGAGCTTATCGCAACCGGTGGCAGGTCGAAGACGTGCTGCTGATCGGATATTCCTTCGGTGCGAACATTCTGCCGGCCACCTACCGGCTTCTGCCCGAGGTAGACAGGCAGGCGGTCACGCTTGTCTCGCTGCTGGCATTGTCGCATCAGGCCGATTTTGAAATCGATGTCACCGGCTGGCTCGGTTTTTCCGGCGCCGGCAAATATGGCGATCCCATCGATGATCTGAGGGCAATCGAGCCCTTCAAGATCCAGTGTATCTATGGTCTTGCGGAGGAAGACAGCGCCTGCCCGGCGGTTGCGGAAATGCCGGGCGCTCAGATCTTGGCGCGGGACGGCGGCCACCATTTCGATGGCGACTACCGTGCGCTCGGCCGGCTGATCCTGGATCGGGCGATTGCGGTGACGGCGGCGAATTGACCGGCGTCTCACCGGTCATTCAAGAAGAGGTGAAACCCTCTGGTCAATCGCCACCGCGTCCACATCTTCCCAGGTGAATTCTAAAACCCCGGGGAGAGCCTCCATGACCCGATATCCAATCACCCGCATTTTTGCCGGAGCCGCCCTTGCCGCCGCATTGGCGGGCTCGGCTGCGGCCCACCATGGCTGGTCCTGGGCCGAAGCCGACCAGATCGATCTTAAGGGCACGATCCAGTCGCTTTCCTTCGCGCCGCCGCATCCTACTTTAGAGGTCAAGGCCGAAGATGGAGTCTGGCGTGTCGAACTCGGCAACCCGAACCAGACCCAGCGCTCGGGCTTTGTGGAGGGGCAGGCAAAAGTCGGCGATGGAATCGTTGCCACCGGCAACCGTTCCGAAGACCGCAACGAAAAGCGCATGAAGGCCGTCCGGATCATCGTCGCTGGCAAAACCTTCGACATCTATCCCGAGCGGATCAAGAGCAATTGAGGCGATGTCGATGGAGTGGCTTGCGCCGCTTGCCGAGACGCTGCTTGCACGAGCCCTGATTGCCTCTTCGACACTCTATCTCTTGGTCAACGCCGCACATATCCTCGGCATCGGTACGCTTTTCGGAGCGATCCTGGCGCTCGACCTGCGATTGCTGGGCTTTGCTCCGGCTGTCCCCTTGGCCGCGATTGCTCCCTATCTTTCCCGGATCGCCGCCGCAGGCGTCTTTCTCGCCGTCCTCACCGGCCTCTGCCTGTTTTCTGTCCGACCAACGGAATATGCAAGAAACACCGCCTTCCTGGCGAAGCTCTGCCTTGTCGCGCTCGCCCTTGTCAACGTCGCGGTCGTGCACTTCGGAAGCGGATGGCGAGCGGTGCTTTCGGGAGAGACGCCAAGTATGGCATTGCGTGTTGGTGCAACATTTTCGGTTCTTTCCTGGGTCGGCGCCGTGATTGCTGGTCGCTGGATCGGGTTTTTATAGATGGGAGATCGCTATCCGAAGGGGCTATCTCTTACGCGACCCTATCTTTGGCTGATGTCGAACTGGACGCGTGTGAGCAGCTCTTTTTGACTGACGATCGCGTTCGGGCACCGACATGTTGAACGTCTGATCACGAGTCGAGGCCGTGGCATCTGTTCCGTTCGTAGATTCGTTCAGGTTGACCAAGGGCATCTATGGAACTAGCGAGTCCGCGGCACGCAGACTATCGTCACTGACGTCATCGGTATGTGCAACGAGTGGCGGGGAAAGCCTTTAGGTTGTATATCTTCACGAGTGAGCTAGTGCGATGATCAAGTCGTAGCCACGATTTCAAGCGTGGCTTGCTTCCATAAATTTGCGAGGCTGCTGTACGACAATGGACACAGGTGTTGGTGTGACTGACAACGAGGCTTTAGGCCATCTTCCGGAGCGCAAGCGGCGGGAGCTTTCGCGCGCCTTGAAGATTATTTTCGAGGAGTTCGATGCCGCGCAGCAGTCAAAGCTTTCGGAAAAACAGAAGGCCGGCCGGATCCTCAAAGTCATTTTATTTGGTTCGTATAGCCGCGGCGGCTGGGTGGAGGACCACAAGAGCGGTTACCGCTCCGACTATGACATTCTTGTCGTCGTCAACATGCATAGCGTCGGCGAGGAAAACGAGCTTTGGCACGACGTCTCCGATCATTTTTTGCGCGAGCTATTGGTGACGAAAACGATTGAAACGCCGGTCAATGTCATCGTGCACACGCTGCAGGATGTGAACGACCAGCTGGCCCGCGGGAAGCCGTTCTTCATCGACATCGTCCGCGATGGCATCATGCTCTATGAGAAGGACGGCCATCCCTTTGTGGCACCAAAGCCGCTCAGCGAAGACGAGGCGAGGAAGGAAGCACAGGCATATTTTCAAAGATGGTTCGCCCTTTCCGCGGACGCTTTCGAATTAGCCAGCATTGCCATCGAGCGAAGGATTTGGTGCGATGGTGCATTTATGCTCCATCAGGCCACAGAGCGCCTCTACCACTGCGTCCTCCTCGTGCTGACGCTCTACAGCCCAAAATCGCACCGGCTGAAATCTCTTCGGTCCTCGGCAGAGCGGCTCGAGCCGCGGCTGATCGAGGCATGGCCGCGGGATACCAAGTTCGCCCGCCGGTGCTTCGAACGGCTCGATCGCGCTTATGTCGATGCACGCTATTCTCCCCACTACGAAATCACTGACGAAGAGCTGCAATGGCTGGTGGAACGCATTCAGGTCCTTCAGGGGCTCGTCGAGCAAGTCTGCAAGGAGGCACTAGCGACCAAGGCATCCTCATAGTCTTGAACTGAGTAGCCCCTCGAACGAATGGCCCGGCATCATGGCTCGCCGCCGCAGGCGCTTGGGAGACACCCGGAATTTTCTCGACAGCGTTGGCCACTGACTACCGGTCGCTCACAGCGGCTCTCGGATTGATCCAGGGCTCCTGATTGCTGCGGGGCAGAGGCTGTCTGCCAAGGATATGGTCGGCGGCCTTCTCGCCAGTCATGATCGACGGACCGTTGAGATTGCCGTAGGTGACATGCGGGAAGATCGAACTGTCGGCAACGCGCAATCGTTCCACGCCGATCACCCGACATTCCGGATCGACGACGGCGAGGGGATCGTCGGCGCGGCCCATGCGGCAGGTGCCGCAGGGGTGGTAGGCGCTCTCCAGATGCTCGCGCAGGAAGGCGTCGATCTCCTCGTCCGTCTGGACGTGCTCGCCGGGCTGGATCTCCGGACCACGATACTGGTCGAAGGCCTTCTGACCGAAGATTTCACGGGTCAACCGCACGCAGTGGCGGAATTTTTCCCAGTCTTCCGCATGGCTCATGTAGTTGAACCGGATAACCGGATCCGCCTTGGGGTCGGGCGAGCGAAGCGTCACGTTTCCACGTGATTTCGACAGATTATAGCCGACATGGACCTGGAAGCCGTGGCTTTTTGCTGCTGCCTTGCCGTCATAGGAAATCGCCACTGGCAGGAAATGGTACTGGATGTCCGGCTGCTTCAAACCGGGTGCCGAGCGCAGGAAGGCGCAGGCCTCGAACTGGTTGGAAGCGCCGAGCCCTCCTTTGGAAAGCAGCCATTGCGCGCTGGCCACTCCCTGCCAGAACCAGGGAAGCCAGGAATAAAGCGACACCGGCTTCGTCGAGACCTGTTGGAAGTAAAATTCCATGTGGTCCTGCAGGTTGGCACCGACGCCAGTCCGATCCGCCTTCACCTCGATACCCATAGCCTTCAGATGCTCCGCCGGACCGATGCCGGAAAGCATCAGCAGTTTCGGCGAATTGAAGGAGGAGGCCGAAATGATCACCTCGCGATTGGCCATGATGGTTTCGGCGCCCCCCCGGCGCTCGATCTCCACGCCCACCGCGCGGCCATTCTCGATGACGACCCTGTTGGCGAAGCCATAGACGATTTCGACATTCGGCCGTTTCAGCGCCGGCTTCAGATAGGCGTTGGCGGCAGACCAGCGGCGGCCATTGTGGATCGTTTGTTCCATCAGCCCGAAGCCTTCCTGCTTCGAGCCATTGTAATCGTCGGTGAGCTCGAAGCCGGCCTGTTTCCCGGCTTCGATGAAGGCGTGGAAGAGCGGATTCTTCACCGGCCCGCGCTTGACATGCAGCGGTCCGTCGGTGCCCCGCCAGCCGTCCTCGCCACCCTCGGACGTCTCCATGCGCTTGAAATAGGGAAGCACGTCCGCATAGGCCCAGCCGGTCGCGCCAAGCTCTTCCCAGCGATTGAAGTCTTCCGCATGGCCGCGGACATAAACGAGGCCGTTGATCGAGGATGACCCGCCGATTACCTTTCCGCGCGGCGCAGTGATGCGCCGGTTGTTGAGGTTCGGCTCGGGTTCTGAAAGATAACCCCAATTGTAGCGCTTCATGCTCATCGGCCAGGCAAGTGCCGCCGGCATCTGGATGAACGGCCCGAAATCCGATCCGCCCGCCTCGATGACGATCACCGAGTTCTTGCCGTCCTCCGACAGACGATAGGCCAGCGCCGACCCCGCCGAGCCGGAACCGATAATGACGAAATCTGCGCTTTTCATTCCGTCAACCTCAATACGGCGCCTCGACCTTGCCCATGCCGACATAGACCGTCTTCAGCTCCGAATAGTGTTCCAGCGCCGCAAGCGAATTCTCGCGCCCGAAGCCGGACTGCTTGGAGCCGCCGAAGGGAATTTCCACCGGGCAGAGATTGTAGGTGTTGATCCACAATGTGCCGGCTTCAAGCTGATCCGCCACGCGATGGCCGCGAGAAAGATCGGCGGTGAAAACGCCGGCCGACAGGCCGAATTCGGTCGCATTGGCGCGGGCGATCACCTCTTCCTCGTCGTCGAAATCGAGCACACACATCACAGGCCCGAAAATCTCTTCGCGGGCGATAGTCATATCGTCGGTGACGTCCGCAAACACGGTCGGCTGCACGTAATAACCCTCGCCGGTGACGTGGTTGGGAATGCCGCCTCCCGTCAGAAGCGTCGCGCCCTCAGCCTTGCCCTTGTCGATATAGCTCAGAACCTTCTGGCGCTGGTCGAAGGAGACCATCGGTCCAAGTTGCGTCGCCTCGTCCATCGGGTCGCCGATGACGATCTTTTCCGTCCGCTCCTTCAGCCGCGACAGGAAAGCATCCTTGAGATTCCTCTGCACGAAGACGCGCGTGCCGTTGGAGCAGACCTGCCCTGTCGAATAGAAATTGCCGAGCATGGCGCCGCCGATGGCGCTGTCGATATCGGCATCGTCAAAAACGATCAGCGGCGACTTACCGCCAAGTTCCATCGTCACGTGCTTCAGGCTCCCGGCAGCCGCTGCCGCCACTTTGCGGCCTGTCGGCACCGAACCGGTCAAGGAAACCTTCGCCACATCCGGGTGGTTGACCAGCAGCGGCCCGGTATTCCGGTCGCCCTGGATGACGTTGTAGAGTCCCTTGGGAAGGCCCGCTTCATGCAAAATCTCGGCGATCTTCAGCGCCCCGAGCGGCGTGTTCTCGGACGGCTTGAAGACCATGGCATTGCCGGCGGCAAGTGCCGGCGCACCTTTCCAGCAGGCAATCTGCTGGGGATAGTTCCAGGCGCCGATGCCGACGCAGACGCCGAGCGGCACACGCTTGGTATAGGCAAAATCGCCGCCGAGCGGGATATAGCTGCCGTTCATGCCCGCGGCGATCACCCCGCCGAAGAACTCGAAACTGTCCGCCCCGGAGGTCGGGTCGGCGACAATCGTCTCCTGGATCGGCTTGCCGGTGTCGAGCGTCTCAAGTTCGGAAAGCTCGCGGTTCCTCTCCCGCATGATCTCCGAGGCGCGTTTGAGGATACGCCCGCGCGCCGTCGGGCTCATTGCCCCCCATTCTGGCTGGGCGCGTTTGGCCGCAGCGATCGCCCGTTCGACGATGGCAGGCGTTGCCGCGTGCAGCCGGGCAATCACCTCCCCGGTTGCCGGATAAAGGCTTTCGATGAGAGTGCCCTCGGTATCCTCGACATATTCGCCATCGATGAAATGGCTGGCGATCGGCTGGGCTTTCATCTCATTCTCCGCGCGGGTAGCGTTTGGATTCCTCGAGATTGTCGAGGTTCATATGGTTGCGCATGTAGCGCTCCGAGGCCTTTTGTAATGGCTGATGGTCCCAAGGATAATAGGCTCCGTTGCGAAGCGCCTCGTAGACCACCCAGCGCCGTGCCTGGCTTTCCCGCACGGCCGCATCGAAAGCGGCCATGTCCCACTTGGCCCTCCGCTTGGCTCTGAAATCCTCCAGCACGTCTGTATAGGCCGGATCCGCGGCAAGGTTTCTGAGCTCCTTCGGATCGGCCTGGAGATCAAATAGCTGCTCCGGGTCCAGCTCGCAGTGGATATATTTCCACTTGCCTTCGCGGATAGCGACCAGCGGCGCGTAGGAGCCTTCTGCCGCATATTCCATCAGCACCGGTGCGGAGCGGATGCCTCCATCGATGACCGGCTTCAGGCTTTCGCCATCCGTCCATGGCTTGATCTCGTCCATCGAAATTCCGGCCAGATCGCAGAGTGTCGGCGTGACGTCGAGGTTGGAAACCGGCGCTGCAAGGAGGGCAGGGGAGATACCCGGGCCGGCAATCATCAGCGGCACGCGCGCCGATCCTTCGAAGAAGTTCATCTTGAACCACAGCCCCCGCTCTCCCAGCATGTCACCATGGTCGGAGCAGAACAGGATGAAGGTATCGTTGAGCATCCGTGTGCGGGTCAACGTATCGATCAGTTCGCCGACCTTCTCGTCGATATAGGAAAGGTTGGCAAAATAGCCCTGGCGCGCCCGGCGGATATGGTCATCCGTGACGTCGAAATTCTTGTAGTCGCAGGAAAAGATGATCCGCTGGGAATGCGGATCCTGTTCCGCGAGCGGTATTTCGCCAACCTCCGGCAGAAGGTGTTCGCAATCCTCATAGAGGTCCCAGAATTTTCTGCGTGCCACATAGGGGTCGTGCGGATGGGTGAAGGAAACGGTCAGGCACCAGGGCCGACGGGCTGCATCGTCACGCTCGCGGGCGAGGTGATAAAGCTTCTGGTTGGCGAGGAAGGCGACCTCGTCGTCATATTCCATCTGGTTGGTGATTTCGGCAACGCCCGCGCCGGTCACCGAGCCGAGATTGTGATACCACCAGTCGATCCGCTCTCCAGGCTTTCGGTAGTCCGGGGTCCAGCCGAAATCGGCCGGATAGATGTCCGTCGTCAGCCGCTCCTCAAAGCCGTGCAACTGGTCTGGCCCGACGAAATGCATCTTGCCCGACAGCGCGGTGTAATATCCGGCGCGGCGCAGGTGATGCGCATAGGTCGGGATCGAGGAAACATATTCCGCAGCATTGTCGTAGACGCGGGTTCGGCTCGGCAATTGCCCGGCCATGAAGGAAGCCCGCGCCGGCGCGCAGAGCGGCGAAGAGGTATAGTTGTTGACAAATCGGGCCGAACGCGCCGCCAGGCTTTTGAGATGCGGCGCATGCAACCACTCCGCCGGACCGTCCGGAAACAAGGTCCCGTTCAGTTGGTCGACCATGATGATCAGAATATTGGGTTTGGTCATTGGCGGAATCGACTCTCTGGCGACGGTCTTCTCACCAGATTGAGTTATTTTTGATCCCGTCGCCAATCAAGAAGGGATTGCGAACCATCCTGTCCCAAAAGCGCGGATGGGGGTGATTGGGAAGTTGCTGAAATCGAAATGCCCAAGGAAGAAGGTCGCTCCACCCGCCTCAGAAGGCCGCCTTGGTCGATCTGGAGTTGCATGTGAATGCCCTCGGCGGCATTGTCTTCCCACGTTAGGGGAGAAATTGCGTGCCGAAGATCGTTGGAATTGGTGGTGTGTTTTTCAAAGCGGCCGACCCGGTAGGGCTTGCCGAATGGTACGAGAAACATCTTGGAATTGACGACCTGCACAAGTCGGTATGGCAACAACAGGCAGGAGCAACAATTTTTGGTCCGTTCTCTGAAAATACCGACTATTTTGGACGAGCAGGACAGCAATGGATGATCAACTTTCGGGTTGATGACCTTGATGGGTTCATATCAAGCCTGACGGCGAGCGGGATCACGGTGGAAACTCGCACCGAGTGGGATTCGGAAGTTGGTCGCTTTGCTCGCATTCACGACCCCGAAGGCAATCCGGTCGAGCTTTGGGAACCGACGAAGGAGCAGCCTGCATCTGACGATATTACGTCGGGCGCTTAGCAACCGCCCATAGCCGGATGCCACGCTTGCCAAACTCCCCAAAATATTGAATAAAAACATCTTTCATCGTCACAAAACTTTCATCCTCGGGAAAGGGATTCTTGAGGAATTGGTGGGAGCTTCACCTGCAATTTTAGGCCATTGCGCGTGGGGTAATGAGTAATGTCGTCTGCGGCCATTTTGGAACCGGGCGTCTTCCGTCGATACGCAAGCGATCAGCTGGTCGCGCTGGGGAAGCTGGTTCTGGAAAATGCTTTCCAGCCGATCGTCGAGATCGGCACGGGCTCCGTCTTTGGTTATGAATCCCTGCTGCGGGGCCAGGAGCGGATCGGCTTTTCTTCTCCGCCCGAACTTCTCGACCAGGCGCATGAGATCGGCCAGCTTCTGGCATTGGAGCAGATGATGGCGACCCGGGCTCTTGCAAAGTTTGCAAGCGTTCCCGACTATTCTTCCGCAACGCTTTTCCTCAATCTCGATGTCCGGCTGATCCCGCATGGCCAGCTCTTCCTCGAAAAGGTCGTCCAGCACCTGCGGATGGCCAATATCGCGCCGTCTTCGGTTTGTTTCGAGTTTTCCGAACGGTTCGACAATACCAGCGTACCCGAATTTGCCGATCTGGTGACGCAGATGCGCAAGGAGGGTTTCAAGCTTGCGATCGACGATTTCGGCGTCGGCCATGGCGAGATGAAGCTGCTTTGCGACTATCCGGTCGACTATCTCAAGATCGACCGCCATTTCGTCGCCGGCATCGACCGCAATCCGCGCAAGCGGCACCTGGTGAAGAACATCGTCAACATCGCGCATGTACTCGGCATCCGGGTGATTGCCGAGGGCATCGAGACTGAGGCGGAATTCCTCGCCTGCCGCGAATATGGCGTCGACCTCGTCCAGGGCTGGTTCATCGCCCGGCCGACCACCTTTGTCAGCGAGTTACAGCCGTCGTTTCCCTATCTTGCCGATATCGGCCGTTCCCGCCGCTCCAGCCAGTCGCTCGACGAGATCCTCATCCGCAAGCAGATCGAACACCTGCCGACCGTCTACGAGAACGAAAGCATCGACAGCGTTTTCGAACTTTTCCGCCGCAATCCCCGGCAGGCCTTCTTTCCCGTCCTCAATGCCAATGGCGAACCGCGCGGTGTCATCAACGAATATCACCTCAAGGAATATATCTATCAGCCGTTCGGCCGCGATCTTTTGAAGAACAAGGTCTACGAACGCACCATCGCCCATTTCGTCGACCGCGCGCCAATCATCGGGCTCGACGCGGAAGCCGAGGAACTGATGAGCCTGTTTGCCAATATGGACAACAGCGCCTGCGTCATCCTGACGGAGAACATGCGTTACGCCGGGGTCGTTTCGGCTGCCTCGCTCATCAAGGTCGTCAACGAAAAGCAGTTGAAGATCGCGCAGGACCAGAACCCGCTGACGAGCCTGCCGGGCAACCGCGCCATCCGCGACTTCATGCAGGAAGCCGGCCGCGACGACGAACAGACCCGCTTCTTCTGCTATTGCGACTTCGACCATTTCAAGCCGTTCAACGATCATTACGGCTTCCATATGGGCGATCACGCGATCTCGCTTTTTGCAGCGCTGGTCAGACGCTACTTTTTCTCGGATGACGATTTCCTCGGCCATGTGGGCGGCGACGATTTTTTCATCGGCGTGCGCGACTGGACGCGGGACGAACTGACGGAGATCCTCGAGCGCCTTCTGTCCGATTTCCATGACGATGTGATCGAGCTTTATTCGTCGGAAGAACGGGCGGCTGGGAAAATCCGCGGGCACGACCGTTTCGGCGAAGAACGCGACTTCCCCCTGCTTCGCTGTTCGATCGGCGTGCTCGAACTGCCGCAGGGCCTGCTGCTTGATGATGTCAGCCGCATCGGCGCCGAGATTGCCGCCGTCAAGGCGGAGGCGAAGGACAACGACGGCGGCCTCGTTTTTGCAATTTTCGGCGATGCAAAGTAGCCGCGCGGCGGAACGTCGCCTTCCCGTCGGTGGCAGACTGTCCTAAGTCAGTGGCAAGCCACTGAGAGGAGTCCTGCCATGTCGCTTCCCGCGCAAATGCGTTTTGTCGATCTGCCGACTTTCGGCGGGCCTGAAGTGATGGTGCTTGCGACCGGACCTCTGCCGGCGGTGCTGCCCGGAGAGATCCTGGTGAAGGTCGAGGCGGCGGGCGTCAATCGGCCGGATGTAGCGCAGCGCAGCGGCAATTATCCGGCGCCCAAGGACGCCAGCCCCGTTCTTGGGCTGGAGATTGCCGGCGAAGTGGTCGCGCTGGGTGACGGTGTCAGCGATTTCGGGATCGGCGACAAGGTCTGCGCGCTGGCAAATGGCGGCGGTTATGCGGAATTCTGCGCCGTGCCGGCCTGCCAGGCATTGCCCTGGCCAAAGGGATATGACGCGGTCAAGGCCGCGGCCCTTTGCGAGACCTTCTTTACCGTCTGGGCCAACCTTTTCCAGATGGCTGGGCTTACCGAGGGCGAAACCGTGTTGATCCATGGTGGCACGAGCGGCATTGGCACCACGGCGATCCAGCTCGCCCGCGCTTTTGGCGCAACTGTGTACGCCACCGCGGGTTCGAAGGCAAAGTGCCAGGCCTGCGAAAGGCTCGGCGCCGTCAGGGGTATCGATTACAGAACCGAAGACTTTGCCGAGGTCGTCAAGGCGGAAACCGGCGGCAAGGGCGTCGACGTCGTCCTCGACATGATCGGCGCTGCCTATTTCGAAAAGAACCTTTCCGTGCTCGCCAAGGATGGTTGCCTGTCGATCATCGCTTTCCTCGGCGGCAATGTGGCAGAAAAGGTAAACCTGAGCCCGATCATGGTGAAGCGCCTGACGGTCACCGGCTCGACAATGCGGCCGCGAACGGCGGAAGAAAAGCGGGCGATCCGCGACGATCTCTCAGGCCAGGTCTGGCCGCTGCTGGAGGCGGGGACGGTCGCGCCGGTCATCCACGCTGCCTTGCCGTTCGCAGACGTCGTAGAGGCGCACCAGCTGATGGAAAGCAGCAGCCATATCGGAAAGATCGTGTTGAACCTGGACGGCTGAGAGGGGCTCTCGACTGAAAGCTCGCGAATGATAGCGCCAGAAAATCGTTTGGCAACTCAATTATATACGCAATCGTTCACATAACTTGCCTTGCAGACTCAGGGCCTGGCCCCTACCTTCATCCCATCGTCAACGTAATGAAAGGAAGGTGATCCAATGTCTAATGAGATTTCGGTCTGCGTAACGGGCAATGGAAAGGTGATGGTTTTGACGGGGCAGCCCTCGGCCTGAACTTCATCTTCCTTCGGGCGGCTTACAAAGCGCCCGGGTTCGTTCAACCGGACCAAAACTCATGGAAGGGTCGCCAGCAGCGGCCCTTTTCCATTTCTGGGCGATAGAGGAACGTCCGCGGAGGCTTAATCCCCTCTAAAGACCTGCTGCCGTCTGGCAGTCCGCTCGCCGAAATGCCCATGCAAAAAAGCTTTGATCCGGAATTGACCGAACGACATAGGCAATCAGGGCGGTCGCAGAAATTGCGAAAACAATCCTTCCGACAAACACGCCTATGGCATCCGCACCCAATGCCATGACGATCAAAGTGTCTTCGATGATACTGTGGGCAAATCCCATAAAGACGCATGAGATAAACACCTGGCGAGGCGAAACCTGGCCTGACCGCGCTTCGCGAATGAGCAGCCCGCCGCCATAGGAAATGCCCAGAAACAGGCCGACGGCGGTGAACTGCCCGGTTTCGGCATTTATTCCGGCGAGGCGCAGAAAGGGTGCGAGCGTTCTCATCAGCAAAGCCATGAGCCCGGACAGTTTCAGTATCTCCAGTCCAAAGGCGAGCGCCGTCAGGATGAGGAACATGAAGACGAGCGCCTCGATCAGGCCTGTAAGGAATCCCCACCAGTCGGTCGAGGCGGATGTCGGGATCCAGGCCGGATCCAAGGTCTGCGACAGCCAGCCGGTCGCGGCAAGAAGATGATGAAGCATGATGGCGTAAACCACGCTGCCGGCGACGCGGATCAGCGTGGTTATGGCAAATCCCGGTCCCGCCTTTTGAATGATCTTCTGCTCGATCGGCAGACCATGCGCGAAAAGCAAAAGCGCTGAGAAAACGGTGATGTCCGCGACCGTCAAGGATGACGGCGGCACCAACGTGAAGATCATCGGAATCGCGCCCCATAAACCGACCAACATGCCTGTCAGCCAGGCCAATCCCAGTTCCGGGGGCAAGCCGAAAAGCTCCATGACTGGTGCCAGGGCAGGCGAAATGGCCTCGATCAAGCCCATGCGTAACATCACTTCGGTCATTATCGTGACCGGAACGATGATACGAACGAGTTCCCAATATATTTGCAAGGTTTCCCGGGTCTTGCGGAGAGTAAATTCGAGCGCTGACATGCCTGTTTCCTGATGCTGCTATAGCCATCGTGTAAACCGGAGCCGTTCGCATTTGCGGTCAAATATTGCGCTGTTATGCAATTTTATTGCATTCTTCTCGCGCCTCCTTGGAGAAGCGTATGGACCGGATAGACAGGAAGCTCCTCAATCTTTTGCAGCGCGATGCATCGCGAACGAACGCGGATATGGCCGACGAGGTCGGGCTCTCACCGTCGAGCTGCCTGCGCCGCATTCGACGGCTACGCCAGACGGGTGTCATCGACAGGATTGTCGCAATCCTTAATCCAGCCAGTGCCGGGCGCACGTTGAAAGCAATGGTGACGGTCGAATTGAAGCTGCACAGCGAGCAGCAGATGCGCCAGTTTTTCGATCGGGCAACCAGAGAGGATGCGGTGGCGCAGGCTTATGCGGTAACGGGGGAGGTTGACGTCGTCCTGATGCTGCATCTTCGCGATATGGAGGAATACGATGCGCTTTGTGATCGTCTCTTTCGGGACGAGACAAATGTGGCCAGGTTCTTCACGATGATGATCATTCGCACTGCAAAGAATGAAACCGCAATTCCTTTGTAGCCCGGGCAGAGTGGCGTTATCCGGCCGACAAGGCTCATCGTTTCGATCTAGACTGTCCGTCACAGGGCACCGTTTCGATCTGGCTCGGGAGATGGGCCTGTTACGCACCTTTGCGCTGCGATATTCTCGGCCCATGAAGCTTAGCCAGACCATAAGGTTCTGTACCTCGGCGGATGGCACGCGGATCGCCGTCGCGTCATGTGGGAAGGGGCAGGTGATCCTGCGCGCCGCGCACTGGTTGAGCCATGTCGATTACGATCTCGAAAGCCCGGTGTGGCGGCCCTGGGTCCAGGCGCTTTCGGCCAACAACCGGTTTGTGCGTTACGACCCGCGTGGTTGCGGTCTCTCGGACCGTCATGTCGCCGACCTCTCGATCGCCGCCTGGCACGCGGATCTGGACGCCGTTGCGGCCTCGATCGAGGATCCGCGCTTTGTCCTCCTCGGTCTTTCGCAGGGCGGCGCCCTTGCGATCGCCTATGCCCGGCGGCATCCCGAACGCGTATCGCATCTGGTGCTGCTGAATGCCTACGCTCAGGGCGCCCGGACCAGGGCTCAGACCGACGCTGAGCGGCTTGAAGCCGAAACCCTTGTCAATTTTATCCGCATCGGCTGGGGACGCGACAATCCGGCGTTCTGTCAGTTCTTCACCAATCTCTTCATCCCTAACGGAACGCCCGAACAGCATCGCTGGTGGGGCGACCTCGAGCGGGTAACGGCAACGGCCGAGGTCGCCGCGGAGTTGCTTTGGCAGATGCAGGGGATCGATGTCCTGGAGCTTGCTGCCACGCTTTCCGTCCCCACTTTGATCGCCCATAGCCGTGGTGACTTACGCGTTCCGTTCGATCAGGGCTGCAAACTCGCAGCCGCGATCCCTGATGCACGCTTCGTGCCGCTTGAGAGCAAAAACCATGTGCTGTTGCCGGACGAACCGGCCTGGGTCGTGTTTCAGGCCGAACTTGCCGCCTTCCTCGGGCAGGGCCAGTCCATGCGGCCGCGCGCCATTCGCGAGGCTGGGCTGACACCGGCCGAGGCGGCGCTCCTCGACCTCGTTTCAGAAGGGCTAGACAACCATGCGATCGCGGGACGCCTCGGCAAGAGCGAAAAGACCGTGCGCAACCAGCTGTCGGTGATCTTCAGCAAACTTGGGGTGCACAACCGCTCCCAGGCGATCGTCATAGCACTGTCCGGTTCGTCCGGCTGATCGAGGGTTGCCGTCGCTACCCGGCGCCGACGGGACATCTGTCCCTGCAAGCCGGGAACTTTCCAGCCGGCAAGGGACAGCCGCCTCATGCCCGCCGTCGCGGCGGGGCGCATCCTCCGGCCACGGGCAGCAGGACGCCGCCCGAAAACCGGGAGGGAATTCGACATGACGGAACTCAACGAAACCACGCTGAACGAACTGGTAGGCCGCGTCCTTGGCGACCTTGGCGGAGCGGTCAGCGTGCCGCTGGTGCGGATCGGCGATGCGCACGGACTCTACAATGCGCTCAAGGAGATCGGTCCGGCAAAACCCGAGGAGCTTGCCGAAGCGGCCGATTGCGCGCCGCGTTACGTGCGGGAATGGCTGGCGGCGCAAACAGCCTCGGGCTATGTGCATCACGAGCACGGGCGTTTCTCGCTGACGCCCGAGCAGTCGTTGGTGTTTGCGGAGCCGGACAGCCCGGTCAACCTGATCGGCGCTTTCGATACCGCCGCCGCCATGGTCGAAAACCAGCCGAAGGTGCAGGCCGCCTTCAAGACCGGTCGGGGCGTCGCCTGGGGCGATCAGGCCGGTTGCATGTTCTGTGCCGTGGCGCGGCTGTTCCGGCCGGGATATATCAATGCCCTGGTGCAGGACTGGCTGCCGGCGCTGAACGGCGTGATCGACAAGCTCGAAGCGGGTGCGACGGTCGCCGACGTTGGATGCGGCCATGGGCTGTCGACGATTCTGATGGCGCAGGCTTTTCCCCGCTCGCAGTTTACAGGCTACGACTTCCATCCGGGCTCGATTGCTGCTGCGACCGCCCATGCGCGGGCGCACGGGCTGGCGAACCTGCACTTCGAGATCGGGAGGGCCCAGGACTTCGAAGGGCGCGACTTCGATCTGATCACCTGCTTCGACTGCCTGCACGACATGGGCGATCCGGAGGCTGCGGCGGTTCATATCCATAAGGCCCTCAAGGAGGGTGGGACGTGGATGGTCGTTGAGCCTGCCGCCGGAGACACGCTTGAGGAAAACCTCAATCCGGTGGGCCGGCTCTACTACTCCGCCTCGACGATGATCTGCGTCCCCACCTCGCTGGCCCAGGAGACCGGACTGGCACTTGGCGCTCAAGCGGGCGAACGCCGGTTGACCGAGGTGATCCGGTCGGGCGGCTTCACTCATGTCCGGCGGGCGGCTCAGACGCCGCTCAACATGGTGCTTGAAGCGACCTGAGAAGGAAAGCTGAAGGCGCGATAGCAGGTCGACCTCTTATGCCGATGCCGGTCGGGCGGGAAGACGGCCGGTACGTAGCGTCCGGAGAGTCGGGAAAGTTGAAGCCAATTCGAAGCGGTCTCCACCCTTGGCCATGTCGGAGGGCTCCACTTCTTTTAGGCTATGGACATGGACTGGCCCATGCTTGTGCAAAGTCGTGGGACAGTCCGTACACAAGTCCATGCGAGAGCCGCCTCTTCTCCTTCCTCTCTATTTCGGTTATTACCGTTTTTGAAAAGCGGTAACAACTCGTTCGGAGATGGACGTGAGGCCATCGATCTCACGTATCAGCCTATGCTCGCTGAACTGACGCAGCGGACCATGGACAGGGCATGGACAGCGGACTTCCCTGCTGAAGGACGCTTCATTACGGCGCAAGTGAAGGACAAGCGGTATTGGTACATCGACATCCCTGACGGCTCCGGAGGCAAGTCCCGGCGCTATGTCGGCCCTGCAGACGACCCCGAGATCGCGCAGCGCGTCGAATCTTTCAAACGCAACAAAGACGATTTCCGTGCTCGCAGGCGCATGGTCACCAGTCTCACCCGCGAAGGGCGGCATGATCGCTCCCGATGCCATGTCCGGGGACATCGTGGAGGCATCGGCGGCCGGAGGCTTCTTCCGGCTCCGCGGCGTGCTGATCGGCACTGTAGCCTTCCAGACCTGCGCCGGGATACTCGGAGTGCGGCTCCCCATGGCCGCGCTGCTGACCGGAGATGCCGATCTTGCCCAGGACTACGCCATCAGCCGGGAGGTCGAGGACACCCTGCCTCCGTTCGTCGAACTGCTGCAGGCTGTCGATCCGACATTTCGGGCTGTTCCACATCGATCGGGATCTTCGGCCTCCAGCGCGTTTCAAACTGACAGTGGCTACCGGGTTGAGTTCCTGACCTCGAACCGCGGATCGAACGACTACATCGACCAGCCGTCGAAGATGCCTGGCCTCGGCGGCGCGAGCGCGGATCCGCTGCGCTTCCTCGATTTCCTCATAAGGGATCCCATCCGGACGGTGCTGCTCCACAAGGGCGGTGTCCCTGTGACAGTCCCTGCCCCAGAACGTTATGCGGTCCACAAGCTCATCGTTGCCACCAGACGGCGCACCGACGGCCAAAGCGTGCTGAAGCGGGACAAGGACATCCGGCAAGCCGCCCTTCTATTCGAAGCGCTGCAGCAAACGCGCAGAGCATCCGACCTGGCGCTTGTCTATAACGAAGCATGGGAACGCGGGCCTGCATGGCAGGAGGCGATCCGCGCCGGAGCCGGAATGCTCTTAGACGAGGACCGAGATCGCCTCAGGCACTGTCTCAGGGCAGGGGCCGTCGCCATCGGCGAGGATATCACCCTGCCATTCTGACGATCACGGGAATAGAAGAAGAGGGCTGTCATAGACTGTCCCCGGACATCGAGCGCAGGGAACAAGGCATCGAAGCTTCGAGATGGCCACCCATCGACGACTCTCCCCTAGAGTGATCGCGGTTTTTGCTTTCCAATTGACCAACCCATGCACAAAACGCATGGGTGGCGTGTCAAGTGCGCGCTTTCAGTTCAACTGGGGAGGGCCTATATAACAGCCATCGAAGCAAACGAGAGCGCCAAGGACTGGCGCTCAAGCTTCGAAAATCCCAGGAAAGGGGAACCATCATGAACGTCGCACGCACTCTCAACAATTGGCGCAAGTACCGTCAGACGGTTGCCGAACTGGGCCGTATGACCCCGCGCGAACTCAACGACCTCGGCATCGCACAGAGCGATATCCGCCGCGTTGCTCGCCAAGCCGTCGGCTTCTGATCGCCATCTGACTCTATGTATGTCAAACGCCCGCTCGACCGCGGGCGTTTTGCATTTTGCGCATAGCTGATCTTCAAATTCCGATACGCCCGAGGGCCGGCACCTTGATGCCCGGCCGCGAGAAATCCAGCCCCGCCACCAATCCCAGAAAGTGCACCTCGAAACCGCTGCGCACACCGGCGGAAAAGCCGACAAGGCCGCGCAGCGTGACATGCAGGTCGCGCCAGTCGTCGTCGAGGTGGAAGAACTCTCCGTCCGGAAGATAGTCGCGGCCGACCGCATGCGGCGGTAATACCGCACCGAGTTCCGGTACCGTTCGCAGCACATAGGCGACAAAGGTGTTGGAGTTCGGCCCTGGCCAGATCGTGTAACCTCCCGGCTCCGCATAGGGATAGGCGGCAATCGCACCCTCGATCTTCGGAATCAGCAGTTCCGCTTTCGCGCCTTTGACCGAGGCCACGAGCTGTGGCGCGTTAGAATACCAGTAGGCGTCCGCTGGTCGGTGGTTTTTGCGGATCGGCGAGCCCCAGCCCACCTTGTCGTATCGCGTGTAGCTGTTCGCGCCCTTTGCCTTGGTGACGATCCAGGCATGGCTTGCGACGGCACCCTTCAATCCGCCGGTCATGGCGGAAAACACGTAGATCGCCGCCTCCTCGCTGTCGCTGGCCTCCGGCAATATGCCCGCCGAAGACCATCTCGCCTCGCTCCACCGGGAGGGCCTTTCCTTGATCGCCCACAAGCCCGCCGAAGCGAAGGTCGGCAGCAGGTAGACGATGAAGATAATCAGAAACAACCGTTTAACGGATTTCATGCTAAGCGCCCCGTGCAAGTCCCGCCGGACTGGTTTATGAGCCGGTGATATGGATCATTGAAAACAGCAATTTCAGGACAGGCCATGCAAAACCCCGTTACCGTCGAAGTTACCAGAGGCAACCTGGTCGAAAGCCGCCACCGTGGCCTCGGCGTGGTCGTGGATGGGGAGGGCAAGATCCTCTTTTCCTTCGGAGATGCGGATGCGGGTGTCTTTCCGCGCTCGGCCTGCAAGGCGATGCAGGCTCTGCCTCTCATCGAAAGCGGCGCGGCGGACGCTTACGGCTTCGGCAATGTCGAGCTGGCGCTTGCCTGTTCTTCCCATTCGGGCGAGGACGCCCATGTGGCGACCGCTGCCGCCATGCTTGCCAAAGCCGGCCGGGATCACTCCGCCCTGGAATGCGGCGCGCACTGGGCATTCGACCAGAATGTGCTGATCCACCAGGCTCGCTCGCTCGACAAGCCGAGCGCGCTCCACAACAATTGTTCTGGAAAGCATTCCGGTTTTGTCTGCACCTGCGTCCACGCCGGCACGGACGTGAAGGGTTATGTCGGCTACGATCATCCGCTGCAGCGGGAGATCCGCAACGTCATGGAAAGCCTGACCGGCACCGTGCTCGGTCACGACAATTGCGGCATCGACGGCTGTTCGATCCCGAGCTATGCGGTGCCGCTGAAGGGGCTCGCCCACGGTTTTGCAAAGATGACGACGGGCGCCGCGCTCTCGGTCGAACGAGCCAAGGCGTCGCGCCGTCTGATCGAAGCCTGTATGGCCGAGCCGTTCTATGTCGCCGGCACTGGCCGGGCCTGCACCAAGCTGATGCAGGTCGCGCCCGGCAGGATCTTCGCAAAGACCGGTGCAGAAGGTGTGTTCGTTGCGGCCCTGCCGGAGCACGGGATCGCCATGGCGGTCAAATGCGAGGACGGCACGACGCGCGCCGCCGAGGCCATGATCTTTGCTTTGGTCTCCCGCTATTTCGAAAAGGGCGGCGAGGTCGAGACCAAGCTGCTGGCGATGGCGAACAAATCCATGAGCAACTGGAACGGCATGCATGTCGGCGACATCCGCGTCACCGATGCGCTGTTCGCCTAAGCTTCGATGATGTTGACGCCCTGCGCGCGATAGGGCGCCAGGCGCTCCTCCTGGATCCCCTTTTCCACGATCATGCCCGCGAGATCGGAGACTGGCATGATCGTGCAGGGTGAGGAGGCGTCGAGCTTTTCCGCGGTGATCAGGACGTAGGTTTCCGCGGACGAGGCGGCGACGTGCCGCTTGATCGCAGCCTCTTCGAAATCGCCCGTCGAAAGGCCGCGCGCCGGATGGACGGCGGTGGCTCCGAGGAAGAAGATGCCCGGCCGCAGTTGCGTGATCTGCGCCATCGCCGCAGCACCCGTTGCGACCATGGAATGTTTGTAGAGCCGGCCTCCGATCAGGATCACTTCCGCCGACGGATGATGTTCGAGATCGGCTGCGATCGTCGGGCTGTGGGTGGCGACGGTGAAGGGGATGTTGCGTGGGAGAGCCCGCGCAATTTCTGCAGTCGACGTGCCGCCATCGAGAAAGACCATCTGGCCTTGTCGCACCAATCCGGCCGCCCGGACCCCGAGCCGTTGCTTCACGTCGGATGAGACCGTTCGCCGGGCAGAAAAATCCGGCAGGTCCGGCGATACCGGCATGGCGCCGCCATGCACGCGCCGGAGCAGGCCTTCGGCCGCCATTTCCCTCAGATCGCGGCGGATCGTATCCTCCGACAGTGAGAATTCTTCCGCTGCCCGTTTGGCGACGACCTGCCCCTCCCGGCGCAGCATGTCGAGGATGAGGCTTTTGCGTTGGCTGGTCAGCATGGTTCTTGACTCTGCACGATATTGCATGAATAAGCGCAAGAATGCCTGATTGTGGGCAAAAAGTAAAGCTCATCAGGCAATTTCGTGCAGTTCCGCGATGCGAGCGGATAAGGTGGAGAAACGAAGATGTTGATTTTGATTGCCGGCCCCTACCGTTCTGGAACGGGTGACGATCCGGCAAAGATGGCGGAGAATCTGAAGCGGCTGGAAGCCCCGTCCTACGCCCTGTTCCAGGCGGGTCACCTGCCGATGATCGGCGAATGGGTGGCGCTACCGGTCTGGCATGCAGCGGGCGGTAAGCGGGTGGGCGATGATCTCTACGAGGAGATTTTCCACCCGACGGCGGGACGCCTGCTGCAGCTTTGCGAGGGCGTGCTGCGTCTGCCGGGCGAATCCAAGGGTGCCGACAACGACGTG
Source organism: Neorhizobium sp. S3-V5DH (assembly GCF_004343065.1). Lineage (NCBI taxonomy): Bacteria > Pseudomonadati > Pseudomonadota > Alphaproteobacteria > Hyphomicrobiales > Rhizobiaceae > Neorhizobium > Neorhizobium sp. S3-V5DH. Next base: position 56,450 of record NZ_SMCL01000006.1, read on the forward strand.
CGGATCGCGACAGAGCGGGGGATTCCCGTCTGGTACCGGCTGGAAGACGTTCCGGGCGTGATCTGACCTTTCCGTCAGGTCGGGGCGTGCTAAAAGGGCATCCTCAAACGTAGGATGCCCCCAACGGAGGATGCCATGTACACGCTCTATGTCGCTCCCGGCACCTGTGCGCTCGCAAGCCATATCGCCCTTGCCGAATCCGGCCTGCCCTATGAGGTCAAGCGGATAAGGTTTGCCGAAAACGAGCAGCGCTCCGAGGCCTATCTGAAGATCAATCCGAAGGGGCGCGTGCCGGCGCTGGTCACGGACAAGGGGGTGCTGACCGAAACCGTTGCGATCCTCGCCTTCATCGCGCAGATTGTGCCGGAGGCCGGATTGGCCCCGCTCGACGATCCGTTCCTGTTTGCCCGCATGCAGGCCTTCAACGCCTATCTCTCCTCGACCGTTCACGTCGCCCATGCGCACGGGCGGCGCAGCGCCCGCTGGGCCGATGAACCGTCCTCGCATGCCGACATGCTGCGCAAGGTTCCGCAGACCATGGCCGAGTGCTTCCGCCTGATCGAGAACGACTTTCTTGCCGGCCCCTATGTGCTGGGCGAGCAGTATTCGGTCGCCGATCCCTATCTTTTCACGATAGCCGGCTGGCTTGAGGGCGATAAGGTCGATATCGCCGAATTTCCGCGCGTCCAGAGGCATTTCGAGCGGATAAAGGCGCGGCCTGCCGTTCAGAAGGCGCTGGCGGAAGAAACTGCGGCCTAGTTCAGGCGCATTTGGCCAATTGCGGTCTCTCAGTTGCCGGTTCGGCGTGATAGGTCCCAGGGAAGGGCAGGTCCGCAAGCTGCCTGAGATCCATGGTCTGGATATCCGGGTGGCGGAGCGGGTCGCAGGTCTGCGTCTCCGCAAACGCTTCTGTCGTTTCCAACCAGGTCCTCAGCTTCAAGAAAATCTTCAGGGGTGTCATGATCGTCACCTTTCGCAAATTTGTAATCATTTGCAGGTGGAGTATCCTCGCCGCAGGCATGGCTTGCAATTGAGTTCTTAAACCAAGCGATATAGAAAATCTATATGAAGAACCTGAACCTCATGCATCTGAACGGATTGAGGGCTCTGGAAGCGGTCGGCCGCCTCGGCTCGTTGCAGGCGGCTGCGGAAGAGCTAGGCGTTTCGATCGGTGCCGTCAGCCAGCAGGTCATCAAGGCCGAAGCGCAGCTGGGCCAGCCGGTGTTTCAGCGCCTGCCGAGGGGCATGGTGGCGGTGGACGGGGCACGCCCCATGCTCGCCCGCCTGACGGACGGGTTTCACTCCTTGTCAGAGGCGGTCGGGCTCGGGAGGCGGCGAGACGATACGCTGCTGACGATCTCGGTTGCGCCGGTATTCGCGGCCCGTTTCCTGGTCCATCGGCTCGACCGGTTCTCCACGCTGCATCCGGACATCCGTCTTCGAATCGATGCCACCACAAGGCTTGCTGACCTTGGCACCGACGATATCGATCTCGCCATCCGCGTCGGGCCCGGCACCTGGCCCGGTGTCGATGCCGAACTTCTCATCGAGCAGACCGTGTTTCCGGTCTGCGCTCCGGCACTGGCCGAGAGACTGAAAGAGCCCCGGGATATCCTGCAAGTGCCGGCGATCATCGACGGCCCCTCGATGTTTTCCTGGGACATATGGCTGAAGGAGGCCGGGCTTGACGGGTCAAGCATGGCCACCCGCCACGTCTTCAACGATGCTTCGCTTTGCCTCGACGCGACGATTGCGGGGCAGGGCGTCATGCTCGCCTGGCATACGCTTGCCACCTACGCGCTGGAGCAGGGCCGGCTGGTCGAGCCTTTTTCCGTGCGCGCCCGCACTGGCATGGGGCACTATCTCGTCACCCGCGCCGGCGCACGATTGCCGGCGAAGGTGAAGGCGTTCAGGGCGTGGCTGAAGAATGAACTGCCGTCCCCCTTGGAAACGCAAGGATGATTGGTCTTACGCCGGTTCGGCGAGACGCTTCTCCCACATTGCCTTGAAGGCCGGGCGGGCCTGGCACGTTTCGAGCCACGTCTTCAGCGCAGGGCGGTTGTCGAAGAGCGCCGAGTGTCCCTGGGCGTAGCGAACGATTTCCGCGACATTGATGTCCGCCACGGTGAATCGGCCGCCCACCATATGGCTGTTTTGGGAGAAGTGCTTTTCCAGCACATCGAACGGCCGCTTGAGCAGGCGGGCTGCGACCTCGATCTCCGATTTGCCGTCGTCTGTATCCGCTTTCGTTTGCTGGATTTTGAGCGCCGGTGTCTCGATGCTGGTGGCGGCGAAAAGCGACCACTGGATCATCAGCGCCTCTTCATTGATGTCCTTCGGACCGATAGCCCCGCCGTATTTGCGGGCAAGATAGAGCGAGATCGCGAGCGATTCATGCAGCACGAAACCGTCATCATCCATGGAAGGGATTGAGCCCATCGGGTTGAGGCCCAGGAAATCGGTCGAGAGCGTGTTGATCGGCGCCTCCGAGGCCATCGGCTCCGGCAGGCGGTAGGCCTGGATCACCGGCACATGCTCGAACGGGATGCCCAGTTCCTCGACAAGCCAGAGCGGGCGGGTGGCCCGCGAGCGATAGACCCCATAGATTTTCAGCATGATCGTCCCTCTTTGAAATGTCGGCGCAAGCTATGGCGCGCTTGCGAAAAACAAAAGATCAATCCGCGTTGGACAGTCATGAAAGTTTTAGATCGATGGAAATTCAGACGATCCTGTTTCCCTCGATCGTCAGATGTTTAAATCCAGTATTATCGCCACGACCGAGTTCGGCTGTGGCGGCTTGCTTCCAGCGATGACCGACCACCGCCCCGTCCCTGACCTGTTCGAAGAGATTGCCGGCGATCAGGGCGTTGCCCGCGCCCTCGACGACGGTCACGGCGCAGCCGACCTTCGCCTGCCGCACGATGTTGCCGCTGGCGAGCACGTTGCGCAGGTAAGGGCCGAAACCGATCGCCAATCCCCACAGCGGGACATTCTCGATGACATTGCCGGTCATGGCCGTATCCGCCTCGGCGCTGATGCCGACGCCGAAGATCGCCTCGTCCAGCCCATAGGGACCAATGGGTTTGAGATTACGGACGATGTTGCCGGCGATGGTTGCCAGTCGGCCGCCTTCATTGAAATTCACGACGGAGATGCCGTTTGCCGCACCGTCGACGACATTGCCCGAAATCATCGCGCCTTCGAAGGCGAACTCGGCATAGATGGCAGTCTCTCCGGAGCCGAAGCACTGGTTGTTGACGATCTGCGCATTCGAGGCGCTGTTGGCGCGTATGGCGGAGAAGGCCGACTCCGAGATGTGGTTACCCGCCACCATCACGTTGTCGGCGCGAAAGAGATTGATGGCATTACCATATTGCCCGGTGCCGCCATTGGTGGCGCCGATCCGGTAGAGACGGTTGCCGGTGACCATGGTTCCGTCTTTGCCCTTGTTCCAGCGGTGGATCAGGATGCCGCCGTTGCCGCAGTCGAAGATCGTATTGCCGGTGACCGAAAGGCCGCTGCTTTCGACTGCGAAAAGACCGTATTCCCCAGCGCCCGAGATACGACATCTTTCGATCCTGCCGCCGGAACGTTCGAGATAGATGGCCGTCTTGCCTGATCCGATGATCTCACAACTGTCTATGATCGCGTTTTCGACACCGGTCAGGCGAACGATCGCCGGGCTCTGGTCGTCGAGCCGGCCGTTCGCACCGTCGATGACGATATTGGAAAGTTCGATCCGCCGCGCGCCGTCGCCCCTGATGAGATACCCTCCGCCCGAATAGACGAGGCGGGATGCACCTGCCATGCCGGCGATGCGGGTGCCGTCCGGCAGATCGAGATTGGAGACCTGGTAGTCTCCGGGTGGCAGGAAGACCGCCATGTTCTGGCGGGCCGCCGTGGCGATGATCTCGTTGAGCTTGCGCCTCTGCCTGTCGCCACCACCTGGCGTGATGCCGTGCTTGCTGACATCGATCGAACCACGCAGGTCCACGGGCGACAGGCCCGACGAATTTGCGAAGGTATGTGACGCCATTCCGGCGCTGGCTGCACCTATCAAGGTCAATGCCGCGCGTCTTAAAATCATCCGGCGTGCTCCCCGTCGTTAGCAAAGCATTTGCCATGCGCGTTCTTTGCATAGGTTTACTACGAAATAGACTTGGAAGAGTGGGGCGAAAAGGCTTTTTTAGAGGCTTCAAGAATGGCAATTTCATAATGTTCTTAAGCGCCGCTAAGGATTTTCCCGCCATACTGTCCGCAGTGGGGCGTTGGGTCTTGTGCATTTTGAAGCGGATTGAAAGGAGATACAGGGATGGTGGAAACCCTGTTGCATAGCGTCGCTGGGAGCGACGCGGCCGATCCGCTCGATGAACTCTGCAGCCGCCTCCTGCGTATTTCTACCGACAGCGATATCGATTTGGACGTTGCCTTGGTGACCCGCGAGCTCGAGACGCGCACCCTGCTCGACCAACTGCCCGAATTCATCTACGTGAAAGACCGCCGCAGCCGCTTCGTTTTTGCCAATGCCGCGGCTGGTCGCAACAGCAGGTTTCACGACGGCTCTGACCTCATCGGCAAGACCGATTTCGACATCCTGGATCAAGCGACCGCCCGTGAGCTCTTTGCGATCGAGCAGGAGGTGATGTCCACCGGCACGCCGGTGGAGGGGCGCGAGGAGCGCATCACGCTGCCGGACGGCCGGCTATTGTGGCTCACTACCTCGAAGATGCCGCTACGCAACGCGGATGGATACATCGTCGGCCTTGTCGGCATTTCCAGGGACATCACCGAGCGCAAGCGTCAGGACGATCGCCGGCACGGCCACGCGCGCCTCCTGGAAATGATCGCCCGCGGCCAGCCGCTGCGGGCGGTGCTGGACGCGTTGGTTCGCACCGTCGAGGAGGAACTCGACGGCGTCACCGCCTCGGTCCTTCTTCTGGAGGAAGGAACGGACCGGCTGCGGCACGGCGCGGCGACAAATCTGCCGCCCGCCTATACCAAACTCATCGACGGCATTCAGATCGGACCGAAGGTCGGCTCCTGCGGCACCGCCGCCTGGAGACGCGCCCCTGTGGTGGTCAAGGATGTGATGACCGATCCGCTGTGGGAGGATTATCGCGAGCTTGCGAAGGCGTTTTCCCTGGGTTCCTGCTGGTCGACTCCGATCATGGCCCCCGACGGCGTCGTCCTCGGCACTTTCGGACTTTATTCAGAGGCCGGCCGCGAACCGACGGAACTCGAGTGGGAGTTGACAGCCATGGCGACCGATATCGCCGGCATCGCCATCGAGCGCGCCCGCAACGAAGACCGTATCCGGCATATGGCGCACCATGATCCGCTGACCGGCCTGCCGAACCGGACGCTGTTCTGGACGCAGTTCGGCCGCGCATTGCACGAGGCGCGTCGGGAAAACCGCAAGGTCACCGTCGCCTATATCGACCTCGACAATTTCAAGCAGATCAACGATACGCTCGGCCATGCCGCCGGCGACGAAGTTCTGAAGACCTTGTCATCCCGCATGGCCCGCTGCATCAGGGCGAGCGACCTCCTGGTCCGTCTCGGCGGCGACGAATTTGCGATCGTCTTCAGCAATCCAAATCACGATGATCTCGGCGTGCTGCGCCGCCTGCAGGAACTGCGGGCCGGGATTTCCCGGCCATTCTTCATCGAAGAGCACTCCGTGGTTGCGACCTGCAGCATGGGCGTCGCCTTTTTCCCGCAGGACGGCGATACGCCGGAGGCTCTGCTCGCCCGTGCGGACCGCGCCATGTACGAAGCCAAGGACATGGGCCGCGACAAACTGCGCGTAGCCGGCGGCGAGGGAATTTAACCTCCGCCACCGTGGTGCGGATTATTCGGCGCTCGTTGTCGCCGTGGGATCGCGAACCCTCTCCGCCGCCATATAGATCGCTTCGAAACCGGAAACGAACTTCTCGAAAAGGACGGAAAATGCGTTGATCTCGTCGTCCGGCCAGCCTTTGAGCACATGGGCGAGAAGCGAGCGCTTGACGGAGCGGATTTCCGCAAAAAGACTTTCCCCCAGTTCCGTCGCCACCAGCAGCGAACGTCGCCCGTCGGCCTGCGAGGCGTCGCGGCGCAGAATGCCGCGGGCGACGAGGTCTGCGACCAGCCGGCTGCCGCGAGAGGGGTCGATGCGCATGGCTTCAGCGATCGCTCCCACTGTCGCTTCCCCCTCTATGCGGCGGATCACGTCCAGGACGTCGAGATGGGAGATTTCCAGACCGGGAACGATTCGGGCGATAGCTGTTCGCCCGATGATCCGCCGGCCGATCAGGAGACGCATGCGCGCAAGCGTTTCGCCGATACGTGCCACGTTCTCGGGTGATGGAGAGGCCGCCGCAATGTCGTGTCTTTGGTCGTTTTGGGTCGTCATTGCCTGAAGATATCAGAGCGTTTTCGTCCGACCAATAGTTCTTTGCTGTTTACATCAAGGTGCGATTGACAATTATATGCTAAAGGCAGATAAAATTTCCTCCATGTGGATTGTCTCATGGATATGACCCGCCCGGCCGGCGCGCCGCTCGTTGCCAGCCACCGCCAGCGGTTGGCGATCTTCTGTTTTCTCCTGACGGCGCTCTTTATGGCGACGCTAGACAACCAGATCGTTTCGACGGCTCTGCCGACCATCGCTGCTGAATTCGGACAGCTGGAACGTTTCGGCTGGGTCGGATCGGCCTATCTTCTCGCCACCAGTGCGACAATGCCCGTCTACGGCAAGCTGGGGGATCTGTTCGGGCGAAAATACGTGATGATCGCAGCGATCGTGATTTTCACCGTCGGCTCGCTGACCTGCGGCCTTGCATGGTCAATGGATTCGTTGATCGCCTCCCGAGTGCTTCAAGGCATGGGCGGCGGCGGCATCATGGTCTCGATCTTCTCCATCAACGCAGATCTTTTCGAAGCGCGCGAGCGGGCGAAATACCAGAGTTATTCCAGCCTGGTGATCATGGCCTCGGGAAGCGTGGGACCGCTGCTCGGCGGCACGATGAGCGAGCTCTTCGGCTGGCGTTCGATATTCCTGATCAACCTGCCGATCGGCATCATCGCCTTGACCGGCATCCTGCTGCTTCTGCCCTACCGCCGTCCCGTCCGCCGGCCGAAGATCGATTATGTGGGCGCGATCCTGCTGGCAGCGACGGTCACCAGCTTTGTGGCATGGGCAGACAGCGTCACTTTGTTCGGCTCGCTGTTTGCCTGGCAGTCCTTGATGATCGTGGCGTCGGGCATGCTGTGCGCGGCTCTCTGGATAGTCGTCGAGGCCCGCGTGCCCGAGCCGATCGTGCCATTGAAGCTTTTCCGTGATTCCACCTTTTCCTTGTTCCTGATCATCGCCTTTTGTTCGGGTGGCGTCGCGATTGGCATGGTCAATTATTTCGCGCTCTTCCTGCAGACGACAACCGGACTCTCGCCATCGAGCGCGGGACTGTTCTTCATCGGCGCGACCTCCGGCATTGTTATCGGCTCCCTGTCGGCGGGCCGGCTGATCTCGATTACGGGGCGCTACAAGCCGTTCGCAATCGCGGGGATGACATTGAACATCGCGGCACTCTTCCTCTTTTCGCAATTGGCCGCAGGAACACCCCTTTCGATCATTTTCGCGCTGATGTTCCTGCAGGGCCTGGCGATCGGCTTTGGCCAGCAAGCGCCGATCATCGGCGTGCAGAATTCCGCTCCGCATGACGATGTCGGCGCCGCCACCGGTGCCGTAACCCTGACGCGCATGGCCGGGGCTTCGGTTGCCATTTCGCTCTATGGCGCGATCGTTGCAGCGGGGCTGCGCGGGGTGGAGGCCAATATCCCGGGTGTCGCCGAGATAGGCTCGCTGACGCCGCAAATGCTCCTTGATCTTCCGGCTACCGCCCGCCTTGCCGTGCAGCATGTTTATGCCGGCGCTTTCACATCCGTGTTCACAACGGCGGCGATAATTGCAGCGGCAGGCCTCCTTGCCGGCCTTTTCCTGAAGCCCGTCCGCCTTCCGCCGGCAAGGCATGCGGATAAGCCCGACGTGAAGTGACGCTGATCTGGCGGCGTGCCATTTTTGCCCTATCTTCAAGGGCATGAAACCAGAGGCCCTGCTTCATCCTACCCCGGCCGGGCTCTTCTGCCCCATCGGCCGTTTTCACGTCGATCCGGTACGCCCCGTCGAACGGGCTTTAATCACCCACGGCCATTCCGACCATGCCCGCGCCGGCCACGCGAAGGTTCTGGCGACACGCCAGACGCTCGATATCATGCGGCTGCGCTATGGCGATGACTTTTGTAGTGGGGAACAGGCAGCCGCCTTCGGCGAGGAGATCGATATCGAAGGCGTCAGGGTAAGCTTCCACCCTGCCGGTCACGTGCTCGGCTCGGCGCAGATCGCCATCGAGAAGGATGGCATGCGCATCGTCGTCTCCGGAGATTACAAGCGCGGCATCGATCCCACTTGCGCACCTTTCGTGCCGGTTGCCTGCGATGTCTTCATAACCGAGGCGACCTTCGGCCTGCCGGTTTTCCATCATCCGGACCCCAAGGAGGAGATCGCCAAGCTGCTGACCTCGCTGAAACAGTTTCCCGAGCGCAGCCATCTGATCGGTGCCTATGCGCTTGGCAAGGCGCAGCGCGTCATCCGGCTGATCCGCGATTGCGGCTATTCCGAACCGATCTTCATTCACGGCGCGCTTGCCAAGCTCTGTGAGTATTATGTCGGCGAAGGGATAGATCTTGGCGACATCCGTCCGGCAACGATCGAGAAGAGCAGTCCCGCAGCCTTCAGAGGCGCTGTCGTGGTTGGGCCGCCGTCCGCATTTCAGGATCGCTGGGCGCGGCGTTTCAACGAGCCGTTGATCGCTTTTGCATCAGGCTGGATGATGGTGCGCCAGCGGGCGAAACAGGGTGGAGTCGAGTTGCCGCTCGTCATTTCCGACCATTGCGATTGGCCGGAATTACTGGCGACGATCGAGGAGATCGGCCCGTCCGAGGTATGGGTCACCCATGGCCGCGAGGAGGCGCTGGTGCGCTGGTGCGAGCTGAGGGATATCCCGGCCCGGCCTCTGCATCTCGTCGGCTACGAGGACGAGGGGGATTGATGAAAGCCTTCGCGACACTCCTCGACCGGCTGGTCTTCACCCCCTCGCGCAACGGCAAGCTGACCCTGCTTGCCGACTATTTCCGCGATACGCCGGATCCCGACCGCGGTTATGGCCTAGCCGCGCTGGCCGGCGGGCTCGACTTGAAAAGTGTCAAACCTGCGATGCTGCGCGACCTGGTGTTGGAGCGCATGGACCCGATCCTCTTCCAGTATTCCTACGATTATGTCGGCGATCTCGCCGAGACGATTTCGCTGGTTTGGGATGGCGGCGCCAAGGATACGATCGATGATGAGCACCAGCCGCGTCTCGGCGAGGTCGTCACCCGCATGAACTCGCTCGGCCGCACCGAAGTGCGCTCGGCCGTTCGCGACCTGCTTGACAGGCTTGATCCGTCGAGCCGCTTCGCATTCCTGAAACTCGCGACCGGATCGCTCCGCATCGGTGTCTCCGCCCGCCTTGCGAAACAGGCACTATCCGATATGAGCGGCAAGGACGTGACTGAAATCGAAACCCTCTGGCACGGATTGGCGCCGCCCTACGAGCCTCTCTTCGCCTGGCTGGAGGGCCGGGCGGAGAAGCCGGTGCTCGCAACCCCCGCCATCTTCCATTCAGTCATGCTGGCAAATCCGGTCGAAGAGGGCGATCTCCAAAAGATCGATCCTCTCGACTATGCCGCCGAATGGAAATGGGACGGCATTCGAGTCCAGATGTCCAGCTACGGCGGCACGAAGAAACTCTATTCCCGCTCCGGCGACGACATTACCGGCGCCTTTCCGGATATCGTTGCGGCGATCAATTTCGAAGGCGTCATCGACGGCGAATTGCTCGTCGGCGGCACTTTGCGTTCCAACAGCCCAACCCGCACGTTTTCTGACCTGCAGCAGCGGCTGAACCGCAAGACGGTAACGGGCAAGATGCTGGACGAATATCCGGCCTTCGTGCGCGCCTACGACCTGCTCTTCCAGGGCGATATGGATATCCGCGCCAGGTCCTTCTTCGAACGCCGCGATCGTCTTGCCGGTATCATAGAGGGCGCGCCGCACGATCGGTTCGACCTCTCGCAGCTCGTGCCTTTCACCACGTGGGAGGAACTGGACAGCCTGCGGATCGCGCCGCCGGACCCGGTCATTGAAGGCGTGATGATCAAAAGGAAGGACAGTCCCTATCAGGCCGGACGGCTCAAGGGGCCATGGTTCAAGTGGAAGCGCGATCCCTACAACATTGACGCGGTGATGCTGTATGCCCAGCGCGGCCACGGCAAGCGCTCGAGCTATTATTCCGATTTCACCTTCGGCGTCTGGGCCGAGACGCCGGATGGCGAAGAGCTGGTGCCGGTCGGAAAGGCCTATTTCGGCTTCACCGATGCGGAGCTCGAAGTGCTCGACAAGTTCGTGCGCGACAACACAGTCGACCGCTTCGGGCCGGTGAGGGCAGTGCGGGCGGAGCCCGGCTTCGGCTTCGTGCTGGAGGTTGCCTTCGAAGGCATCAACCGCTCCACCCGCCACAAATCCGGTGTCGCCATGCGCTTCCCGCGCATCGCCCGGCTGAGACAGGACAAGCTGCCACGCGATGCCGACCGGCTTTCGACGCTGACGGCGATGTTAGGTGCGAAAACGGGACAAGGCTGATCGCCGATCTCAAATCGTTGAATGGACAGCGCCGTGACCGAATGCTGAGATCGCTGAGGGTTATATTTTTCAGGACTCGGAAAACATGGCAGACGGCCGGAAGACTTCCTTCACGCGTTCTTTCCAAGGCGGGCTCACCCGCCGCGCGTTTCTTGCTGCAACCTCCGGCCTGTCGGCGGCGGCGCTTCTGCCGGCATCGGCAAGCGCGGTCGCTTTTCCCGTTCCCGAAATGCTGCCGCTTGAAAGAGAAGACTATGCGGACGCCCGCCGGCGCTTTCGAACCAATCTCGTCAACAAAGGGGCATCCCCGGAAAAGTCGGAGCCGCTCGGCACGCCGCCCGGTGCAAGGCGCGTCTTCTATCGCGGCGGTCCGGATCGCTCGATCGAGTTGATCGCCTGGCTTTCCCACTACCAGCCGTCGGCCAAATTGAAGCCCGCGGTTCTCTTCCTTCACGGCGGCAATGCGACCGGCGAAGGCCACTGGGAGCTGATGAAGCCCTATTGGGAAGCAGGTTTCGTTGTGCTGCATCCGTCCTTCCGTGGCGAAAACGGCCAGGCGGGTAACTTTTCCGGCTTTTACGACGAGACGGCCGATGCGCTGGCGGCTGCGAGCTATCTGGAGGCCCTACCGGGGATCGACAAGGACCGCCTCTTCCTTGCAGGCCACAGCAATGGCGGCACGCTGGCGATCCTTGCCGCGATGACGCGCAAATTCCGCGCTGCGGCGCCGGTTTCGGCCGGCGTCAATGCATGGCGTTTCTTCAGCCGCTACGATCGCGAAATCCGCTTCGATGCGGCTGATCCGAGGGAGTTCATCATGCGCTCTTCGGTCTGCTTCGGCCCGAGCCTCAAATGCCCGGCCCTTTTGCTGCGCGGCACTGAAGAACGACCCTTCGACAAGGATCATCAGCTCCTGATCGATCGGGCCCGCTCTGCCGGCGTTTCCATCGACGCCAAGCTCCTGCCGGGAAACCACAATGGCGTCGTTCCCGCCGCTGTACTTGAAAGCATCCGCTTTTTCAACGAGGTCGCGGCCTGAAGCGCTGGACTGTCTTTTCTGTGTTTTCCACTCTTATTCTGTCGATGGAGACTGCGGCGCGCAGAGCCCAGGATCATCGCCAAAGCTTTGTAGTTGATGGATCCCACCTATCTGTGTTCCAACCAATGCTGGTTTGGCGGCGGAACAGCTTCTCCCGGTTCCCGTAAAACGCTGAGGGATTTTCGAATCGACCAGTACGGGCAGAGGACAATCCTTCAATTGAAGGACTGCAGATCAAGTTCGGGAAGGTCGACATTCTGCTTGACCTTCGGGAGCGGATAGATCGGATGGAGCGCCAGCGGCTTTCAGGGGCTGGAAGCCAGCGACGAGTCGCAGCGAAGACAAGCTCGGCCTCTTTAGTCTGGGTAAGGATGTCGAGTTCGAAGCCGAGCGTGCCCATCCATTCCGCCACCTTCGCCCCCTAACACGTCGAAACCTAACCCTTAAACAAAAATGCCGAGACCTCGAGAGATCTCGGCATCGATTCGGCAAAACTTTGGGGTCAGAACTTCACACCTAGGCCGACCTTAATAGCGTGCTGGTCCAGGTCCGCGTCGATAGTACCCGCTCCGAAGTCGAACGTCTTGCTACCGAAGTCGCTATATCGGTATTCAACTCGAGCGAAGATGTTGTCGGTAAACGCGTAATCCACGCCGGCACCAACGGTGTAACCACTAAACATTTCTTCTTCGGTGCCAAATCCAGGTACACTCACCTCGCCGCGAGCGCCGGTCCAACCAGCAGTGGCGTAAAGGAGGGCATGATCAATGGCGTAGCCAACACGAGCGCGGACTGAGCCTTGCCATTCCGTCTTCGCTTCAGCACCCGCAACGATTTCATCTTCGTTCCAATTACGCTCAAGGTCAGCTTCGATGCCGAGGACGAAGTTATTGGAAAACTGATGATTGTATCCGACGAATGCGCCAAGGAGGCCACCGTCAAGGTCTGCGTCGAACGTGCCGGCACCACCAGAGATGTCAAAGGATCCATCGCCCCATGCGTAGCCACCCTGAATACCAACGTACGGACCCGACCAGGTGAAAACCTGCACTTCTTCTGCAACAGGTGCGGTTGGCACCTGATCAACTGCATCGGCTGCTTGCGCTGCGGTGGAGAGTGCGAGCATAGCAACAGATGTGAAAAGTAAAGAACGCATATGAGACTCCGTCATCTTGATGCTTAACGATAGCTAATTCAGGGGATATTGGCTGTGACTTTTTAACCACACCGACTGGGGGAACGCCTAAAGAAAAACCCGCGGCGTTCTGCGTACGCCGATCATGGCAAAACTGGCCTGCGCCTATCCCCGCCTGACGGTGGAGATCCATATCCACGATGCCTTCGTGGATATCGTCGCGCGGGCTTCGATGCTGGCATTCGGCTGGGCGAGGCCGTGCAGCAGGACATGGTGACCGTCCGGCTGACGCCGGCTTTCAAGGCGATCCTTGCCGCATCGCCCGATTACCTGCAGGCGAGGGGCGAACCCGAAGCGATTGCCGATCTGTCGAGCCACAATTGTATCGGCTTCCGGATGCTGGGTTCGGGCGGGCTGTATGAATGGGATCTCAACGACCAGGGCAAGGATGTTTCGGTGCGGGCGGCCGGCACCGCCGTGGTGACCGACGCTACCTATGCGCGGGATCTGGCCCTTTCGGGCATCGGCATTGCCTATGGCTTCGAACCGTTGGTCCGTTCCGATATTCGCGAGGGGCGGCTGAAATGGGTGCTGCCGGATTCAGCCGTCGAAGAAGACGGCTTGTTCCTTTATTATCCGCGCCGAGCGCTTCATGGCGCCAAAACTGCGCGCCTTCATCGATATCGCCCGGAGGGCATCCGGGCGGTGGCGCTTGCCGGTTGCAGGCGAGCGGTTGCCAGTCACACCTGAAGATCTCCTACCTGAAGATCAATGACTGGTGGGTGGCGGCTCCCGCGATATTGCCGTCTCCAACTGCTAGCGCGACCGAACCTGCCGCTCTCGCCGCGTCCCCGCAGGCGAAGACGCCCGGCACGCTCGTTTCCTTGGTAAGGTCGGTCTTGATGAACGGATAGAGGCCATCCTCCTCGAAGTCGCAGCCGAGCTGTTCGGCGATGGTGCTGGCGAGCCGAGGTTTCGGCAGGACGAAAAGCCCGGCAAAGCTGAAGGTGCGGCCATCCTCGAAAACGACATCGGCATGTCCGCTGATCTCCTTGACCCTTGCCGTCTCGATCGTGACGCCTCGCTCATCGAGTTTTGCCTGCTGTTCTGCGTCCGGTGAAAAGCAGCCGTCGAGCATCAAGGTCGTCCGGCCCCAATCCGGCAGCATCAGCGCGTGGTGCATGGAGGCTTCCGAGCTGGCGATCACGCCGATTTCGCCCTGGTCGAGCTCGTATCCGTGGCAATAGGGGCAGTGGAAGGCGGCGCGTCCCCAGCGCTCTGCAAGTCCGGGAATCTCGGGAAGCTCGTCGGTCACCCCGATTGCCAGCACCAGCCGCCGGGCGGAAAGCTGCCGCCCGTCGCTGGTTCGGATGGAAAAGCCTTCGCCCTGTTTTTCCGCCTCTTCCGCGCGGGCATCTCGCCATTCGACCGTCGGGTAACGCAGCAGCTGTTCGCGGGCATCGGCAGCGATTGCGCCCGGAGCGCGTCCGTCCTGGCCGAGAAATCCATGTGAGGTCGCGGCGAACCGGTTTCGGCGCATGCCTTCGTCGATCACCAGGATCCGTCTGCGGGCGCGGGCGAGCTGGAGCGCCGCCGAAAGTCCGGCATAGCTGCCGCCGACAATGATCGCATCGTAGGACATCGTTTGGCTCCTTGAGAATTTCTCGCTACATCGTAAGTTACATGATGTCTCCACGTCAAGAGTTTGTAACTTTGCTTGTTGCATAAGGTTCCATCCACTAGGATGGGATTTGCCGATTGAAGGAGGGATGAGTTCGATGCGCTATGATGGCCGTCTTTCGCGCATGCTGCACGTGCTGATCCATATGGCCCGGCATGAAGGAGCTGCCACATCCGAGCTGATCGCCCAGATGCTAAACACCAATCCCGTCGTCGTCCGCCGCACCATGGCGGGCTTGAGGGAACAGGGCTATGTCCGTTCCGAAAAGGGCCATGGAGGGGGCTGGACGCTGAGCCGGAGGCTGGAGGAGATGACGCTTCTCGATGTCTATCGGGCGGTAGGAGAGCCGCCGCTCTTTGCCATAGGTCCGGCTTGCGACAGGCCGGAATGCCTGGTGGAGCAGGCGGTTAACGGCGCTCTTGCCGATGCTTTTGCCGAAGCCGAAAAACTGCTGCTGGAGCGCTTTGCCCATGTGACGTTGGCAGATATAGCCGCCGACTTCGACAGCCGCATGGTGCGGCATCCGGCGCTTGCCGGGCATCCCGGGTCCGCCTGCTCGTCCTGAAATCTTTTCACCAGCTTCGCGCCAGCCGGGCCTGCCATCCTGGTCTCGACGTCATCTGCCGGAAGCGGGTCCCATGCCATTCTTTTCTCAGCCTTTCCGCCGAATCCCCGGCCTCTCCTTCGTGTTTGCCGCGGCTGCCGCCTTGGCTGGCTGCCAGGTGCCTTTCGTGACCGACACGAGCCGCATGAACCCGGATGTCTTCGTTCAGGAGACGGCGCCGGTCTTTTACATCCCTCCTTATGAAGATCCCCCGACAAACCAGCCGCCTCCGATGCCGGGCGGAATTCCGCACAAGCGCCAGCTCTACCCCTCAACCTTCCATCAGACCTATGGCCTGCCGGTATCGAACCCGGTGCATCGAACCATGTATGGGGTGATCCGCGACGAGGGGCACACGCTTCCGGCCATTCCCTATTCGCGCGTCGACGCCCGGTATCTGCGCCAGGAGGTCGAATACCGCAGCAACGAGGCGCCCGGAACGATCGTCGTCGATACCCGCCAGCGTTTCCTTTATCTCGTCCAGCCGGGCGGCAAGGCGATCCGCTACGGTGTCGGTCTCGGAAAGGCCGGCTTCGGCTGGCAAGGCCGCGGCGTGATCGAACGCAAGGCCAAATGGCCGCGCTGGACGCCGCCGCAGGACATGGTCGCGCGTCAGCCGGAACTCCGCCAGTTCGCCGCTTCCGAAGGCGGCGCCGATCCGGGCCTCAACAATCCGCTGGGGGCTCGAGCGCTCTACATCTTCAAGGACGGCAAGGACACGCTCTACCGTGTCCATGGCACGCCCGACTGGCAGTCGGTCGGCAAGGCCACCTCTTCGGGTTGCGTACGTATGCTCAACCAGGACGTCATCGATCTTTTCGACCGCGTTCCGTCAGGCACCCCGATCGTCGTTCTCTGAGACAGACCGGCATTTTGACTTGAAGGGCGGCCTCGGCCGCTTTTTTCGTTTTTTGATGCCGCGGGTTTGAAATCCCGTGTGGCGGTCGTGAATAGTTGCCCAAATGCAGCAGGCCTATGGTTGCGGCCTCGGCAGGGGATTCGGAACCTTTCGGTCATCCTTCCATTGATTTATGCTTTGTCGTCTGTAGCGTGTTTATCGAACGGTCCTGCCGCACATGATCCTGAAAAAATCCTATTCCCGCCGGAGCTTTCTGTCTCTCCTAAGCGCCGGTGCAGCCTCGACTCTGGCCGGTTGCGCGTCGACGGCGCCCGGACGAGGCGATCCGATCGTCGCCTATCGTGACGGCGGCAGCGTTCGCCGGCCGGAAATCCTTCCTGGCAGCTCGGCCGAACTGGATGCGATGTACGGAACCACGGTTGACGGCGGCTTCGTCATCCCTGCCATTCCCTATCAGCAGATCAATCCCCGCTATTATCGCCAGCGGGTTGTGGATCCGACCGGCGAACGGCCCGGCACCGTGGTCGTGGACACCCCGTCGCGCTTCCTCTATCTGGTCGAGCCCGGCGGTTCTGCCATGCGTTATGGCGTCGGCATCGGCCGCGAGGGCTTTTCCTGGTCCGGCGATGGAGTCATCCAATGGCGGCAGAAATGGCCGAAATGGACGCCGCCGAACGAGATGATCGCCCGCCAGCCGGAACTCGCGAAATATTCGGCGGACAATGGCGGCATGCCGCCGGGGTTGAGCAATCCGCTGGGTGCCCGCGCGCTCTACATCTTCCAGAACGGGCAGGACACGCTCTATCGCCTGCACGGCTCGCCCGAATGGAACTCGATCGGCCGGGCGGTCTCTTCCGGCTGCGTGCGCCTGATGAACCAGGACATCATCGACCTCTACGACCGCGTGCCGAACAAGGCTCGCATCGTCGTCTGGCAGTAGGCCCGCCGCAATGTCTCGTGACGCAATAAACGGCTGATTGGGCTCCTCGCGATGCCGGAAATAGATGCAGCCCTCGTCAGGACCCTCGTAGCTCGGCAATTCACCCAATGGGCAGACCTGCCGGTGCGGGCCGTAGCGGGGGGCGGCTGGGACAACCGCACTTTCCATCTCGGCGATGCCATGTCGGTGCGCCTGCCGAGCGCCGAGCGTTACGTCGCCCAGGTGGAGAAGGAGCATCGCTGGCTTCCCGCCTTGGCCTCGCAACTGCCGCTGCCGATCCCTGCACCGCTCGCCATCGGCAGGCCCGACGCGGGCTATCCGTGGCCGTGGTCGATCTATGGATGGATCGAGGGAGATCGTGCGAGCCGCGGTGCGATTTCCGATCTCACGGCGTTTGCCGAGGAGCTTGCGGATTTCCTGGTCGCTCTCCGGAGAATAGATGCCTCGGATGGCCCGCTTGCCGGAGCGCATAATTTCCACCGCGGAGGATCGCTTGCCGTTTATGATGGGGAAACCCGGCAGGCGCTTAATGCCCTGGCGGATGAACTTGACGTCTCTCTGCTGACAAAAATATGGAAGCGTGCGCTGGGTTCGAGCTGGCGGGAGAAACCCGTCTGGGTCCATGGCGATATCGCCGAGGGCAATCTGCTCGTCCGGGACGGGCGGCTTTCCGCGGTCATCGATTTCGGCAGTTCCGGCGTCGGCGACCCGTCTTCCGATCTGGTGATTGCCTGGACGCTGTTTGACGAGCCGGCCCGCAATGCCTTTCGCGCTCGTGTCGGTCTTGATCGGCAGACATGGGAGAGGGCACGCGGCTGGTGCCTCTGGAAGGCGCTCATCACCATTGCCGAACACCGGCACGAAGATCGCGAGAAGGCCGACACTCACCGCCGCTGGATCGACCGGATCGTGGCCGATCCTCTTGGCGGAATCTGATCCGGATCTATTGTGCCGGCTGGCGCGCCGCTGATAGCAGCGGCACGGCGGCGAGGGATGCGAGCGCCACCACGGCGCCGGCGAGGAAGGTCGAGGCGGAACCCCAGGTTTCCCAAAGCAAGCCTGCCGCGACATTGCCGAGGATCACGGTCAGGCCGGTCGCCAGGTTGAACACGCCGAACGCCGTACCCTTCAGGTTCTGCGGCGCACTGTCGGCAATCAGCGTCGAAAGAATGCCTTGCGAAAATCCCATATGCAGGCCCCAGAGGACGATGCCGGCAAAAAGCATCGGGAGCGTTTGCGCCGTGGCGAGCGCTAGGTCGGCGGCGATGAGGAACACAAGGCTGAGCGCGATCATGCTTCGGCGTCCGATGCGGTCCGAAAGATAGCCGACGGGATAGGCCGTCAGGCCGTAGACCGCGTGCATGACCACCATGGTGACCGGGATCCAGGCGAGCGAGAGACCGGCTTGCTGCGATTTCAGGAGGAGGAAAGCCTCGCTGAAACGGGCAAGCGTCAACAGGCTCGAGACCCCGATGACGATCCAGACGGCGCGGTTGAGGCGCCGGGCATCCCTGAAGCGTGGCATGCCCTTGGAGGAGGAGGGCGGCTGCTCCGGCTCCTTGACGCCGATGATCAGCAGGGCGACCGCCAGGAAAGCCGGGATCGCGGCGATCCAGAAGATGACGATCATGTCGCCATCGGTGGCGAGCATCAATCCGATTGCCGCAAGCGGGCCGACGAACCCGCCCACCGTATCGAGGGATTTGCGCAGGCCGAAGCTTGCGCCACGGATTTCCGGCGGCGTCACATCGGCAATCAGCGCGTCGCGCGGGGTACCGCGGATGCCCTTGCCCACACGGTCGACCGCTTTGGCCACCACGATCCAGCCGATCGAAGTGGCGAGGGGAAAGATCGGCTTGGAAAGCGCGCCGAGCCCGTAACCGAGCACGGCAAGCGGTTTCCGCCGTCCCGTCCAGTCCGAGATCATTCCCGAAAACAGTTTTGTAACGGTCGCGATCGCAACCGACAGTCCTTCGATAAATCCGATCGCTATGGCCGAGGCGCCAAGGCCCGCGACCAGGTAAAGCGGCAACAGCGTCTGGATCATCTCCGACGAAATATCCATCAGCAGGCTGACTACGCCCAGCACCCAGACCGTACGGGGGATGGCAATGGGTTGCCGGGGAGGCGCCGTGTTGGATGTCATCAATAGATCTCTTGAAGCAGCGCCGATCCCGTTGGCGGCGTGTCTTGAAAACCAGGACGATGCGCTAGAGGTAGCCTCAGCAGAAATCAAGACGTGGAATACAGAGGGGGCGAGGCCCTCCGATCACTCCGCGCGGATGTCAGTCCCTGTCGTCCATGCGTTTGCGAAGCGAAATCAATGCATCCCGCAGCGTTGCGGCCTCTTCCAGGCCGCAACCTATCGCCTTGCCGATCGCTTCGGTCACGTCCAGAGCCTTCAGCCTGAGGCCGGAACCCTTTTCGGTAAGGGAAATTCTCACCAGCCGCTCGTCGTCCCGATCTCGCTTTCGCAAGACCAAGCCACTCTGTTCCAGTCGCTTGAGGAGCGGCGAGAGCGTCCCGGAATCGAGCCCCAGACGGTCGCCGATCGCCTTCACCGGCTGGTCGTCCTCCTCCCACAGCGCGATCATCACGAGATATTGCGGATAGGTGAGGCCGAGCGGCTCGAGCAAAGGCTTGTAGGTGCGCGTGAAGGCGTGAGCTGCCCCATAGATGGCAAAACAGAGCTGGGTATCGAGCTTAATCTCGAATCCCTGAGAAGCGGCGGCTGACACTTTCTCCTTCATCGGTCCTGACTTCACGCTTTCGTGCTCTATGTTTTTCTCGACCGCATAATCGCAGGCTTGACGGGAATTTGCAATGCGCGTAATTAGATTGCGCGCAATTGAATTGCGAACGAATTACTATAAAGGGAGTATGTAGCATGCCTATTCTTTACACGACCAAGGGCTCCGCCACCGGTGGCCGAGCAGGCCACGGCGCTTCCGAAAATGGCGTCCTGGATGTGACCTTGACGGTTCCGAAAGAGCTGGGCGGCGATGGCGCCACCGGCACCAATCCGGAACAGCTCTTTGCAGTCGGTTATTCCGCTTGCTTCCTCGGGGCTTTGAAGGCCGTGGCCGGCAAGGAAAAGGTTAAGATTCCGGACGATGCCAAAGTGACGGCAACGGTCGGCATCGGCCCGCGTGACGATGGCACCGGCTTCGGCATTGAGGTATCGCTGCTGGTCGACATTCCGGGCGTCGAGAAGTCGGTGGCCGAAGACCTCGTCGCCAAGGCGCATATCGTTTGCCCCTATAGCCACGCGATGCGCACCTCGACGGAAGTTCCGGTCTCCGTCGCCTGATCCGACCAGTTTTTTTTAGGAAGAGCCGGCCTTTGCGCCGGCTTTTTCGTTATTTGACGGCCACCAGCGTCCTGCGCAGCCCTTCCGAGCCACCGTCTCCGAGTTCGGCATCGATTTCCGCATGCACCCTCTTCCAGATCGGCAGGGCGGCGGACAACATGCTCATGCCGTCTGCTGTCAGTTTCAGCAGCTTGCCGCGCCGGTCCTTCGGATCGTTTTCGGTCCTCACCAGCCCGCGCCGCTCCAGCACCTTCAAGGCCGCCGTCAGCGTCGTGCGATCCATCGCAAGCACGCTTGCGACCTGGCCCATGGTTGCCGGCTGCGGCCGGTTGAGCGACATCATCAGCGAAAATTGCCCATTTGTAAGCCCGATGGGCTTCATTGCCGTGTCGAAACGGCGCGCCAGCGCTCGCGCGGCGCGCTGTACGTGAAGGCAGAGGCACGTGTCGCGGACAAGCAGCGTGGTGGAAAAAGGAATCAGTTCGATAGTTTCGGTGTTTGACAGCATGGGTTTAATATGTTGATATCAACATAAATTGTCAATCAGGAGGAGGCTGAAATGGACGTGACCGCATCGCCTAAAAATCCCATTGTATCCCGAGAGGAATGGCTGGAAGCGCGCCGCAAGCTGCTTGCGTTGGAAAAGGAAGAAACCCGCTTGCGCGACAAGGTGCGAGCGGCCCGCCAGACGCTCCCTTGGGTCAAAATGGACAAGAACTACATCTTCGATACCCCGGCGGGTAAAAAGAGCCTTGCCGATCTCTTCGACGGTCGTAGCCAGCTTCTCATTTACCACTTTATGCTCGGCCCGGATTGGGATGCCGGCTGCCCCGGCTGCTCCTTCCTGTCGGACCACATCGACGGAGCTTTGCCGCACCTGAACAATCACGACGTCACCTGGGTCTCCGTCTCCCGCGCTCCGCTCGACAAGATCGAGGCTTACAAGAAGCGCATGGGTTGGAAATTTCCGTGGGTCTCGTCCTTCGGCAACGATTTTAATTTCGATTTCCACGTCTCCTTCACCAAGGAAGACCTGGCGAAGGAGAAGGTCTATTATAATTTCTCGGCCATCCCGCCGGAGCAGGCGCATGATGAACTGCCGGGTCTTTCGGCATTCTACAAGAACGAGAAGGGCGAGATCTTCCATACCTATTCGAGCTACGCCCGCGGCGGCGAAGAACTGATCGGAACGCTGATGATCCTCGACCGCGCCCCCTTCGGGCGCAACGAGGGTTCGACAATGGATTTCGTCAAGCGGCATGATGAATACGAACCCGCGCCGAAGGCGGAAGCTTCATCCTGTTGCCATTAACTGGCGTCATCATCAGTGATCACAGGGAGGAAAGATCATGGGCATGGAAATGGCCAAACCCCAGGCGGAGCACGGCTTTCTCGAAAAGCTCGTGGGAACCTGGGACGTCACTTCGTCCAGCATGGGTAACGACGAGACGTGGACGGAAGTCGTCCGCTCGCTGAACGGCATCTGGTTCGTCGCGGAAGGCAATGGCGAGATGCCGGGCGGCGGCGGGCCGGCGACGACCGTGCTCACATTAGGATACGATCCGGCCCGGGGTAAATATGTCGGCAGCTGGATCGGCAGCATGATGAACTACATGTGGGTCTATGAAGGCGACGTCTCCGATGACGGCACGACCCTCAATCTCTACACGACCGGCCCGGACTTTGCTGAGCCCGGTAAGATCGGCGAGTATCGCGAGCAGATCGTCTTCACCGATCGCGATAACCGCATCTTCAACTCCAGCGTCAAGCAGCCGGACGGTACCTGGAAGCAGTTCATGGAAGCCCGATACGCACGCAAGGGCTGATGCCGGCGCTTAATGACACCGCGTCGGTAGACGCACTAACCGTTTGAGGAGAGGACAATGTTGCAGTCCGTTTCTGGGTCTCGTTCACAGACCCATGGCAAATTCATCTGGTGCGAACTGATGACGCCAGATACCGAGGCATCCGGGAGGTTCTATTCGTCGGTGATCGGCTGGAAGGTGAAGCCGGTCGAAATGCCGGACCTTGAATTCCCCTACTTCCTGTTCGAGATGGGGGAGGGCGACAACTGCCCGGGCGTCGGCGGCATGATGAATTTCCCGCCTGAACTTGAAGGAAAGATCCCGCCGAACTGGACCGGTTATGTCGCGGTCGACGATTGCGACCAGACCGCCAAGGATTTCATCGCCAACGGCGGTCAGGTGCAGCGCGAGCCGGAAGATATCCCGGGTATCGGCCGTTTTGCCGTCGTTGCCGATCCCCATGGCGCCGTCATCTGCATCATGAAGCCGTTTCCAATGGAAAACCCGCCGCAGGAACTGGCACCGGAGGCGGTCGGAAATGTCGGCTGGCGTGAACTTTATGCCGGTGACGGCAACCAGGCCTTCGACTTCTATTCGAAAGTCTTTGGCTGGACGCTCGACCACGACATGGATATGGGGTCGATGGGCGTCTACAAGATCTTCGCCCATAACGGGACGCCGATCGGCGGCATGATGACGCGGCCGGAAAGCGTGCCCATGCCCTGCTGGTGCTACTATTTCAATGTGGAAGCGATCGATGCCGCGGCCTCGCGCGTCACCTTGGGCGGCGGACAGGTTGTCAATGGTCCGATGGAGGTTCCCGGCGGCAGCTGGATCATCCAGTGCATCGATCCCCAGGGCGCCTTCTTCTGCCTCGTGGCACCCAGGCGCTGAGATAGATTGGCCGCCTATTGGACCGGCCTCCGCCTTATGGCGGAGCTCTAGCCTATCCGCCGTCGGCGTTCTGCAGGGGGACGGATGGGAAGGTTCATCGCCGTGAGCTTGCGTAGATAGTCCTGCTGCTATAAGCGGCAGGCTATCAAGCGCAAATTCCGGTTTCGGGGACACACGGCCATGGCAGGCGATGACGACGACTACGTCTATGACGAGGTGACGGGCGAATGGCGCCCGGCGTCCGAAATAGCTGCGGCCGCGCAGGCGGCAGCGGAAGTCCGCGACGCTTCGGGAAACCTCCTCAAGGACGGTGATTCCGTCACTCTCATCAAGGACCTGAAGGTCAAGGGCGCGGGGCAAACCCTGAAGCAGGGCACGGTCATCCGGTCGATCCGCCTCACCGACAATCCGGAAGAGATCGACTGCCGCTACGACGCCATCAAGGGCCTCGTCCTGCGAACGGAATTCGTCCGCAAGCGGTAAACGCCGCTGTTTCCAGAAACTCATTGCTTGGGAAGCTGAGAACTGGCCGGCTCCGGCTTGTTCGCTTCCGGCGCGGTTCGTTGATCTGTCGGCGGCTGCCAGACTTCCTGCTGCCGTTCGCCGCGGATCGACCAATAGAACAGCCTGAGCTTGCGGCTCTGCGGCCGGTTCGGGAAGGTCTCGTCATAGGCCTTGTTGAGAACGGACGGGTTGAACACGACCTTCTGCACCAGGATCTCGAAGACATGGGATTTGCAACAAGATTCGATCGCAGTTGTATCCCTTGCCTCTACCGCTTCAAGCTCCCCAAAATCCCGCGCACCAGTGCCCGGCCGAGCTGGGTGGCGACCGTGCGGGTGACGCTTTTCATGGCCGCCTCGACCAGCGTCTCGCGCTGGTAGCCGGAGCGGCGCGGCTGGGCGCGGCTCTGGTCGTCGTCCTTGTCGGTGCCGAAGCCCGGCAGCGTCCAGCCGGTCGTTTCGCCGGAGCCTGCGGGCGGGGAGGGGGCGAGTTCGTCCTGGGCCTTTTTCGCGGCGGCCGCATCGGCAGCCACCTTGGCGCGGGCAGTGAGCATTTCGAAGGCGGATTCGCGATCCAGTGTCTCGTCATAGAGGCCGAGCACGGGGCTCTTGTCCATGACCAGCTGGCGCTCCTGGTCGCTGATCGGCCCGATGCGCCCGGAAGGGGGACGGATCAGCGTGCGCTCCACCATGGAGGGAGCGCCCTTGCCCTCGAGCGTCGAGACCAGCGCTTCGCCGGTGCCGAGATTGGTGATCGCCGTGGCGCAGTCGAAGGCCGGATTGGGCCTGAAGGTATCCGCCGCCGTCTTCACCGCCTTCTGTTCGCGCGGCGTGTAGGCACGTAACGCGTGCTGCACCCGGTTGCCCAGTTGCGCAAGCACCGTCTCCGGCACATCCAGCGGGTTCTGGGTGACGAAATAGACGCCGACGCCCTTAGAGCGAATCAGACGGACAACCTGCTCGACGCGTTCGACAAGTACCTTGGGCGCGTCGTTGAAGAGCAGATGCGCCTCGTCGAAGAAGAAGACCAGCTTCGGCTTTTCCGGATCGCCCACTTCCGGCAGTTCCTCGAAAAGCTCGGAAAGCAGCCACAGCAGGAAGGTCGCGTAGAGCCTCGGGTTCATCATCAGCTTGTCGGCGGCAAGCACCGAGATCTGGCCATAGCCGTTGTTCGGGTTTACCCGCATCACATCGGTGATCTTGAGCGCCGGTTCGCCGAAGAAGTGTTCGGCGCCTTGCTGTTCAAGCACCAGCAGGCTTCGCTGGATCGATGCGACGGAAGCCTTGGAGATAAGGCCGAACTGACCGGACAATTCGGAGGCGTTTTCTGCCAGGTAGTTCAGGAGCGACGAAAAATCCTTGAGGTCAAGCAGCGGCAGGCCCGCCTTGTCGGCGATCTTGAAGGCGATGTTAATGACGCCTTCCTGCGGCTCGGATGCATCCATCAGCCGGGAAAGGAGAAGGGGCCCCATTTCGGCAATCGTGGTGCGCACCCGGTGGCCCTTTTCGCCGAAGAGATCCCAGAAGATCACCGGGAACTGTTCGAACTCGTAATCCGCAAAACCGATCTGCTCGGCTCGCTTCAGGAGGAAATCCTTAGGCTCGCCCTTGGCGGCGATACCGGAAAGATCGCCCTTGATGTCGGCTGCAAAGACCGGAACGCCGGCCTTCGAAAAACCCTCAGCCAGGATTTGCAGGGTGACGGTCTTGCCGGTGCCCGTGGCGCCGGTCACCAGCCCGTGGCGGTTGCCGAATTTCAGTTCTAGATGTTCCGCCTTGTTGAGCGAATCATCCGGATTGCGGCTGCCGCCGATGAAGAGCTTTCCCGTTTCGTCCATGCAACTATGCGCTCCCTCGCCGCGTTGTTCGCCAGCTGTTTATAGGATGCGCCGCGGCGGCGGGCAACGGAAAGTCGTCCGCCAAACGATGGCGCGGGAGGCTGCAGACATGAGCATCAGCGAATCCATGGCTTCCACCGAAAAGGCGTTGCGCGCTGCAGGCTCCTCTCGGTCGGTCGACGGGAGGGGCAGGGAGGCCGAGACCCCCGGCGACATTCCGGCCCGCGGCCTGAAGGATGTTTTCTGGCGCCTTTACGCGGCGATCGACGAAGATCGGGTGATGCTGATTGCCGCTGGCGTCACTTACTATCTCCTGCTGGCCCTCTTTCCGGCAGCCAGCGCTCTCGTATCCATCTATGGTTTCGTCTCCGATCCGGCGGCGATCGCGGATAGGATCTCATTCCTGAGCTCGGTCATGCCCGCGGACGCGCTGAACATCTTCCTCGACCAGCTCCGTGCCTTGACCTCGGAGCGCAACACGACGCTGTCGATCGCTCTGATCGGCGGTTTGGCATTGGCGCTCTGGAGCGCCAATGCCGGCATGAAGGCGCTCTTCGAGGCGATGAACGTCGCCTATGCGGAGCAGGAAAAGCGCAGCCTCGTCCGGCTCAATTTCATCTCGCTGCTCTTCACGCTCGGCGCGCTGGTTCTAACCATCATCGTATTGAGTGCCATGGGCGGCGTGCCAGCACTTCTCAGCTATCTCTGGCTCGATCAATGGACGGAGATCATCATCCGCCTGGCCCGCTGGCCGATCATGATGTTGTTCGTGGCCGGCGGCATCATGGTACTTTACCGCTTCGGTCCGAGCCGCGAGCCGGCCAAATTGAGATGGCTCACCTGGGGTGCGGCATTTGCGACCCTTGCCTGGCTGCTGGGCTCCATTGCGGTTTCCTATTATCTGGCGAATATTGCCGATTACAACGCGACCTACGGTACGCTTGGCGCGCTGATCGGCTTCATGGTCTGGACATGGGTTTCGGTCATCATCGTCATCGTCGGAGCCGAGATCAACGCGGAGCTGGAGCATCAGACCGCCCGCGATTCGACCACCGGTCCGCCCGAGCCCATGGGAACACGCGGCGCTTATATGGCGGACACCGTGGGCGAACCGGCGAGAGACGCGTGAGATCGGTCCGGCGGCCTGTTGGCTTCGGCCAGGACTCTGTGTATTACCTTGACGTGAACGTCAAAACCTGAGGAGAGATTGATGAACGAACTGGTTTCCCGCGTGGCCGAGAATGTCGGCATTGCCCCCGATGTCGCCGAAAAGGCGATCGGCATGATGCTGGGTTTCCTGCAGCGCGAGGCCGATGACGGCGCGGTTGCGAAGATGATCGAAGCGATCCCCGGCGCGCCGGAACTCGTCGCCAAGTTCAACGGCGAAGGCGCCGGCGGCGGTGGTCTGCTGGGCGGCCTGATGGCGAGCTTCGGCGGCGGCGTCATGGCGCTCGGCCAGCAATTGATGAGCCAGGGCCTTGGCATGGGCGAGATCACGGGGCTCGCCAAGGAGACCATGGCGGTCGCCCGCGAGCACGCCGGCGACGAGGTGGTCGACACGGTCGTCGCCTCCGTTCCGGGCCTTTCCCAGTTCGTCTGAGGCAGATGGGCGACTGCCCGGTAGGCCATTGACTTCTGGCGGTCTAAGGCCCATGTCAGGCGCAAAGCGATGCCCGTCCGGGCGTCGCTCTTTCAAAGGACAAACAGAGATGAACCCCGACAGTCGAAGTTCGACGTCAATATACCGACCCGTTTTTTCGGGGCTCTAATCCTTCTCATCAAGGATACGCGCTCCGGAGGGACCGATGGTCCAAAAAAGGAGCCGTCATGCTGCGTATCCATGCCTACGACCTTGATCGCCTTGTTCCGGTTGCTTCCGTGCCCGTTGTGGCGCCGACTCCCGTCGAAGGCGGTGCCCTGGCGTCCGATCTGCCGGCCGAAGTGCAGCCGGCCCCCGTCTGGTACGATCTCGTCAATCCCACGAGAGAAGAAGAGCGCACCGTCGGCGAGATCCTCGGCATCGCCGTGCCGACCATGGACGAGATGGAGGATATCGAGCTTTCCGCCCGCCTCTACCAGGAGGACGGCGCCGAGTTCATGACCATGACGGTGCTGATCAGGCCGGATGCCGGCACGCCGCGAAAGGTGCCCGTCACCTTCATCGTCAAGGGCCAGGTTCTCATTACGGTCCGCCATTCGGAGCCGCGCCCTTTCGACGCGTTCATGGCGCGTGCCCGCAAGCCGAACGGAACCGGGCTCCACTGCAACAACGGCGAACTCATCATGACGGGGCTGATCGAGGCAATCATCGACCGCATGGCCGATACGCTGGAGCGGCTCGGCACCGAGATCGACCAGATTTCGCAGGAGGTCTTCAGCGCCAAGGCGACCAAGGCCAACAAGAAGACCCGCGACCTGCAGGACCTGATGCGCGAGGTCGGACAGAAGGGCGAGTTCATCACCGTCGTCAGGGAAAGCCTCGTCAGCGTTTCGCGCGCCGTCGCCTATTACGCGGCGCTCGACGGCGTCGACCGCAAGCTTTCCAAGGAACTGCGCCAGCGGCTGAAGCTGCTGCAGCGGGATGCGACCTCGCTCGGCGATCACTCCGCCTTCCTGTCCGGCAAGATCAATTTCCTGCTCGATGCGACGCTCGGGCTGATCAATCTCGAGCAGAACCAGATCATCAAGATCTTCTCGGTCGCCTCGGTGGTCTTCCTGCCGCCGACGCTGGTCGCCTCGATCTACGGCATGAACTTCGCCTATCAGCCGGAACTGCAATGGCACTACGGCTACCATATGGCAATCGTCGCCATGGTGGTCTCCATGGCGCTGCCTTATCTCTATTTCAAGCGGAGAGGGTGGCTCTGACCGGCTTTTGCGGAACGGGGAGAGCGTCGACCGCCAGCGACGTGGCGGCCGGACGAAACAAATGTCCGGCCGTGATTGCCGCTTCTTGATCTCCTCATCCGCCGGCCTATGTCGCTTCTGGCTGGGACATCTGCAGATCCGTTTCCCCGACAGCGAAGGACGAGACCATGCCCACTTTGAGCAACGGCAGTGAGCTTGAGATATGGGAAGACACCGACAACCAGAGCCCGGACGCGATCCTCTTCAACATCACTGAAACCGATGGCGACGTGCTTGGACCGGTCGGCGCCCGCACGGATTTTCCTTTCGGTTGGGTCGATCTTGCCTCCGTTGACGTGTTCGACGGCTTCTTTACCGTCACGACCTTCACCAATGACGGCCGGACGGAGCTTTTTACGACGCTCGAAACCTTCGTCTTCGACAACGAGGGCAATTTCATCCGGGCTCTTTCGGCCCAGGCCGCCTATCTCTCGACCGAGGTCATTTCGGTCACCGCGGCCAGCCCGGACGACATCACCGTGACCTGGCTAGGCGCCAACGAATATTATGGCGGCCAGAACACCCAGTATGGTGAGCACCAGATCATTCTGGAAGGCGGCGCGATCGCGCCCGACACCTTCGTCAACCATGCACCAACCGTCAACGACATGGAGTTTCAGCTTTCACCGGGCGAAACCCTGATCGACATCCGCTTCAGTGCTTCGGATATCGACTACGATCTCCTGAGTTTCATCGTTATCGATGGTCCGGACCACGGCGCGCTGGAGCAGGAGACGCAATTCGACGAAGGGTATTATCCCTTCCCGCAGGGCAGTTATGGCGGCAGCCTGCATCATCATTCCGCCTATCTGAACGGTAATGTCTTCGATTATACGCCGGCCGCCGGCTTCATCGGCACTGACAGCTTCACCGTCTACGCCACAGATGGCCAGGGCAACAGCAATCTGGCGACCATCACGATCACGATCGAACCGCCCGCCGAAGAGATCACGCTCACCGATGCCAGAAATGTCTTCAGCTATGACGCAAGCGATCATCCGGTCCTGCTTGCGGCACTCGGCGACGACGACCGGATCACTGGCAGCCGGTTCGGGGATCT
Source organism: Neorhizobium sp. S3-V5DH (assembly GCF_004343065.1). Classification (NCBI taxonomy): domain Bacteria; kingdom Pseudomonadati; phylum Pseudomonadota; class Alphaproteobacteria; order Hyphomicrobiales; family Rhizobiaceae; genus Neorhizobium; species Neorhizobium sp. S3-V5DH. The sequence goes on from NZ_SMCL01000006.1 coordinate 85,745, forward strand.
GCTCGATGGCGGAACAGGCAACGATCGCTTGCACGGCGGCGCGGGCAACGACGAAGTCGTGGGGGGCGCGGACCGGGATCACCTCTACGGCGACGCCGGCAATGATGTCCTCGCCGGCGGTGCCGGCCGTGATGTGCTCGTCGGCGGGGAGGGACGCGACACCTTCTTGTTCGATGCACCGCTCACACCGGAAAACCGCGACAGGATAGAAGACTTCATCGCTGCCGACGATATGTTCCGGCTGGCGGGTTCGGTTTTCGGCGGGGCCGCACCGGGAGCACTCGATGCCGATGCCTTCGTGGAGGGCAGACGCGCTTTGGATGAGGGCGACCGGATCATCTACGACGCCTGCTCCGGTCGTCTTCTGTTCGACGCTGACGGCTCCGGCGACGGAGCGGCGGTCATCTTTGCTGCCGTAAACCGCGGCACGATGCTTGCCGCGGACGACTTCTATTTCGTCTAGGCCGAAGTTTCAAACAGATGTCCAACTGACGTGGAAGCAGCTGGTTCGACAGCAGCTTTTACCTTTTCGTCAGCCAATCGCGAAGTGCCTCGTTTATGCGAGATTGCCATCCTGGCCCTCCTGCTCTGAATCTCTCCAAGATATCGGCGTCAAGCCGTATTGTTGTCGAAATCTTGGTCTGATCGCTCTTGGGGCGGCCCCGAAGGACAGGGGTTGCCGCGAGTTTTTCGGCCCACGGACTTTCGGCCAAATCCGGCGCGTCGTCTTCAATGTCCAGCGAGTCTTGCGCCGTAGGCTTTCTGCTCTCGGTCATTGGCTTTCCTCATGCTGATGATACGCTGATCCTCCCCCCTTGGCGTCCAAACCAGAACGACCATTCGCTCCTCCAGAAAACCAATGGTGAAATAGCGATTTTCTCCATAGTCGAACCTGTCGTCGCTGACGGTCAAATGCGGACCGCCGAAAACCTTGTCCGCTTCGGCAAAATCAAGCCCCCGCCGTTCCATGGTCAAGAGCCGCTTTGCCTGATCGAATATAATAGCCATTTATTGTTACTACAGAAATTAGAAGCAGTCCACTCATCTCATCATGCAGCGTCTCAGTGGTTCTGCAACAAAAAAGCGCCGGAGGGCCGGCGCATTTTATCGTCGCGAATAGGGCATGCTCACTTATCCCATTCCGGCGCGAGATGCCCCGGATTGACGATACGGCCGTTCGGGTGGGCGAGGCCGTGGATCGCTTCCATCTCGTCCAGCGACAGGGCGAAGTCGAAGACGTCGAAGTTTTCGGCCAGGCGGGAAACGGTGGCGGTCTTTGAAAGTGCGACGACATCCTTCTGCTGGATCGCCCAGCGCAGCACCACCTGCGCGGCCGTCTTGCCGTGTTTGGCACCGATTTCTTTCAGAAGCGGATCGCTCGGCACCTTGCCGTCCGCCATCAGGTAATAGGCGGTCAGAGACATGCCGTGCTTGCGCGCCTCGCCCAGCACCTTCGCCTGGCTCAGATACGGATGGTACTCCACCTGGTTGGTGGCGATCGGCGCATCTGAAAGCTTCACGGCCTCGGCCATCAGCGGGGTCGAGAAGTTCGAAACGCCGATATTCTTCACCTTGCCGGCTTTGACGAGGTCATTCAGCGCGCCGATGCGGTCGGCAAGCGGCATTTCGCTCTGCGGCCAATGGAGGAGCAGCAGGTCGACATGGTCGGTCTTCAGCTTCCTCAGGCTCTCGTCGACCGATGCGATGAAGGCGTTGTGCCCCACCTTGTCGACCCAGACCTTGGTGGTGAGAAAGATGTCGGCGCGCGGAATTCCGGACTTAGCGATGAGCTCGCCGACGGAAGCCTCGTTGCCGTAGATCTGCGCCGTATCGACATGGCGAAAGCCGAGCTTCAGGGCTTCCGGCAGCACGCGGAAAACGTCTTCGTCGGGCATGCGGAAGGTGCCAAAGCCAAGGGCTGGAATATTGGCGCCGTTGGCGCTGACTGTGAACATCTGGAACTCCTGTGGGAAGCCCGACATGCGCCGGGCCTGAAACGAAAGGCCCATATTAAATGGACCGATTTTCTGCCGGATCAACCTCCGTCCTTTCGGATGTTACCCCGCAATCGGTGAGTTGAGACGGGCAAAACCTTCCTGCCGGCGATAGGGGAAATGCGGATAGGGAGCCGTCACCGTGCTCGCCGCATCGAGCTTTTCGACCTGCTCTTTCGTCAGCGACCAGCCGACGGACCCGAGATTCTGGCGAAGCTGTTCCTCGTTGCGGGCGCCGATGATGACGGAAGAGACGGTCGGTCGGCCGACGAGCCAGTTGATCGCCACCTGCGGCACGGACTTGTCCGTTTCGACGGCCACCTCCTCCAGGGCATCGACAACGCGGTAGAGCAGTTCCTCATCCACCGGCGGGCCGAAATCCGCGGTCTCGTGCAGACGGCTGCCGGCCGGGATCGGCTTGTTTCTGCTGATCTTGCCGGTGAGCCGCCCCCAGCCAAGCGGGCTCCAGACGAGCGCGCCTAGCCCCTGGTCCTTCCCGAGCGGCATCAGATCCCATTCGTAGTCGCGGCCGACCAGCGAATAATAGACCTGGTTCGCCACATAGCGGGTCTGACCATGTTTTTCGGCGGCGGCGAGCGACTTCATGATCTGCCAGCCCGAGAAGTTGGAGACGCCAATATAGCGCAGCTTTCCGTCCTTCACGAGCTGATCGAGCGTCGAAACCACTTCCTCGACCGGCGTGGAGGCGTCGAAGGCGTGCAGTTGGAAGATGTCGATATGATCGGTATCGAGCCGCTTCAATGCGGCCTCGACGGAAGCGATCAGGCGGGAGCGGGAGGAGCCCCAGTCGTTCGGCCCGTCGCCGGTCGGCAGGCTGGCCTTGGTGGAGACCAGCACCTGGTCCCGCCGGCCCTTGATCGCCTGCCCGAGCACCTCTTCCGAAGCACCGTTCGAATAGACGTCGGCCGTGTCGAACAGGTTGACGCCGGCTTCGAGGCAGATATCGACGAGGCGGCGAGCTTGTGCCACATCGGTCGTGCCCCAATGGCTGAAGAGCGGACCGGAGCCGCCGAATGTGCCGGCTCCGAAACTCAAGACTGGCACCCTAAGGCCTGATTGTCCGAGATTGCGATATTCCATAGCTTCTATCCTTGTTGAAGTTCTATTCGGCGGGGCAGGCAAGCGCGGCAGCGGGCGTATCGGTGTTCTGGCGGTCCAGCCGGATGGCAATCAGCGCCACGGCCAGAGCCGCAAGCGGGACAAGCCCGGCAATGAGAGTGACAAAACCGAGGCCGGGGCCATCGTCGATCACCGCGCCGCCGAGCCAGGCGCCGATCGCATTGCCCAGATTGAAGGCTGCGATATTGAAGGAGGAGGCGAGCCCCTGGCCGGCGCCTTCGGCCTTCTGAAGCACCCAGATCTGCAGGGGGGAAACTGTGGCGAAGGCTGCAGCACCGAACAGACCGATGGCGATGACGGTAAATACCGGCTGGTGGATCGCCGCGGTCATGGCGATGAGGACGGCGGAGAGCGCGACGAGGCTCGCAACGATCGTCGGCACGAGATGCCGGTCCGCGAAACGGCCGCCGAGGAGATTGCCGATGACCAGTCCGCCGCCGAAGACGAGCAGGATCGGCGAGACGGCGGCTTCGGAAAAGCCGGTGATCCCGGTCAGGATCGGCGCGATATAGGTGAAGCCCGCAAAAACGCCGACCCAGGAGAGCACGGTGGTCAGCAGGCCGAGGATGACGGAGCGTCGGCCGAGCACGGCCAGCACGCTCTGTGAAGCCTCTTGCCTGTCCTCGCAGGGCTTGTCCTTCGGAACGAGAAGCGCGATGACTGCGAGCGCGACAATGCCGATTGCGGTCACGGCAAAGAAGGTCGAGCGCCAGCCATAGGCCTGACCGAGCCAGGTGCCGAACGGCACGCCGAGAACGTTTGCGACCGTCAGGCCCGTGAACATGACGGCGATGGCGGAGGCTTGCCTGCCCGGAGCAACAAGGCTGGTGGCGACGACAGAGCCGACGCCGAAGAAGGAGGCATGGGCGAATGCGGTCAGGACACGCGCGGCCATCAGCGTCCAGTAGTCGGGTGCGAGCGCGCAGGCGAGATTGCCGATGGTGAACACCATCATTAGGCTCACCAGCAGGGTTTTCTGCGACCACCTACCGGCGAGCGCGCCGAGAATGGGCGCACCGACCACGACGCCGAGCGCGTAGCCGGAAATTAGCAAGCCGGCGGCGGAGATCGACACGCCGAGGTCGCTGCTGACGTCGATCAGCAGGCCCATGATGACGAATTCGGTGACCCCGATGCCGAAGGCACCGGCCGTCAACGCGTAGAGAGCGAGAGGCATTGGCTTGGATCCTCGTCCTTGGGAGAAAGGAGTTGATGGTCATTGGCCCCCGGATGACCAGGAGGCCTTCTGCACTGCAATATCGTCACCCAGGACTTGCCTGTGTAGCCGCACAAGCGGATAATCATTTGTGAATTTAAGTCACAGGTGATGAGCAATGGACAACCGTGCCGGCGAAATGGAAGTCTTCGCGCTCGCCGCGGAGCTGAAAAGCTTTTCCGCTGCCGGGCGCAAGCTGAAGCTCTCGCCGTCGGCGGTGAGCAAGCTCGTGACGCGTCTCGAAAACCGTCTCGGAACGCGTCTTGTGGTTCGCTCAACCCGCCTGCTGCAGCTCACGCCGGAAGGCGAAACGTATCTGGCGCGCGCCCAGCGCATCCTTGCAGAGATCGCCGATACCGAAGAGGTCGTGGCCGGCGGCGGGCGGATGCTGCCGCGCGGGCCGCTTTCCATCAATGCCTCGGTCGGCTTCGGGGAAAGATACGTCCTTCCGCTGGCGGACGAATTCCTGCAGCTCTTTCCGGAGGTGCAGCTCGATATCACGCTGACCGACGATGTCGTCGACCTGATTCGCGAGCGGGTGGATATCGCGATCCGCCACGGAACGCTGCGCGATTCGGCCCTGGTGGCCAGAAAGCTCGGCGAAAGCCGGCAGGTGGTAATGGCTTCGCCCAGCTACCTTCAAAGGCACGGCACGCCGGAAACGCCGGCCGATCTTTCCCGCCACAATTGCATCAACTTCAATTTCCGCCGCGCGGTGGAGGGCTGGCCGTTTCGTGATCCGCAAACCGGGCGGCGTGATATCCGCCCCGTCTCGGGAAGCCTGAAGGCCAGCAGTGGCTCCATCATCCGGCAGTTCTGCCTTGCCGGCCTCGGCATCGGGCGTGTCGGTCGTTTCCATGTGGAGCCGGATATCCAGGCGGGGCGACTTATTCCGGTCCTTGAGGATTTCAACCCGGAGGATATAGAGGAAATCCACGCCGTTTACGCGGGCCACGAGCATCTGGCGGTGCGTATCCGCGCCTATATCGATTTCCTGGCGGCGCGTCTTTGATCACGCACTGTGTCCCAATCGCCTCATTCCTGCCATGGTTTGGCCGATTTTCTTGGGATATCCGGTGGGCTCAGGAGAATCTGACCATGTCCGAACAACTCAACGAAATCCTCGACCGTCTCCGCGCCGAAGTCAGCGCCGCTTCCGCCGAGCGGCCGCATCTCAGCATCCCCATGGAAGACCTGAGGTTGCTGGTCCAAACCTTTGAAATACTGCATTCGGAGCGGGAGGAGCTACGCCGCAAGGTGATTCAGCACGACGATGTGATGGAAGCCGTGACGACCTTCATCGAGGCCTATCGGCAGAAATACAGCAATTATTCGAGCGGGGGCGTGCGCCCCAGTGCGGTTCTCCGGCGCGAGGTCCGGATGATCTGGGCCGCCATGCACGGCCATGCGGTTGCGACCGACAGCAGCTTCTGACGTCTATCGCCGGCAAGGCTATGCCCTGTTCTTGGCTTCCAGGCCTCCGACGAGCGGAGGCCGCCAGCTTTCCTTGCTGACGCCGACAGGTGGCGAGCCCCAGGTATTGCCATGCGTATCCCGCTGTTTCTTGAAGAAACGCACGATCAGTCGGTGCAGCATATCCATGTTGGGCAGGATACCGTGGAAGCCGGCGAATTGGGTGGCGGCCCGATCGGTCAATTCCCAATAGCCGTAATCGTGCGGGCGAACGCAGACCAACCGCTCCAGTGGAAGGAAATGCGGAATGGCGCCGTCATAGGGCACGGTGCCGTCGCCCGTCCGGCGCCGAATTCCGTCATCCGCATTGCCCCACTTGTTGTCCCGGTCGCTGCTCCTGAACTCGAATTCCGGACGCCCCTGACGTTGCGCGATCTTCAGCGCGACGCGGGTGTCTGCATCGACGCCGACAACGCAAAGCCAGTCCTCCTCTGAAAGCGAGGTATCGTCGAGTTTGAACTCGGCAAGCGCCTGACGGGTCGCTTTCGCGTCGTCGAGCAGGACCTTGAACAGCGTCCGTGCTTGTTGCTGCCGGTCCGCCTGCCTCAGTCCGCGCAGACGAATGTATTCCGCGATCGTTTCCGTGATGGAGGGTTGCCAGACGGCGGGGTCGAAGAGGGTTTTCGGCAGCGACGCATCTTCGATTGTCATGGCGTCTGGAAGATCCGGCAGGAGATGATAGAGCGACGGCGTCATGCGCGCCGCCTCTCGCTCGCGAGAACTCGGCGGCGAGGTGCCGAGATTTGCCGTTCCCGTCGCAATCTTGATCACGGCTTCGAAGGAGCCGCGATAGGGAGTTGCGAGCGTTACCACCTTCGCCACCTTCTTCGCGCTTCCGAATCTCCGCAGATAATTGGTGATCACCAGCCCGCCCATGGAATGGCCGACAAGATTGACCTTGGGATCGGCCCCGTAGTTTTTCTTGTCGTAGTGGCGCATCAGCGAGGTGCGGGCGATCACCTCGTCGATCATCCGGCCGAGCCGTTCGGCCGTATCGTCGAGCGGTTGCCGCCAGTCGTATGAAAAGGGATAGACCGGCACCGGTTCGGTCTCCCTCGCTCTCAGATTGTAGCGCAGCTCCTCGATGAGTTCCCGGTAGCAGATCTCGAAGAGCTGGCCGCCTCGCACCAGCGCCGGTTCGGTCGCCTCGAAGCGCAGGTTGTCCGGATGCAGAGCGGACCGGTCGTAATCCTTATTGATTACCGACCAGACCTTGTCGGGCGGCAGCGTATAGTGATCGTCGAGATAGGTTGCGGTGATTCCGGGAACGACGATCACCGGGTAAGACAGTCCATCGAGCATCGAAGTCACCTTGCGCCGCTTTGCCGAGAAATGACGGCCAATACAACTACGGCAAGTTCTCCTGCGTCAAGACAACCTTTTGGGTGGACCTGCCCGGGTCAATCCCGGTCCGGCGCGCCGAGCGGAAATAGCTGCCGGTAGGGCCGCGCTTCGTCCACCGCCCGCGCAAATGAGGGACGAGCAAGCAGGCGCGAACGATAGGCCCGCACATTGGCGAAGCGGTCGGCAATCTCATGCGTCCAGTCAGCGTAGAAGAGGAAGGGTGCTGCCGCGCAGTCGGCCAGGCTGAACCGGTCGCATGCCGCCCACTCGCGTCCCGCCATGCGCTGGTCGAGCCAGCCATAGGCCGCATCCAGCATGTCGCGCGCTTCCTGCACGCCGTAGGCATCGCGCTTATCTTCCGGTCTGATGGCATTGAAGACGATCCGCTGCTGTGGTGTTGAAATATAGTTGTCAAAGAACCGGTCGAGCATCCGCACCTCCAGCGCCTGATCGAAGTCGTCCGGAATCAGCTTCACCGGTCCGGGATAGTGAACTCCCAGATATTCGATGATGATCGTCGCCTCCAAGACAGGTTTTCCGTCGTCTACCAGAACTGGAAAGCGTTTTACCGGCCACATTGCGGTGAGTTCCTGATAGGCGGAAGGATCCTCAGGTCCCAACATACGGGCGTCGAAAGCGGTGCCGTTTTCGTAAACCGCCGTCAGAACCTTCTGGCAGTAGGACGAGAACGGATGAAAATAGAGAACTGGACGCATTTTGCGGCCTCCCAAACCGATTGCACTGTAAAACCGGTATCTGAATAACCTAACCGGTTAGACAATGCAACCGGTTATGCGTGTTCGCGAATCGGGGTCTGGGCGTGAAGCGCCTTGATTTCCTCCGCCACCAGTTCCTGCAGGCGCCAGAGGTTACGGTCGTAGATGCCGAACTCGGCAAGATGCACGACGGTATTGTAGAGGTATTCCGCGCAAGACCCGCGGTGCCCGCAGGCACGGGCGAGAACCGGCGCAACATCGTGAAGCGGCAGGAGCGGGCGAATGAGCCGCTGGCTGTTGCCGCCGACCCAGAAGGTCAGCGCCCGCACGGTGTCACCCTCCTCGGTCCTGACCGGCAGCCAACGCATCGAGGTGAGGCTGTCGCGATTGCTGACCTCGCGGCGCAGCGCTTTTTCGATCTGCATCCGCTTTTCGTTGCCGGCCACCCGGTAGATCACGCCGTCGCAGCGCCCGCCGCGTGAAAGCACCATCATCAGTCCCGGTTGCGTGGGCGAGCCGCGGCCGCGCTCGATCCTGAGCGAGAAGGAACGGTGCCAGCCGAATGCGGTTGCCCGCCGCGAGGCGATGGAATCGAAGCCCGGCTTCCAGATCAGTGAACCATAGGCGAAGATCCACAATGGCCCGTCGCCGACTTCCTGCGTCAGGCGATCCGTCAGCGAGGCATAATCCTCCTCGGTCATCGGCTGCCAGGAGGGCGGAGGGCCCGGGTCGGTCTCATCGCGAAAGCAGAGATCGACCAGTTCCTGCGTGAGCGACATCCTGCGGATCTTCGGCATGGTTCCAGACAGTTTAGCGGGACGGAAGCTGCAACGGTGCAGTCGCTGCCGTCCCGAGTCAATCCGTTTTGCCGCGCTGCCGCATCACCGCCAAGATGTTCTGCTGTAAAGGTCACGGATTATTTCCGACTGAAAGATGCCGAAATAATATCGTCACGGAGGATGATCATGGACATGATCCCAGACGCCGGCCTCGACGAGATCCAGGTCAAGCACAGATGGCTCGATCTTGCCGGTATGAAAATTTTCTATCGGGAAGCGGGAAGGCCAGGTGCTCCCGTTCTGCTTCTGCCGCACGGTTATCCCTGTTCGTCGTATGAATTCCGTGCGTTGATGCCCCGGCTTGCCGACCGATGGCACCTCATCGCGCCGGATTTTCCTGGCAGTGGCTATACCGACACGCCGGACGGCTTCCGTTACGATTTCGACGGTTTCGCCGATTTCTTGGACACCTTCACCCAGAAACTCGGCCTGCAGAGATTCGCCCTCTATCTCCATGATTTCGGTTCGCAGATCGGTCTTCGCCTGGCCATCAAGAAACCGCACCGCATCGCGGCGCTGGTCATCCAGAACGGCGATATCTACGAGGATGTTCTTGGTCCGAAATACGAAGGCCTCCAGGAGTATTGGCGCAATCCCACGGCGGAAGCGAGGCAGAAGATCGCCGACGCGGTGAGCGAGGAAGGGTTCAGGGAGGAATTCCTGAACGAGGTGCGGCCGGAACTTGCCGAGCGCATCTCGCCCGACCTCTGGAAACTGCATTGGTCGCTGATGGACGAACGGCGGCGCAAGATTGCCATCGACGTCATCGCCAAGCTTCGCGAGAACGTCGAATGGTTTCCCCGTTACCAGCAGTATCTGCGCGATCACCAGCCTCCGACGCTGATCGTCTGGGGGCCGCAGGACGGCTACATGCCGGAAAAATCCGGCCGGGCCTATCTGCGCGATCTGCCGAAGGCGGAACTGCACCTGCTCGATGGCGGCCACTGGCTGCTGGAGACCAACCTCGACGAAGTCGTGCCGCTGATCCGCGGCTTCCTCAGCCGGTTCCATACCGCCTGAAATCTTTCCATTCCCGGAGAAGTGGAGTTCCCGAACTGATGCGTTGGCTTTTTATTGCGGTGTTGTTGATCCTGATCGGGTGTGTTTTGAGTATCGTCTGGATGAACGACCCCGGCCAATGGCCTCAGGGCGACAGTCGGCTCGATGCTCCCGACCCTTCCCATGCCAATCTGTTGCGGGGCGCGCCTTCGCCGCGCGATCCGTAAGGAAGGCCGGCAGAGTTCGCATCTGCCCCGATCCTATGACCACCCTGCCGGCCGGTGCAGCCTTTTCCGCAGGAAAGCGGATGCGCGGTAAGTCATGCCGGCGGGCCGTTCCGGGTCGGCCATGTCGGATTCTGCCATAAGCTCTTCGGCCGGCGTGAGTTCGCGCATCGGGACCGGGCGCAGGCCGCGGCCCTTCTCGCGATTGAGCAGGTCGATGACGCGGAGGATCGACCCATTCGCCTGCTCAAGGCCGTTCTGTACATCTTCCCTTGAGCAGCCGAGATGTTCGGCGAGCAGCGCGTCGCGTTCCTCGGCAATTTTTTGGCGGAGCTCCGGCTGGTCCTCCCTGGCCTCCAGGATGAGGTCGCATTCGGTATCGTAACCCATAGAGCGATTGTTGAGATTGGCTGAGCCAATTTTGAGGACGCGGTCATCCGCGATCATCAGTTTTGCATGGACATAGATCGGCGTGCCGGCCTCGTTGACGGGATAAAGTATACGGAACTTCTTGCCGCAATCGGCGTCCTGGACGAGTTTCATGAGGCGTATCCGGGCTGAATCCATCGCCTTGGATTCCAGCCAGCCCTCCGCTCCGGCCGGATTGACAAGCACGATTTCCGGCCCGTCCGGTTCGCTGAGGCGCCTGGCCATGGCTTCTGCAACGCGGCGCGAGGCGAAATACTGGCTCTCCACATAGAGTGTATTTTTCGCCGCGGCGATGATCGCGAGCGTTGCGGTCTCGATTTCGGTGACCTGCTTGCGCTCGAGATATTCCGGGGCGGTGCGGGCGATGCCGACGTCGATATTCTCGTATTCGACAACAAGATCTTCCGGCCACGAGTCGCTTTCCACCACGTGCCGTTCGAGCGTTTCTCCGGTTGCCATCTTCCAGCGTTCGCGGGCAAGCTCTCCAAGGGCCGCCGCCAGCGGTCCCGAACAACAGCTCGTCGCGTCGTGCCAGGGCGCCTCTGCAAACCCCATCGGAGAACGCCGGGCCGGATCGTCCTCGCGATGGTCCTGCGTATCCCAGCGACCGGCCGTCATATCGATGCCGCCGCAGAAGGCAAGGCGGTCGTCGACGACCAGCAGCTTCATATGATGGGCCGACGTCAGTGGATGGGCGCCATCGAGCTTCAGATGGATGCGGTCGTTGAAAAGCCAGCGAAGAATGTAGAAGGGCGTTTCGCCACGCGTCAGCGAAGCCAGAAGGCCGACGTCCCATTTGAGAATCCGGATGTCGATCCTGTCGTTCTTCCTGGCGAGCGCGTTGAGGAAGCGTCCGAGCTTGTCCGGCCGTGACGCATCTTTTCTTCCGGGCTCCAGCCGGATGCGCGTGTCGAAATCCCAGCCGATCAGGTAGATCGACCGCTTCGCCTTGAGCATCGCCTGCTTGGCATAGTGAAAGAAATCGGCTCCGTCGATGATGACCGAAAGCCGTTCGGCGCGGGCAATCCGCCAGCAACTTTCACCTTCTGTCAACAAGGAGGTCATGTCCAGCCGGTTCCGTTCCTGCCGCTTCCGCCCGGAGGGTGTTTGCCCGGCGCGCGGCGGAGCGGGAACGCGTCACCAGCTCCCAGGTTCCCTGTCCCGTCCGCCCTCAAGATCGCATGATTTTTTGTGATGCTTCCATTCGCTGCGGTGCTGGCTATCAAAAAAGCATTGTGAGTTCAACGAACTGACATGGACGCCAGGGCGTTCGGCTCTGGCAGGTCGACAAATTTCTCCTTGACGTTCCGGATGGCTGAGGCCTTCACTCGGCTCGCAATTCGAAGAACCTCAAGGAGAATGCCAATGGCCGTCGATACATCCGCCCGCACCACCACCTGGACCTTTGTGGACGGCGAGTGGCTCGAGGGCAATCCGAAGCTCGTGGGCCCAACGTCGCATGCCATGTGGCTCGGTTCGACGGTTTTCGACGGCGCCCGGTGGTTCGACGGCATCGCGCCGGACCTCGATCTGCATTGCCAGCGCGTCAATCGTTCGGCGAAGAATATGGGCATGAAACCGGTGATGCAGGCCGAGGAAATCGAGGCGCTCGCCTGGGAAGGGGTGAAGAAGTTCGACGGCAGGACCGCGATCTACATCAAGCCGATGTATTGGAGCGAGCATGGCATGCCGTTCAGCGTCGTCACGGCCGACCCGGAATCGACCCGTTTCGCGCTCTGCCTCTTCGAGGCGCCGATGCACACCGCAAAACCCTCCTCGCTCACCGTTTCGCCCTATCGCCGCCCCAGCCCGGAAGTGGCGATGACCGCCGCCAAGACCGGCAGCCTTTACCCCAACAGCGGCCGCATGATCTTGGACGCCCGCAACCGCGGCTTCGACAATGCGCTTGCCCGCGACATGAACGGCAATGTCGCCGAAACCGCCTCGTCGAACATCTTCGTGGTCAAGGATGGGGTGGTGATGACGCCGGTCGCAAACGGCACCTTCCTTGCCGGCATCACCCGTTCGCGCGTCATCGGGCTGTTGCGGAAGGCAGGCTTCGACGTCCGTGAGACGACGCTGACCGTCGAGGACTTTACGGACGCCGACGAGATCTTCACCTCCGGCAACTATTCCAAGATCGTTCCGGTCAACCGGTTCGAAGATCGCCAGCTGCAGGAAGGCCCGGTCGCCCGCAAGGCGCTGGAGGTCTACATGGACTGGGCGCGTTCCACGACGGGCGACGACGTCTGAGGAAGGACGGCGACGGATCGAGAGAACGTCGGCGTACGTCAGCGCATCTTCTATGATCTGTCCGCGTCTGCCTGAGCGCGCCACGGCCGATCGATGCGGCGGCTCGGACCTTCGGCGCTGTTTTCCATCATGCCAACCTGCCATATTCCTGCGGCCGCCCCCAGCGCGCTTTCCCGCTAGAGGAACCGAACGGCGGCCGTCCCGATGATGATGAGCGAGACAGCGATCATCAGCGGCTTTACCGGCAGCCTCCTGACGATCAGTGCCCCAAGCGGAGCGGCAAGCACGCCGCCGATGATCAAGCCGACGGCCGAGGAAAGCTCCGACCAGCCGAGTGCCACAATGAAGGTCGCCGAAATGACGGTGGTGACGGCAAATTCAGTGAGATTGGTCGAGCCGATCACCTTTTTCGGATCGTGGCCGCGGCCGAGCAGGCTGCTTGTGACGATCGGCCCCCATCCGCCGCCGCCCATGGCGTCCAGCACGCCGCCGCCGGCGCCCACGAAGGGCACGATCCAGTCGCGCACGTCGCGCGGCCATCTCGGCTGAAATGCCTTGTACAAGATGAACAGGCCGACAGCGATCAGATAGGCCGAAACCAGGGGTTCGATCGCCTCGCCGTCGATGTTGGAGAGCATATAGGCCCCGATCGCCCCGCCGATCATGCCGGCCGGGGCCAGCCTCACGACAAGCCGCCAGTCGACATTGCGGTGGTAGAGATGCGAAAGCCCGGAGGCCGCTGTCGTAAAGCATTCGGTGACATGCGTCATTGCGCTTGCCACGGCAGGCGGCACGCCGACCGCGAGCAGGCTGGTGGTGGTCAGCACCCCGAAGGCCATTCCGAGCGCTCCGTCGACAATCTGCGCCAGGAAGCCGATGGCGATGAAAATCAGAAAGTCCGACGTCAGGAAATCGAGCGGCATGCAGCCTCCTCTTTTATCGCCTGCGGTCGCTCCCAATTCACGGATAGGATCAAAGGTTCCCGTTTGGCGGAACCAGCATATTGCCCCTCCTTATTTCGGCAGGGCCACCTTGAGCACGTCCGGCCCCAGCTCGCTGCCGAGTTCGACGGTCTTGGTCTTTTTGTCCATGACGCAGATATGGCTGATCTGAACCTTGGCGCCCTTCGCCTTGCCGGTGACGATCGCAAGGCCGAATTTTTCGCTGCCGAAGGGATCGACGACCGCTTTCGGGGCCTCGATCATGCCCTTGGCGGCGGCCTCGCATTTCTGCCCGACCTCCTTTGAGAACTCTGTCCACGCGTCGTCCGAGGAGGCGTATGCGGGGGCGAGGCCGGCTGCGATCATGAGGGTGGCAATGGCAAGTCGAGACGTCATGGCGGGGGCTCCGAATCGGTGATGTGGCTCTTTTCTTCTAAGCCCTAAATTCCGCAAGGTCTTGGCCTGATCTGCTTGATTTTTGGCAAGTTCACCGTTGCCTCTTGGCCGCAGCACTCCTATGTTCCCGCACGACCTCTATTCAAGGTGTTTGCCGAAAAGGAGTAAGACAATGGCTTTCGAACTTCCCGAACTCCCCTACGACTACGAAGCGCTTTCGCCCTACATGTCGAAGGAGACGCTGGAATTCCATCACGACAAGCACCACAAGGCCTATGTGGACACGGGCAACAAGCTCGCGGCCGAAGCCGGCATGGGCGACCTTTCGGTCGAGGAAGTGGTCAAGAAGTCCTTCGGCACCCATCAGACCCTCTTCAACAACGCCGCCCAGCACTACAACCACATCCATTTCTGGAAGTGGATGAAGAAGGGCGGTGGCGGCACCTCGCTGCCGGGCAAGCTGCAGGCCGCGATCGATAGCGACCTCGGCGGCTACGACAAGTTCAAGGCCGATCTCATTGCCGCCGGCACCACCCAGTTCGGCTCCGGCTGGGCCTGGGTTTCCGTCAAGGACGGCAAGCTCGTCATTTCGAAAACCCCGAACGGCGAAAATCCGCTGGTGCACGGCGCGGAGCCGATCCTTGGCGTCGACGTATGGGAACATTCCTATTACATCGACTACCGCAATGCCCGCCCGAAATACCTCGAAGCCTTCATCGACAGCCTGATCAACTGGGATTACGTGCTGGAACGCTACGAAGCGGCGGCGAAGTAACCTTTAAAAGTCGTCACCTCGGGTTTGACCCCGATGACCGCACCCGGCGTTTTCCAACGCCGGGTGTTTTTGTTCCGGGCGGTTGACGATCGTCACCCGTAACCTGAAGCACTTCAGGCCATTCGAGGTGCCGGTGAAGTCGCCCGACGAACTTGCCTTCTGACTGTTGCGGCGGCGCTGCGTCCCCGCTATCGACGTACCTGTCACATACCTGTCTTAACGCCGGTCTATTCCCGCTTCATGCCCCACGAAAAACCTCTTCTCCGCTTCGGCATCATCGCCGATCCGCAATATGCCGATGCCGAGCCCTGGGCGGAGCTTGACCGGTATTATCGCAACAGCCTGGCCAAACTTCAGCAGGCCATCGGCATTCTGAACGATGAGGATCTATCCTTCGTAGCGACGCTCGGCGATCTCATCGATCGCGACTGGGAGAGCTACGACGCGGTTCTCCCGCTCTATGAGGGCCTGCGCCACGAGAGTTTCCTGCTCCCCGGAAACCACGATTTTTTCCTGTCGCCGGAGCGGCTGGACGACGTTCACGCGCGGCTCGGCATGCCGGCGCCCTGGCATGATTTTTCCCGGGGCGGAGTCCGCTTCGTGGTGATCGACGGCAATGAGGTGAGTCTGTTTTCGACGCCGGGCGGCCATCCGCGCCATACTTTGGCGCAGCAGCGGCTGGAGGCGCTGCAGGCCGCGGGCGCGATCAACGCCAGGGAATGGAACGGCGGCATCGGCGAGGAACAGTTCGCCTGGCTGCAAGACACGCTGGCACGCGCCGATGCGGCTGGCGAGAAGGTCGTCGTCATGGGGCACTATCCGCTTTATCCGGCAAACGAACATAACCTCTGGGACCACGAGCGGCTCACCCAGCTATTTGCCCGTTCGGGCAATGTGCTGGCCTATCTGAACGGCCACAACCATGCCGGAAATCTCGGCCGCGACGGCACGACCTGGTATATCAATTTTAAGGGCATGGTCGATACCGAGACGGAAAACACCTTCGCCGTCGTCGAAATCTTTCCCGACCGCATGGAGATTATCGGTCATGGACGTGAGGAAAGCCGCACGCTTTCCTTCTAATGTGGAGTATCCCGCGGACCGCGACAGGCTTCAGGCTGGTTCCGATGCGGTCCAGCCCTGTACCCACAAGGCTCTCAGTCTCTCCCCCTGGCCGTGGAAGAAATCGTCCGCTGGGCCGCAATGCTCCACCCGGTCGGCGCGAAAATTGCGGATCGCCTGTCGAAGCTCACACCAGGCGACGATATTGGCGGTCTGCGAATAATAGATGAGCGCGATCGGCCGGATCGTCCGCTCCGTCGCCCGACCCAGCTCGTCGCGGTAGTCGAGCGCCAGCTTCTGCTCGTCGCGGATCGCCCGGCGCACCATGGCAAGGTCGACCGCTTCCGGCACCGGTGCCGGCGAACCCCAGGCATGCAGCGCGTTGTCGGAAAACAGCCCGGCGAGCGGCGGCGGCACGACTCCGGCGATCTTGCGGTTCACCTGCTTGGCCGCCTGTTTGAGGCCGGTGTCGCCGGTGCGCTCGAGAAGCGCCAGCGCCAGCACGATCGCCTCCGTCTCCTCGATCGACAGCATCAGCGGCGGCAGCGTAAAGCCCGGCCGAAGGATATAGCCGATGCCGCGCCCACCCTCGATCGGCACCCGCATCCCCTGAAGTGCAGCAATATCCCGGTAGATGGAGCGCACAGTCACCTCGAGCTGCGCCGCGATTTCGGCCGCCGTCACGGGCTTCCTGGCAAGTCGCAGAATCTGGATGATCTCGAAGAGGCGCGACGCCTTGCGCATGCTTTTTCCTGTCGCCGAAATGACGCCAACTGACAGAACGCTGTCAGTTGGCTTGACGTATAGGACCTCATATCCGGTTGAAAAACAAGGTTTCCCCTTTCCGGAGACCAAAAGTGCGACAAGAGAAACTGACATGACCTATACGGAAAACCTCTGGCTCTTCTTCACCCTCCTCTTCGGCATCATCGTGGTGCCGGGCATGGACATGATCTTCGTGCTCGCCAATGCGCTCACCCGTGGCCGGACTGCCGGTCTTGCCGCCACCGCCGGCATCATGCTGGGCGGGCTGGTGCATTCGCTCTACGGCGCAATCGGCGTCGGACTGCTGGCAAGCCTGATGCCGGTGCTGTTCAGGCCGCTCCTTATTCTCGGAGCGCTCTATATGGCCTGGATCGGCATCAGCCTGATCCGCAGTTCCATCACAGTCGATCACGTAGGGCCTGCCGACACCCGCTCCAACTGGGATGCGTTCCGGCGCGGTGCCGTCACCTGCCTTATCAACCCGAAGGCCTATCTCTTCATGCTCGCGGTCTATCCGCAGTTCCTGCGCCCCGATTTCGGTCCCCTCGCGCCGCAGGCAGCGGTCATGGCGGTGATGACGTCGGCGACCCAACTCGCGATCTATGGCGGGCTGGCAGTGGTGGCCGGCAGGGCTCGAACGCTTCTCGTCGGCAACAGCAACGCCACCATCTGGGTCGGGCGGACCGCCGGCCTGCTGCTGCTCGGCGTCTCGCTTCTCACCCTGTGGGAGGGCTTGAAGGGGTGATAGCTGCTCAGCCGAGGAGCGAACGCCGCAGCGGCCCCCAGCTAGAGATTTGATTCCTAAGGCGATCTCACCGTTTTGTTACTTCTTTGTCATCGGCCGGACGGTCATGGTGCGGCGCATCGTAGAGACCGCCCGGATTCGATGCCAAAGAGGAGAATGTCTTTCATGCGACTTAAATCGATTGCCCTCGCTGCCGTTGTCGGCTGTCTTGGTTTGTCCGCTGCCATTGCCCAGGAGGAACCTCAGGTTCGGCGCCAGAGCCAGATGAAAGCCGTAGGCGGCGCACTCGGCGCGCTCGGCGGCATCGCCAAGGGTCAGAAGCCGTACGAGGCCGAGACCGTAAAAGCGGCGCTGACGACCATCAGCACGACCATGAAGGTTTTTCCCGATCAATTTCCTGCTGGCTCGGAAGCAGGTTCGGAAACGGAAGCTGCTCCGGCGGTCTGGCAGAACCCCAAGGACTTCCACGCCAAGGCGGAAAAGCTCGCTGCCGAAGCGGATAAGCTGCTGGCCGCCGTCCCGGCCGATCAGGCCGGCGTCGGCGCGGCGATGAACGCTCTTGGAGGCACCTGCAGCGACTGTCACCAGACCTATCGCGTGAAGAAGTAGCCGCTTGC
Source organism: Neorhizobium sp. S3-V5DH (assembly GCF_004343065.1). Classification (NCBI taxonomy): domain Bacteria; kingdom Pseudomonadati; phylum Pseudomonadota; class Alphaproteobacteria; order Hyphomicrobiales; family Rhizobiaceae; genus Neorhizobium; species Neorhizobium sp. S3-V5DH. The sequence continues at coordinate 103,673 of NZ_SMCL01000006.1, forward strand.
GGGGCGGCTGCAAGCCGCTCCGCCGTTCCGGCCCTTCGTCTATTGCGAAATATTGAATATTATCACCGCCTTGTTACTTCCTCCCGCCGAGCACCCATCGCATCGTGAGCCGTTGTCAACAGGCCGGCCCTGCCGGCTCACGGGAGGAATGTGCACATGCAGTTGAGGTCTTATACCATTGCGGCGGCTGCCGCCTGTCTCTGTCTGTCCACGGCGTTCGCGCAGGAGGATGCGATCGCTGCCCGGCAAAAGCTGATGAAGGAAAACGGGCAGTCGGCCGGCGCTCTGGGTGCGATCGCCAAGGGCGAGAAGCCATATGATGCGACGGTTGTGAAAACGGCGCTGACGACCATCAGCACCAATATCAAAGCATTTCCGGAGCAATTTCCGGCAGGCTCGGACAAAGGAAAGACCAAGGCGCTACCGGCGATTTGGGAAAAGCCGGATGACTTCCGCGCTCTGGCGACAAAGCTCGGGTCGGAAGCCGATGCGCTGCTTGCATCCATGCCGGCCGATAAGGCAGGTGTTGCGGCAGCATTGGGACGGTTGGGTCCGATCTGTTCCGACTGTCACAAGACCTACCGGGCTCCCATGAACTGATCGGTGGGACCGGACGCCGGCGGCGGTCCGCCGCCGGCCTTCACGAACTTTCAAGGAGAAGATCATGGCGTCTCGGTGGGCGAAAGTCTTGGTGGCCGGCGCGGTCGTTGTGGCGGTCGGCGCCGGGATAGCCTGGGCGCTCACGAAACCCGATCCTCATCCGGAAAGCTATTGGGCCAATCTCGGGGATCCGGATCTCGGCGCCGGCGAACAGCTGTTCTGGGCCGGCGGTTGCGCGGGCTGTCACGCCGCGACCGGCGCCAAGGGAGACGCCTTGAAGGTGATGTCGGGGGGACGCGCGCTGCCCAGTCCCTTCGGCACCTTCCATATCCCGAATATCTCCCCGGACCCGCAGGCAGGCATCGGCAACTGGACGCTGGCGCAATTCGGCAACGCCATGACCCGCGGTGTCGGTCCGGACGGCGAGCATCTCTATCCGTCCTTTCCCTACGGCTCCTATGCCCGCCTTTCGGCGAAGGATATCAACGATCTCTTCGGTTACCTGAAGACGCTGCCGGCAAATTCCAACGCCGCTCCGCCGCACGAACTTGCTTTCCCCTACAATATCCGCCTTGGCGTCGGCGTCTGGAAATATCTCTATTTCAACGACCAGCCGCGCGTTGCGCTGGCTTCGACCGATGAGAAAGTAAAGCGCGGTCAGTTCCTCGTGGAAGGACCGGGCCATTGCGGCGAATGTCATACACCGCGCGACCCCATGGGCGGCTTCCAGCCCGACCGCTGGCTGGCCGGCGGTCCAAATCCGGAAGGCAAGGGCAGCATCCCCAATATCACCTCTGGGAGCAAGGATGTCGGGTCCTGGAGCGAGGGCGACATTGCCGCCTATCTCGAAACCGGCTTCACGCCCGACTTCGACAGCGTCGGCGGCTCCATGGTCGAGGTCCAGCAGAACATCGCGCATCTGCCGAAGAGCGATCTGGAAGCTATCGCGGCTTATCTGAAGGCGGTGCCGCCTGTAGAGTGAGGTGCTTGCAAAAAATGCTATCATCTACTACTTTGTCTATATGAACGGCAAGCACCGCAAGACACTGGAAGCTGTCTTTAGGGATCCGGTATCCGGAACGCTCGAATGGGCGGCTATCGAGAGCTTGCTTGTTGCTGCTGGTTGCGTCGTCATTGAGGGGAGCGGGTCTCGTGTCCGTTTTGACAGGGACGGGGAGATCGAGACTTTCCATCGACCGCATCCAGCTAAGGAAGCAAAGCGCTATCAAGTGCGTGCAGCACGTACTTACTTGATCCGTCTAGGGATAATGCCATGACGAATGTAATGACTTACAAGGGTTACTCCGCTCGTATTGAATACGATGACGAGGACGGCATCCTGTTTGGCCAGATTTCCGGCATCCGCGACGGTGTCGGTTTCCACGCGGATAGTGTGGACCAACTGCGGACTGCTTTTCGTGAAGCGGTCGACGACTATATCGAGACCTGTGCCAAAGTCGGTAAGGAACCGCAGAAACCTTATTCAGGAAAGATGATGTTCCGCGTGAGCCCCGAAATCCATAGGCGCGCCGCTCAAGCTGCGGAACTTGCCGGTAAAAGCCTGAATGAGTGGGCAGGAGAGGTACTGGCCAAGGCGGCCGGATAGACCTTGGCCAGTCGCGCGTTTATGCCAGCGCCTGCATATAGCGCATGCCGGTCACCGGGCGCGGCTTGAAATCCATATGCTCGTAGAAGCGGTGCGCTGCGAAATTGCCGGTCGCGGCGCTGACCGAAAGGTAGTCGCAGCCGGCGTTCTTGGCGATTTCGCGGGCGCGCGCGACGAGGTGTTGGCCGATGCCGTGGCCGCGATGACCGTCGCGCACGAAAAGATGGTGAAGGTCCATGCCGCGTGTGCCTTCCTGGGCCCTGTAGAGCGGCACGAGAATGGCGTAACCGATCAATCCCGAACCGGTATCGGCAACAAGCGCGGTGATCCAGGGCATGGGACCGAAAAGGTCGCGTTCCAGCTTTTCGGGCGTGATGGCGGCGGGGTCGTTGTGATGGGCGGCCAGCGCCGCGATCATCTCGTTGAGTTCCGGCAGGTCTCGCGATTTCGCGCTGCGGATGGTCACAACGGGCGGTCTGAGCAGTGAGATTTCGGTATCTTCGGTCATTTCCGGCATCCTTTTTCGGTCTTATTTCGCCGTCAGGTGCCGTTTCTCATGAACAAAGCCGCCTGACGGCGGCTTGTTGACATGATGATCTGTCGAGCCGCCCCTTAGAGGTAGGCCCAAAAATACGAGCAGGCGATGATGGTGCGCGTCTTGATCATGCGCGTTGAATGCTCCCGATCGAGGAACTTGTCAAGCGCGATTAAGAATGGCCGACGGCCCGTTAGTGCTCACTCTCGCAAAGTCCGTGATCCGATAGGGCGCGGATCACGTAACATTCCTCGATCGAATGGCCGCCGTCGCAATGGGAGACGATCCGGTCGAGTTCCTGCTCCAGCTTCCTCAGCCTTGCGATCTTTTCGCGCACCGCCGCCAGATGTTCGGCGGCGATCCTGTCGGCATCGGCGCAGGGTTGCTGCGAATGTTCGCTCAATCGGATGAGCTCGCGGATTGCAGGAATGTCGAGGCCGAGGTCGCGGGCATGGCGGATGAAGGCAAGCCGCTCCAGATCGCTCCTTTCGTAGCGCCGCTGATTGCCTTCCGAGCGTTCGGCCGCTTTCAAGAGGCCCATCTGCTCGTAGTAGCGAATGGTCGGTACCTTCACGCCCGTCCGTTTTGAGAGACTACCGATCGACAACATGGCGAAAATTCCTCTTGAAGCTCTAGTGACTATAGGAATTATCTAGGTGGTCACTGAACAAGGCGCAAGCGGAGAGGTGACGTCATGGACGCAAGCTGCAGATATTGCCACGGCAGGTTCGAAGAATTTTCCAGAGGTCATTTCCGGGCCTTCTGGGTGCTCGTCGCCATCGCTGCCGGTTTCTGGCTGGTCTTGGCGATAGAGGTCCTCAGGCGTTCGCCGGCGGATCGCCGGCACTGGGACGAGCGGGAAGGAGGCGGCTCCTTCGTGGGGGGTACTTCTTCGCGCTAGACGGCATGACCCGATTTGCATTCTGATAAGACTCCAAATAGCCTACCCCCCTATATTACCTTTCGGAGCAACCATGGCCCATACCATTCGGGAAAAGTCAAAGCTTCTGGCGCGGGTGCGCCGATTGAAGGGGCAGATGGAGGCGGTCGAACGGGCACTGGAGGCGGAGGCGCCTTGCGGTGAAGTATTGCGTCAGCTCGCTTCGATTCGCGGCGCGCTCGCCGGCCTCACCGGCGAGGTGATGGAGGATCACCTTCATGAGCACGTTCTGCACGCTGCAGATGAGAAAGAGAGGGCGCAGGCGGCGGAAGAACTCGCCGAGGCGCTCAGAACCTATATCCGCTAACCGGGGTCGACAAAAAAGGGGAGAACCGCGATGGCCCATTCCGTCGAAGAATTGAAGCACGACCACGTATTTCTCGGCGCCGATCACGAGCGCAACGAACGCAGGGTCTGGCTGGTGATTGCGCTGACCGCAACGATGATGGTGGCGGAGATTGCCGCCGGTTCGATCTTCGGTTCGATGGCGTTGACGGCCGATGGCTGGCATATGTCGACGCATGCGGGTGCGATGCTAATTTCGGCGCTCGCTTATGTTTACGCCCGTCGGCAGGCCCGCAATCCGCGCTATACCTTCGGGACGGGCAAGCTCGGCGATCTTGCGGGATTTGCGAGCGCCATCGTACTGGCGCTGATCGCGCTTCTGATCGCCTGGGAAAGCGCCATTCGTCTCGCCCGTCCTGTTCCGATCGATTTCAACCAGGCGATTCTGGTCGCCATCCTGGGGCTGGCGGTCAATCTGCTGAGCGCCTGGCTTTTGCGAGAGGATCACCATCATGGCCATCACCATCATCATGATGCCCATGGACATGACGGCGGCCATCGCCACGGCGACGACCACGGGCATGATCACGGCGGGCACGATCACGCCCATCATGCCGAAGACCACAATCTGCGCGCGGCCTACCTGCATGTGCTCGCCGACGCGCTGACCTCGGTGCTGGCGATCCTGGCGCTGATTCTCGGGCGCAGCTACGGCTGGGATATGCTCGATCCGGTGATGGGGATTGTCGGGGGGCTCGTGATCGCGCGCTGGTCCTGGGGACTGATCCGCGCCACCGCCGGGGTTCTCCTGGATGCCCAGCCGGATGACGATGACCTTGCCGGCGAAATCCGCCGGAACGTGGAAACGGAGGAAGACCGGATTGCCGACTTGCATGTCTGGCAGGTGGGGCCGGGGCATCATGCGGCGATCGTCGCCCTGATAACGCCAAAACCGCGGCCGCCTTCCTTTTATAAGGAGAAACTCCGGGCGATGACGAACCTGTCGCATGTCACGGTGGAGGTAACGCCGGCGGATGCGGCATAAAGCAATTTGGGGAGAAACGGAAACCGGTTTCCGTTTTTCGGTGGATCGGAAAGGATCAGGCGAATTCCTGGTAGATACCTTCGACCCAGTCCTGCGGAACGGCCGGCATCGGCTGCTCGGCTACAGACGAACCGGTCTCGCCGGTTTCCATGACCCAGAGCGCATTGGCAAGCGATGAGGAAAGCAGCGTGCTGCTGCCGGTCAACGCGTTGGGAGAGCGCTGAATGGGCAGCGCCTCCCGTTGGGGCGCTTCTTCCGTCTTCCGGTCCACCTCTTGCGTCCGGTTGGGATAATAATAGCCGCTGAGGCCGCTATCGATCTTCATGGCAAAACGCGCCTGTGTTCAGAATGGTTAACGAAGGGTTAACGTCCGAAGCTTGCGCGAGGCTTGCGGCGAGTGTTTTGGCTTGACGGCGGACTCTTGACAAAGAAGTACAACCGGCCCGTGCTTCGCGCCGGTTCCTTATATGTTCATGCCTTGGAGAAATCCGTCGATGATCGTCGTCGTCAGCCGCTGATTGTTCCGGTACCAGCTGTCTTCGGTAAAAAAGACCGGTTCGGCCGGATCCCAGCCGCTCATGGTGAAATCGCTCTGGCGGGAGAAGAAGGCGACGAACTCTTCCTCCGTAGACCATGTGGCGATGGCCGCGCCCGGAAAACAGCCATCCTGGATATCGCAAAGAATAATGCCGGCATCCGTGCGGATCAGTCCGTGGCCGCAGAAATCGCGGTGGAATTGGTGAATCAGGCCTTCGCCGATTTTCGCTCGCTGCAACTGGTCCCAGAGCTGGCGCGCCCTTTCCGCACCGAGCGGCTTGCAGGACAGCAAGTTGCGCAGTTCGGCCGCTCGACTATCCATCTCCTCGTCGCTGGCGTTGATGAGAGGGTAGGGCGGCCAGTCGGCAGCCGTGCTCCTTCGCTGTCGCCAGATGGACCAGGAGATCGTCCCGACGACATAGATGATGACGGCGAAACAGACGATCGGAATGATGATGCCCGCCATGCCGCCCGCTTGCCTATTCCATCGCTCGCGCCAATTCGGCGAGCTTGCGGACCGTGTTCAGATTGCGTGACGTGCCGGGTTTGAGCGCCGGCACTTTCAGTTTTGAACGGCCGGAGCCATTGGGATAATGGACGTAGATTTCCCGTCCGGCCACGACCGCCTCCTCGCCGTCCGGCGCCACCATGCCCTTGAGCGCGTCGGTCGATGCCTTTTCCGGCAGAAAATAGACGAGCAGGAAGTTCGGCTTGGCATCGGGGAAGGGCGCGTTCGCCGCTGCCGCCTCCAGCTCTTCCGTCGTGCGCACCATGACGCCCGGCCGCTTGCCGAATTTCCTTCCGAGCGCATCGTCGAGCTTTGCCGCGACCGCGGCCTCGCTGTCGTCCGAGCGGAACAGGACATTGCCGCTCTGGATGTAGGTTTTCCCGTCCTCGAACCCGAGATCCTCGCAGATCGCCTTGAGTTCGGCCATCGGAAGTGCGGTGCCTGCAACATTTACCGCCCGCAGCAGGGCCACATAGACGGTCATCGTCCTCACCTCCCGGGATCTGTTGTTCCAGCCTCTACATCTTCCCCGCCACCTTGATGGCGAATGCATATTCGAAAGCGATCTCTTCCAGGCGCTGGAAGCGGCCGGACTTGCCGCCGTGGCCGGCTGCCATATTGGTCTTCAGAAGATAGGGGCCTGCCTCCGGCGCTTGTTCGCGCAGCTTCGCCACCCATTTGGTCGGCTCCCAATAGGTGACGCGCGGGTCCGTCAGGCCGGAAAGCGCCAGGATCGGCGGATAGGGCTTTGCACCGACATTGTCATAGGGAGAGTAGGCGGCGATCCATTGATACTCGTTGAGCGATTCGATCGGATTGCCCCATTCGGGCCATTCCGGGGGCGTGAGCGGCAGCGTGTCGTCGAGCATGGTGTTAAGTACGTCGACGAAAGGCACGGCGGCGATAATGCCTGCGAATTTTTCGGGCGCCATATTGGCGATAGCACCCATCAGCATGCCGCCGGCCGAGCCGCCCTCGGCGATGATCTTCGTGTAAGACGTGAATTTCTGCTCGCTCAGATAGTCAGCTGCGGCGATGAAGTCTTTGAACGTGTTTTCTTTATGCTCCATCTTGCCGTTTTCGTACCAGGCAAACCCCTTGTCCTTGCCGCCGCGGATATGGGCGATGGCATAGACGAAGCCGCGGTCGGCAAGCGACAGGTTGTTGGTGTTGAAGCCGGCCGGGATGGTGATGCCATAGGCACCATAGCCGTAGAGAAGGCAGGGGGCGGAGCCGTCGAGCGGCGTATCTTTACGATAGAGCAACGAAACCGGCACCAGTTCTCCGTCATGGGCCGGCGCCATCACCCGGCGCGTCACATAGTCCTCGGGGTTATGGCCGGAGGGGACTTCCTGGGTCTTCAGGAGCACCCGTTCTCGCGTCGCCATGTCGTAGTCGAAGAGCTGCGATGGTGTCGTCATCGAGGAGTAGGAGAAGCGGATGATGTTGGTGTCGTATTCCGCCGCGCCCTGCAGTCCGAGCGAATAGGCCTCTTCGGCAAACGCGATCGCATGTTCCTCGCCGGTCTGCCGGTCGCGGATGATAATCTGGGGCAGGCCGTCCTTGCGCTGCAGCCAGACGAGATGGCGCGCGAATGCCATATGCGAAATGATCAGCCGGCCCGGCTCGTGCGGCACGACCTCCGTCCAGTTTTCCTTGCCGGGTGCTAGGACCGGGGCCTGGACGATCTTGAAATCCTTCGCTCCGCCGTCATTGGTCAGGATGTAGAAGACGTCGCCGCCCTCCGTCATCGAATATTCCACGCCCTCCACCCGTTCGGCGACCAGCATCGGCTCGGCGGTGAGATCCTTCGTCGACAGCAGCCGATATTCCGAAGTTTCGTGGTCGTGGATGTCGATATAGATGAAGTCGTCGAGCAACGAGCCGCCGACGCCCATGAAGAAGCCCGGATCCTCTTCCTCGTAGACGAGACAATCTTCCGATTGCGGTGTCCCGACGATGTGGTGAAAGACCTTGGACGGACGGTGGTTTTCGTCCTGCAGCGTGTAGAAAAAGCTCTCGCCGTCCGGCGCCCAGACGCCGCCTCCGGCGGTATTCTCCAAGACGTCCGAAAGGTCTTCGCCGCTCGAAAGGTCGCGGATGCGCAGCGTGAAATATTCCGACCCTTTGTCGTCGTAGCCCCAGATACCCTTGGCATGATCGGTGGTGTGGTCGATGCCGGAGAGGCGGAAATAGTCCTTGCCCTCGGCTTCCTTGTCACCGTTCAGCAGAATCTGCTTTTCGCCGCCATCGCGGGGCGTGCGGAAATAATGCGGCTGTTCTCCGCCCGTCACGTAGAGCGTGCCGTAGGCGAAAGGACCGTCCTTCATCGGAACGGAGGAATCGTCTTCCTTGATGCGGCCGCGCATCTCTGCAAACAGCACCTTCTGCAGGTCCGCCGTATCGCCCATCGCCGCTTCCATATAGGCGTTTTCCGCTTCCAGATGCTTGCGGATCTCCGGGTCGAGGATCGACGGATCCTTGAACATGGCCTGCCAGTTGTCGGCGCGGAACCAGGCATAGTCGTCAACGCGGTCAATGCCGTGGCGGCTGTCGGAGACCGGCTTCTTCGGCGCGACGGGGGCCGCGGGAAGATGGGCAAAGGGCTTTTTCGAGGCGGTGTCCAAGGAAGCACTCCGGATTGTCTGAAAGGAGTGCCAGAGATAGGGGGCGCTTGCGCTGGAGGCAAGCGGGAAGGTCGGCGCGTTATTTCTTGTCCTGGCGCTTTGCGTCGCGTTCCTTCTGCCAATAGACGAAAGCTGCAATCAACAGCAGCCCGACCATCGGGGCAAAAGCAGCATAAGGTTCTCGATCATCTATTCAGCCTTTCAAGCACCTTCATCGCTGTTAAATGCAGCGTGACGCCGATGATAAAACAAGCAACGGGCGTACCAGAGCCAAAGCGCTTGCAAGGCCGCCGTTACTTGATCCCGCTGTCCCCCAACTTGATCACGTCAGCTTTATTTCCCGCTCTGGTAGGTGGTCAACGGGTGATCCATCTCCTAGTTTCCGCGCCGTCCGAGTCAGATTGGATAGGAAATGCTATGAAGAAACACTGGTCGCTGGCGGTTCTGTTCGTTCTTTCCGCCCTGCCGGCACATGCCCTCGACTCCCGCATCGCCAAACAGCTCGACGCGCTTGCACCCGACGAACGCCGGGAACAGCGTTGCGATCTCGAAGCGATCGACCGCATCAAGAAAGACGCCGAGGGCGAATACAAGCCCGACAAGGTGATCGCCTACACCTTTGCCGACCCGATCGAGGCCGGCAATTCGATCCGCGCCCCCGGCGCCGTTTTCCGCAGCGGCGGCGATTGGTACCGTCTCAAATACAAATGCGAGACGGGCGAGGAAGGCCTCACGGTCATGTCCTTCGACTACAAGATCGGCTCGAAGGTGCCCCGCAACGAGTGGGAGCAGCACTTTCTCTATGACTGAGGCGATCAGCCCGGCAGATGGGGCGTCGTCTTGCGCTCGGGGAAAAGTTCCGAGAGTGCCGTCATCATGATGAGGGAGAGCGGCAGCGCCAGCATGGCGCCGACCGCTCCCCACATCCAGGTCCAGAACAGGATGGCGACGAATACCAGGAAAGGATTGATCTCCCACTGCCGGCCCATGATGGCGGGAAAGATCAGGTTCTCCATCACCAGGTGTACGGAGAAGAAGATGAAGGCGGGGATAAGTCCGATAAACATGGCGTCGTGCGTCAGGATGCCGGCAACCGCAACCGAAAGCGTCATCAGCGTGATCCCGAGAAACGGGATGAAGCTCGACAGAAACGCAAACAGGCCCCAGAGCATCGGCATGGCGAGGCCGCCGAAATAGGCGATCAGCGTCATCGACACCCCGAGCGCGAGATAGAGAACGCTGGCAGTGGCGAAGTAATAGCCCAGCACTTCGTCGACCGAGTTCAGCACCCGGATTGCCATCAGCCGTTGCCGCCGCGTCGGGAAGGCGAGGATGATCGTTCTCCTCAGCTTCAGCCGCCCGTAGAGGAAGAGCAGCAGCGCGGCGAAGAAGATCAGCCCCTGGATGATCGCCGGCGTCAGATTGGCAGTGATCACGCCTAAGATGTTGCTGGAGTTTTCGAGCAGCGATTGCATCGACATCGGCCCGGTTTCGAAGGTCGCAGGCGAGATGTTCAGCCAGTGCTGGCTTTCCAGAAAGGGCATGATCCGGTTGATCGTCCGCTCGATGAAGTTGGGGCCTTCCTTGATGAGCGTGCTGAGTGGTTCCACCAGCGAGTTGATGATCACAAAGAGCACGGCAAAGACGAGCGTGGACAGAATGAACGCGATGCCGAAACGCGGCACGCCGGCTTCCCCGAGGCGGTCGGCTACACGCCCGAGAATCAATCCCACCACCACGGCGAGCGTGACGGGGATCAGGATCATCGACATGTAATGAACGAGGGCAAAGAAAGCGATTGCGAAGATGCCGATCACCGCCCAGGCCATGGCGACGTCGAGCGCCTCACGACCGAGCGGAAGATGCTCGGCAACCTCGTCTTCTTCCGGATAGATGCCCGCTGTGTCCTTGCGGTTTAACGCAAGCTCCAGCGGCTGTTTCTTCGGCTTGGCGCCGTGCGCACCCAAGATCGCCATATTCCAGCTGTCCCCGTGATGCCTTTCAACGCGAAAGCGGCGCTCCGGTTCCGGAAGGCCGCTTCCATGGGAGGAAATGCGGCAAAGGTCAGGCTGCGAGCGTCAGGCCGATGCCCCAGGGGTCCTTCAGGGACCATCCTTCGGCGGTTTTGGTAGCGGCGATCTCCTGGCGGTCGAGCGCCGTGAGCGCCCTGTCGAGCGCCTCTTTTTCGTTGAAGACAATGCTGTAGTCCGAAAGGCCGGTCATGTTGCCCTGGCGGACCCCGGCGCCGCGGCTGTTCCAGATATTGGCGGCGATGTGGTGGTGATAACCGCCGGTGGCAAAGAAGCGCGCACCCGGATAACGGGCCATGACCTTCAGGCCGAGAACGTCCCGGTAGAAGGCGTCGGCCTCAGGAAGGTCGCCCACCTGCAGGTGGATATGGCCGACAGCTGTCCCGTCCGCCATGCCGCCCCACTTCTCCTTAGACGCGAGCTCGTAGAGCGCCTGCAGGTTCAGCCGTTCGGTCGCCATCTCTACCGTGCCGTCATGGTGATAGGTCCATTCTTCGGACGTTCGGTCGCGATAGATCTCGATGCCGTTGCCTTCCGGGTCTGAAAGATAGATCGCTTCGCTGACCAGATGGTCCGAGGCGCCGTCGAGGCGGACGTTGTTGTGGGCGGCATGGGCCAGCCAGTGGGCGAGCTCCTGCCTGTTAGGTACCAGAAAGGCGGTGTGGAACAGGCCCGCCGCATTGCGTGGCGCCGCGGCGACGTTGTTGCCGGTTGAGAGCGTCAGTAGTGGCTGGCCCGCGACCCCGAGTATCTCTCCGCTCGAATTCCGTTCGAGCACCCGCAGCCCGATAATATGCTGATAAAAGCTGGAAACCCTGCCTAGATCGCTGACGATAAGATGCGCGCCCTTTACATGCGCCGGACGCGTCAGTGCGAAAGATTGAACGTTGCCGGTCATGGAAAAAATCCTCGTTTGATTAGCCGGCCGATGCCGTGTTGCGATATGATATGGCGCAGGTGCTGCGTTCACAAAAGACCAGAAAACAGCGATGCATCGTTTCGTAAAAGTGAACAAGGGGATAGCTCTTCGTTGACTTCGATCAACGCAGTTCCCTCGGGACGATCCTAGAAAAATGGGGAAAACGAATGAGGAAAGTGAGATGTACGCAAAAATCATCGTTGCTGTCGACGTAGCTCAGCTGGAGAAGGGGGAGAGGATCTTCCGTAAGGCAGCGACGCTTCTCGATGAGGGTGGCAGCCTGGTTCTGCTCAACGTGGTGGAAGACCTTCCCGGCTATTACGTGGCCGATGTCTCGGTCGACCTGATGGTCAGGGCGCGCCAGGAATCCGAGCAGCTTCTTCTGAACCTGCGCGAAAAAGTCGGCCTCCCGGCCAATATCGAGATACGCCAGGGTTCGCCAGCGCGGGAGATTCTCGCCGCGACCGAACAGCGCAAGGCCGATCTCGTCATCGTCGCATCCCATGTGCCGGATATTTCCAACTACTTCATCGGCGCCACGGCCGACCGGGTCGTGCGCCACGCGAAATGCTCGGTTCTGATCGACCGCTGAGAAGGAATTGTCGAGATGAATACCGCCAAATATCAGCGCATCCTCAAGGCCCGCAAGGCCGAGCTTGAAAACCGGCTGAGCCGGATCGAGCAGGATTTCACCACGCCGCGCAACCCTGATGACGACGATCGCGCCGTCGAGCGCAACAATGACGAAGTGCTCGAGGAATTGGGTGAGGCCGGCGAGAAGGAGCTCGTTGCGATCGATGCCGCACTGGCTCGGATCGATGCCGGCACCTTCGGCATCTGTGCGAAATGCGGCCAGCCGATCGCCGAAAGACGACTAGGCACCGTACCGCATACGCCGCTGTGTCAAGCCTGTGCCGGCGAGGCTTAACCGGAGTTTACATTGGACGGTTTACGCTGGAAGGCTGAGCCGGAAGGTTAAAACCTAAAACCTAATGTGAAGCGCTTGTCTCTTGCCTTCCGCCATTGCTATGGCCATTCTTGGATCGGGAGGGCGGAAGGCAGGATGAGCGAACTCTTCAACTTCGGACGGCATTACGATTTTCACGAGATCGTCGCGGATGGAATCATCCACGGCATCGGGATCGTTTTTGCGCTGGTCGGGGCAACGGCGTTGATCTTCTATGCGACTGTCTGGTCGAGCCATGGCGAGATCATCGCCGCGTGGGTCTATGGCCTCGGCCTCGTTCTCTGCCTGTCGATTTCCTTCACCTACAACATCTGGCCGCACTCCCGCACCAAATGGTTTTTGAGGCGTTTCGACCACTCGGCGATCTTCATCCTGATTGCCGCGACCTATACGCCGTTTCTGCAGCGCGGTTCGGGGGACGCCTGGATCTTCGCCATGCTGCTGGCGATCTGGGTGACGGCTGTCGTCGGTATCATGCTGAAATGCCTGTTTCCCGGCCGCTACGATAAGCTGACGATCCTGCTCTATCTCGGCATGGGCTGGAGCGGTGTGATGGTGATGGGCCCCGTTTCCACCTATCTGCCGGCGGTCACCGTCTGGCTGATCGTGATTGGCGGCCTCATCTATTCGCTCGGAGTGATCTTCCACGTCTGGGAGAGGCTGCGCTTTCAAAACGCCATCTGGCATGGTTTCGTCGTCGCCGCCGCCGCGGTGCATTACGGCGCCGTGATGACCTGTTTCAGCCTCTCGGGCGGCGGGCTCTGACCTTACTCGGGGCAGCCGACGGGTTTGAGGCTTGCGATCATCCGCTTGACGATCGCATCATAGGCCTTGCGATCCCGGCTGCGGTATTCCAGATGCACGAAGGCGGCTGCGTCTTTGCACAGCCAGTTGCCGCGGACATAGAGGATGCGGTCTCCCTTGGTGCCGGAATAGCTCGCCCAATCCGGCTCGATCCGCGAATAGGAAATATCCCAGCCGAGCTTCTTCGCCTGAACGATGCGGTTCCTGGCTTCATCGTCAAAGAACAAGTCGACCAGGAAGGTCCCGAAGACGAAGATCCGGTCACCGTTCCTGCCGAGAAATGTGCCGCCATCGCCGTTGTCCGGCGCCCTCTGCATGACGAAACCGGGGGGCACCTCGACAGTAAAGCCATAACGGTCGTTGGAATAGGTCTGCCACTCGGCCGCTTGCGCCGACACCGCGGCAAGTGTTGCCGATGCTGCCAGGAAAACCCGCATTCCAATCCTCCATTCCCGCTAGCGGCTTTACCAGAAGAGCGGTTCCGCAACAATTGTGGACAGGTGATGTGCGTCTGCTAAAGTGGATGTAGAGATATTATAATGGACAAAAATCATGACGCTGGTGCGCGACGCAACCGAAGCCGATCTACCGATCATCATGGAAATCTATAATGACGCCGTTGCCAATACCACGGCCATCTGGAACGACGTGCTGGTCGATCTTCAAAACCGGAAGGAATGGTTTGCCGCCCGAAAGGCGAAAGGTTTTCCGGTGCTGGTTGCGGAACTGGACGGCAAGGTCGCCGGTTACGCATCCTATGGCGATTGGCGGGCCTTCGATGGCTATCGTCATACCGTTGAGCATTCGGTCTATGTACACCGTGATGCCAGGGGCGGCGGCATTGGTCGGCTGCTGATGCAGGAACTGATCGCCCGCGCCGCCTCCAATGGCGTGCATGTGATGATCGCCGCGATCGAATCCGAAAACGACGCCTCGATTCGGTTGCATGAGAAGCTCGGCTTCCGCATCGCCGGAAAATTCTCCGAAGTCGGAACCAAATTCGGCCGCTGGCTCGACCTCACCTGCATGGAATTGAAGGTCTCGGGGTGAGCCCATACTCACGTCCTCAACGGTGCCCGGACTACGAGAAGATCCTGTTCCCGGACGAGGAAGGTCTCTAAAGCCTCGCCAGCCACGCATTTTCTGGCCCATAGGCGATGATGATCGCCTCGCGCAGCCAGGCCTTCCGCACTTTGCCGAGGAGAGGCAGGATGGCGGAAAAGTCCGAAATTAGGTAGCAACTGCCACCAAACTTGTAAGAGGGATTCAGCGCTTCGGGCTGAACCCCTCCATATCATCGTCGCTTGAGCTTTTGACTGCTCGCGTTGGTCCAGAAATGCTGTAGTCATTCCGATCATAGGACACGCCGAGCGTATGACTTGGCCTATTACCGTTCAAGAAATTGTCCAGTTCAACGGTACGGGATCTGGATAGTTGCACCTTTTCAGCAAACTCCGGCCATCGATCGACGGCCGTTCGCACGTGCTCTATAACATCCTTGGCATCCTGATCCGAGATCGAGGCCCCCCTGGCGACCGCCAAGAGGTGAGGCAATCCAGGCGTTCTTCCTTCTCCGGCGATTGCGGCGCTGTGTTCTCCGCCTGGCCCGGACGAAAAGGTAAGGTCGTATGCAGGCGCCAATGACCACCGACCATTCCCGTCCATTAAGAAAGCGTGGTTCTTCGCATGGTCGTCGCGGTTCCTAGCATAGACGTTAAACACCATGTTTCGGAACATCTTGAGAACTTCCCCGGCATCGCGGGTCATCATATGCGTAAGCTTGTGCAGTTGCTCATAGTTCAGTGATGCCTCGCGGTGGCTGGCATTCAACAGGCCGCTTGCTGTGTGCATATGGAGCCTGCCGGCACGTGTCCTATCGAACCGTTTTGTCGCGAAAAGTCGTCTTCCCTTACGGGTGTCAAACAGGCGGGTCTCAGCCATCTCCAGTCCCGCAGCTACCGCCATGAACGCGTAGGCTTTTTCCTCGGCGCCGATTTCGCGCGGGTCGTCAGAACTGGGAGCCTTGACCATCCATCTTTCGTACCCCGGATCCAACTGCTGGCCGTAGTCCAACACACATGTGTTTTCGACCCTGTTGAAGCCGATCATGATCTTTGGCCGTGCGCCCGCGGACCCGCCTTGCGCGCCCTGCAAACTATCGATGTCAGCGACATCCATTTCCGTCTGCACCAGCTCCACCTGATCAGCAAACCAATCCAGATCGGCATCGGTCGGCTGTTTCTGGTCGTCCGGCAAGTCAGGAACATATGTCAGCGCGCCCATGCCCGTTCTGCCCACTGCGGAAAGGCGGTCGATAGGAGTGAGTTGAGTGTAGTCGATGCCAGCTCGCTGGAGACGACGGTCCAGCAATAGACGGCCCCAACCGTCAGGTAGGCTGTCGTTAAATAGCCCATGGAGCCCGTCGAACGGGTCGCGCGGCGCCGCGATCAAGCCAGTAGCGACCTTCATATGGAATGGCGAGATCAGAAGGGGTGCCGCGAGAAACTCCGCCGAGTACTCAAAGTAGGCCCTTCGTTCCTTGCCACTCCAGGCAAGTGTGCCGAGTTTCTTGTCGCTCCCTTCGAGATTCAGATAAACACTCATCTGCTGGATTGGTTTGAACTTCATCTCCGGCGCACCCGCTGCTTAAGAGGACGATCAACGACATCATCGATATTCTGCGGCGGCCGACTTGGAAACAAGTGGTCGAACTCAGCCTCGGCCTCAAGGACGAAGGCAATTTTCACGAGACTCTCGAGCGAAATTTTCCCACTTTCCTCGAATAACCTCAGTGATCCGTATGAGACATTCGATCTTGTCGCCAGTTCCCGCTGGGTCAGTCCGTGCTGGATTCTTCGGCGCTTCATTCTTTCCGACAAGCCTCGAATGACTTCGACGGGGGATGACATCTTAAATGCGAACATAATAACACCTAAACGCGAATAGTGGCCTTTAGTGCTAACATAATCGCAATTAAGATTTTTGCAAGCAGATGATAACGCCGGGCCGTTCGCGATCGACTCCTGACGACCACCCTGGTATGTTCCGCCGCATGTTCCGGATCATACGAATACGACGACGCTGACTTCCGCTCGCCGCACCCGGCGAGGTCCCGTCGTATCGCGTATCCTACAGGGAACTGAACATGGTCTCCGACAACCTGCCGTCCGTCATTCCGCAGCCGCGCAAGGCCGCACCCGATCTGGAGGTCCTCCGGAGTGTAGAAATATTGGGGAAACCAGCACTTCCTGCTGTCCCCGTATTGCCGGACGTTCACGCTTAGCCATCTCCGCTCGTTCGACGACGCCAAGTCCTCCAAGGCGTTCTGCCTCATCCGCTGGCCGGATACGGAAGGGCGACCGACCTGCGTCCGCTGTTCGCATACGAACTGCTGGGAGATCCGGCGTCGGCGCTTCAAATGCCGGCCTGCCGCCGGGAATTTTCGGTGACGACCGGCACGGTCTTCGCCTTCCGCAAGATGAGCTTCCAGGACATTCTGGCTGGCCTCTGGTTCTCGGTGAACTCGGTCAAAGGCAAGAGTGCGCTCCAACTCTCCCGCGAGCTCGGCGTCCAGTACAAGACGGCATGGGTGCTGCTCATGAAGATGCGCGAGGCGGTCGCGACCCGACGGTTCCGGATGATGTTGGAGGGCGAGATCCACATCGACGGCAAGTACGCCGGCGGTCACACCAAGCAGAAGAACCGCAAGGAGGATCGCGTCGACCGACGCCGCCCCGAGTATCAGAACTTCAAGCGCCTCACGATCCTGACGCTCCGGGAGAAGACGCCGTTTGGCCGCGGCCGAGAGCGGACGCTGACCCGCGTCGTGCGTAGCGAGCATCCGAACGAGGCCTGGGAATTCGTCAGGAAGCACGTCCGCAAAGGATCGCGCATCCATGCCGACGAGCGCTTCTCGTACGACGACCTGGCAGGCCTGCAGGACCTGTTCCGGGTGAACCACAGCAAGGAGTACCAGACGAAGGGCGGCGTGAACACGAACCACGTCGAAAGCTTCTTCAGCCGCATCCAGCGGTCCTACGTCGGTATCCATCACCGCTTCTCGGTGCGGTACTTCGACTGGTATGCGGCGGAGATCGCCTGGGGCGAGGACAACCGCCACGTCGACAACGGCATGCTGCTCTGGGGGATGATCCACTTCGCGATGTCCCGGAAGACGTCGCGGAACCTCTGCGGCTACTGGCAGGGTCGGCATCCGCCCGATCTGGTCTGGGACGGCGGCGAAAACCCCGACACCTACGCCGCGACTTCCCAGAGGTAGCGACACCCGTCAGCCTATCCGGCACGGCGGACACGGTTCGTCCTGGCAAGCCGGTCGAGCGTCTGGGAAAATCGATTTGCGACCTGTCCGAGCCGGGCGTCGTCTTCGGCCAGACCAGTCTCGCGTGCGAAGGCCTTGGCGCACTCCGCCGTCGTGATCGGGCGCCCGGCTTCGCGGAGCGTGCGCAGCACGAAGCCACGGCGATCGACATCCTTCAGCAACTCCGAGACTTCAATGACGCCTTGGCGCTTGCGCCAGGTGGCGGCTCGAGGTGTCCCGGCGGGCGAGTATTCCGGTTCGTAGGACGGGATGACCACGTCGAACGCGGCCTGCTGCCTCTCCAGCGATACGATCTTCGCCCGCACCTCCTCGATCTTGGCACCGATCTCGGCCCGCTTCCGCTTCAACTCGTCTGCAACAAGAACCATTCGCAACCACTCCATAGGATCGCGAGGATCCTATGCGTTCAGGCGACCAGGAGTCTGGTGGCAGTTGCTGCCTAATTGCGGAAAAGTCCTTTTCATCCTTCGGCCTTGGAGACTTCGCTTTGTAGAAAAGCTGGATTTCCGGCGCGAGGTAGAAAAGTCTGCCTGCATGCCGCCATCCCATTTCCGAAACCGGACGGACTACCGAGGGACAGCGCCGCAAGCGCCATGTCTCGCCATCGCCGTCGTCAAACATGAGCTGAAAGCGCCAGGCGTCGTCGGCGTGCCCGCGGCACCAGATGTGATCGACCGTGGCGGGCAGCGTCTCATCCTCTCGCCAGGGGCGCAGGGTCCCGGGCGGATCGGCCGCCCAGCAGTCCCAATCCTTCAGCTGTGCCCGTGCCGCCACACGGTCCGTTCTGAGCATCAGGATGTCGATGTCCCCATGCGGCCGGACCGTGTGGCCGACGAAAGCCTCGATTGCATAACCGCCGGCGATCCACCAGGGGAACGGCGCTTTTTCCAGAACAGCGGCGATCTCATGCGGCAGGAGTGGCTGCCACGCCTTGTCCTCTTCGCCAAGCACTGCCATCGCTCAAGCCTCCGGGGCTTCATCCGCTCGCGCGGCAAGATGTGCCTCGACCGTCAGGTTCAGTTCACGCAGCAGCGCGGAAATCTGCCGTTTCTTTTCCCGGTTGAAAGAGGCGATGGCGTCTGCCTCATTGGCCATGTCCCGCCGGAATGCCGCTTCGGCCCGGCGAATGCCTTCTTCCGTCAGCTGGACTGCAAGACTGCGGCCATCGTGCTCCGACGGCACGCGCCGGATGAGACCAGCCTTTTCGAGCCGTCCTAGCCGATGGGTGAGACTGCCGGAGGCGACCATCAGCGATCGGTAAAGCTCAGTAGGCGTGAGCCGGTAGGGCGGGCCAGAGCGTCTGAGGGTCGCCACCACGTCGAACTCGCCGCGATCCAGCCCGAAGGAGGCGAATATCTCTTCGATCGACGGCGTCATCAGCCGCGACAGGCGGTAGATGCGGCCGAGGATCTCCATCGGCTCCGTATCCAGGTCCGGCAGTTCCTTTGTCCATTGGGCCCGTGCCCGATCGATGTGGTCCTGCGGTTTGTGTTCGCGGCTCATGCGGTCTCCCATGCAATTTCAAACTATCTTGACATGAAGATAAATTTCATGCAAATATCTTCACATGAAGATAAATGGGAGGCCGCGATGCCCACGCTTGCTATACGGAAGTCTTTCGCTGTGCCGTTGATCGTGCAGATGCTCGTCTGCTCCTTTTTATGGGCAAGCGCCTTCATCCTGCTGAAAATCGCGGGAACTTCGCTTTCGCCGCTGGCGCTCACGGCGCTGCGCGGCTTGATGGGAGGCGGTCTCATCGCCGCCTTCATGGCGGCCGCCGGGCATCAGGTCCTGCCGCGCGGGCATGAGCTTCGTGACTGGATCGTTCTAGGCTTCCTGCAGGGCGTCGTGCCAAACGCACTGACAGCCTATGCGCTCACCCAGATTTCGGCGGGCCTCACCTCGATGATCCAGGCTTCCACGCCGCTTATCGTCGCGGTTCTGGCGCAGGCCCTGTTCGCCAGCGAGCGGCTGACGCTCAAGGTGGCGCTCGGGCTCGCCACCGGTTTTACCGGAATGGTCATGTTGGTCGGTCCCGCGGCGTTCGGCGCGGGTGATGTCGGCCTGAACGGCGTCGGCGCCATGGTGATTGTGGCGCTGAGCTACGCGCTCGGAAATCTTTATGTACGCGCCATACCGAGCCCGCAGCCGATGCGGCTTGCGCTCGGCCAGCAGCTCTTTTCCGGCCTGCCGACCTTCGCGGTCGTCATCTGGCTCGGCGGGATGTCGTCCTTCGCGCCGGCGCTCGATGCGGCGGGCGTCCTGCTGGTGCTCGGCGTCTTCGGCACGGCACTGCCCATCGTTCTCTACATGAACATCCTGAAAAAGGCCGGTCCTACTGTCGGCTCGATGAACGGTTATTTCCTGCCGCCCTGGACGATCCTGCTCGGTTTCGTCCTGCTCGGCGAACCGGTGAGCTTGCGCGAAATCGTCGCTACCGCAATCGTGCTTGCAGGTGTTGCGATCGTATCGCTGAAGGGTCTTCCGTTTCATTTCCCCAGGCTGCGTGCAAGCTCCTACCTGTGAGGCAGGCCTATCGCCGCCAGAAACGCCTCCAGGCTTTTGCGCACATGCGCGGCGATCGTTTCCGTCGGATTGAAACCCCACCAGAGAAGGCAGCCCTGCCATTGGGAAGCCATCAGCATGCCAATATCGTCAGGCGCGCCGGCCTTTTCTGAAAAACAATCGACGATAGCGCCCGAAAGCCGCTCGCCCCAGGCTCTACCGCGCTCCCGCAGCAGAGGATCGCGAAAATCCTCGCGCAGCATCAGCAGTCCTTCAGCATAGGCTTCGATGCCCCCATAATCTCCGGAGAGTGCGACGAGCATATCCACCGCGCCGTCCGGTGTCCCGGGCGCGGCCGTGATCGCCGCTTCCGTCTTGGCGTCGAGTTCGTCCCATGCATGCAGGAGGGCCGCCCTGGCGAGTTCTTCCTTGTTGCGGAACCGCTGCACCAGCGTCGACGGCGAAAGGCCGGAGGCCGTAGAAAGGGAGGCGAAGGTCAGCGCGTCCGGGCCTTTTTCGTGCATCAGTTTCAGCGCGGCCTTCAGCACTTCGCCATCCGGCATGGTTTTTGGTCTCGGCATCTTGCCTCGCAAATAATAAACGAATAGACGTTTATATACGAATACTGTCCTGAACGCCAATTTTAGCTCCGCGGAATGTCAAGGGAAGGAGCTCTCATGTCGAATTCAAGAAAAAAGCCGCTGACCGGGAAGATCGCACTGGTGGCGGGTGCCACCCGCGGCGCCGGCAGGGGGATCGCGGTCGAGCTCGGTGCCGCCGGCGCCACGGCCTATTGCACCGGCCGCTCGACGCGCGGAAAGCGCTCCGAATATGACCGGCCCGAGACGATTGAGGAGACGGCGGCATTGGTGACCGAAGCTGGCGGCACCGGTATCGCTGTTGCCGTCGATCATCTTGTTTCGGAGGATGTGGCGGCGCTGGTCGAGCGGATCCGCAGCGAGCAGGGCGGGCTGGATATTCTGGTCAACGACATCTGGGGCGGCGAGCGCCTGTTCGAGTGGGACAAGGCGGTTTGGGAGCACGATCTTGAAAACGGCCTGCGCCTGCTCCGGCTCGCGATCGACACCCATCTCATCACCGCCCATCACGCGCTGAAACTGATGATTGAAAGGCCGGGAGGGCTGTTGGTGGAAGTCACCGACGGCACGGCCGACTACAATTCCGATCACTACCGCCTGTCGCCTTTCTACGACCTTGCCAAAACCTCGGCGACGCGCATGGCCTGGGCGCATGCGAAGGATCTCGAAAAGCACGGCTGCATGTCGGTCTCGATCACGCCCGGCTGGCTGCGGTCTGAAATGATGCTGGAGGCATACGAGGTCAGCGAGGAAAACTGGCGCGACGCGATCACCATCCAGCCTCATTTCTGCATCTCCGAGACGCCGCATTTCATCGGCCGTGCGATCGCCGCGCTGGCCGCTGATCCGGACCGCGCGAGATGGAACGGCCAGTCGCTCTCCAGTGGCGGGCTCGCGCAGGTCTACGAATTCGACGATGTCGATGGCTCGCGGCCGGATTGCTGGCGTTACCTGACAGAGGTGCAGGAAGCGGGCAAGCCGGCCGACGCCACCGGTTACCGCTGATAGCCGCCCATCGCTGCCCGCCCTGTCGCCAGCCGTTCGGCTTCGTCACGCAGGCCCAGCGTGATCACGGTGCCGTCGCGGATGCTGCGTTTCAGCGCGTCCTTCCGCGCCGGCTCGACCCGGATATCGCCCGCCTCGAAAAGCACCTTCAGCCGGCTGCGGGAAAGCTGCAACTCCGAGGCCAGCAGCCGGTCGAGCCGCAGGCTGGCGGGGTAGGGGAGAGCGAGCGTGATGACGATTCTCGCCCGATTCCCCGAAGCGCAGATTGTTCGCCTGCGCAGCTCGAATTCCTCGCTTTCCTCAATGCGGCCCGCCGAAGCCTTCAGTCCTTCCTGATCGAATTCGAGGCCCGCCACGTAACCGGGAGCGCTTGCCTGCAGAGCTTCCACGAGGACCGGGTCGAGCGAGCGGACCGATTGCCGCTCGAAAATCGGCCGGTTCCAGGTGCCGTCGCAGTCGATGCATTTGTAGATGAGCCAGGCGTCGAGCTGTTTGCCGTTGGCGTTGAGGCGCGTCCGTCCGCTGGAGCGGAAGGGCCTCGTATCGCCGCAGGAACTGCAGCGGAGTATTGCCTGGGGTGGAGTTTTGGGAACGATGGTCCATTCCACATGAAGGATGTCGCACATGCCGTTTTGATCTTCCGGTCTGGAAGTTCATTCGGAACGGCAGTCGAGAAGCCCTTTCGGGCGCGGCGTGGCGAAGGTCCTGACTTATGGAGAAGAAGGCGTCGGGCGTCTCAGGGCGGCTTTTGAGCAGCACTGGCAGATCAATGCCAAACCGGTCTCAAGCTGCCACCCCGACGAACAGAATTACCCACGCGGCGGCGATCGGCCTGCCCGCATGGAAGGGGAAACTGTCGAGACCGGGAGTTACTTAGGCAAAATGAACCTCAAAAGCCGACGCTCTTCGGTTGCAAGGGATAACAGACGGCACGGAAAAGTCAAAACGGCGCGGTCTTTCCCGCGAGCATCATTCGGCGGGCATCGGGCTGAACTTCATTCCGTCCCCGACCTGTTCCAGCGTCACCGTCGACGGTTCGGGCAATTTCAACTTTTTCGTTTTGGTGGCGTCCTCCTGGATATTGCCCGTGATCACTCTGAGCCTTCGGGCCTCGTAGTCGGCAATGATCCGTTTGGTGTCGCCCTTGGCTCGATGGGTGTAGTCGTGGTCGTAGCGGGAAAGGACGAATTCGTTCTTTCTCAATTTGAAGGAATAGGTCTTGTCCCACATGCCCCAGCCGCCCATCGTGGCGAAATAATGCAGCTTGATGGTGAGGGTCCCCCGCTCGATGCTCAATGCGCCTGATTCAGCATCGAAATAGTCCTCGACGAAGCGGCTGGAGGCACGCGGGATCAGCTGGTGATTGACCGTGATCCGCTGATAGCCTTTGCGGGTTCCGAATGCGACGACCAGCATGCGCGGGCCGACGAGCGGTTCGCCGGAGGGGCTGAGATCCGGTTTTTCCGATTGAAGGACGAGGGCGAGATCCGGCCGTCTGTCGCCGTCGAGATCGCCGGTAGCCTCTGCCTCGACGGTCCAGCCTGCCGGGACCAGTTCCGCGCGTGTGGCGACGGCGGCCGGAAGGCTTGGATAATCCACCGGCGGCAGGCCGTCATCCTCTGCCGCAGCTCCGGTGATCCCGGCAACCGCCGTTGCGAAAACGAACAATGCCGGCAAAATGAAGCGCATCCGAAACCCCTTGGTTTGTCATCGCCTTTGGAGCCGGTTACGCATGGCGCGCGGCAAGCCAGGGCAAAGCTACGCTATACGCTCGCGCCTGTTAAGAAAGCCACCGCGGCGATATTCTTCGCGAACGGGCTTAATTCTCGATATTCCCCTCCTATGTGAGGGAGGAGAGCGGATAACAGCGGGAACATCACCATGGACATCAAGCGCAGTGGATCGCAGCCGTCGAAAAGGCAGCCGCCCGATTATTTCACCGGTGCAGTGCGCCTCGACCCGCTCAACGAAGCGCAGGCGCCCGCCCGCGTCGTTGCGGCATCCGTCACCTTCGAGCCCGGCGCCCGCACCAACTGGCACACCCATCCGCTCGGCCAGACGCTGGTCGTCACCGCCGGCTGCGGCTTGGCGCAGGTCTGGGGCGAGCCGATCCAAACGATCCGCCCCGGTGACGTCATCTGGTTTCCGCCGGGCGAAAAACACTGGCACGGGGCAACGGCCACCACCGCCATGACCCATATCGCCATCCAGGAGGCCCTCGACGGCAAGACGGCCGAATGGCTGGAGCCGGTCGCAGACGATCAGTATTCCGGCGAGGTCGCGAAGGACTGACCTCAGTCTTTCCGGGCGACCGCCTCGTCGAGCTCGTACCAGCCGTGTTTGCGCCTGGCCCAGAAAAGTGCTGCGGGCGGTGCGAAATCGGGATCGCCGAAGCAGCCGACGGAAACGACGAGCGCTCCCGGCATCACTTCCGCCTCCATGTAGATGAGCGTCCCGCAGGTCGGGCAGAAGATCTGGTCCATCCAGCGGCCCTCGTCGGTGAGACGCCGGAAGCGCCGCCGCTCGCCGCGGTCTTCGACGATAGCCTCCTGGTTGAACCGAGCCCGATAGGCGAAGGCAGTGCCGGTGGCGCGCTGGCATTCGAGGCAGGCGCAGGCATAAACGCGCACCGGCTCGCCGCGAAAGGAAAGTCGCAAGCTGCCGCAGGCGCAGCTCGCGGTGCGGGTGGCCGGGTGATCTGAGGCTTTGTTACCGCTCACGCAGCCACCATGAAGCGAGCGAGCATGGCAAAGTCGTCCTCCTGATGGCCCTTGGCGATCGCCGCCTCGAACAGGCTGCCGAAGGCATCTGATATTGCAGGATTGATGCCGCGGTCCCGCACAATGTCGCGCAGATGGTGGAAGGCCGCGTTATGGGCGGCGATGCTTGCCAATGTAGCCTCGTCGCCGCGGTCACGGCCATCACGGACGCGCTGCATCAGGTCTTTGGTGGCCGCATCGATGACAGGCTGGCTTTGCTTCAGGAATGTGGCATAGGTGTCCGGGTCGATCTTTTCCACGCGGGTGACGGCAAGCGCCTGAAGCGCGCCGAACAGCGTACCCCACATCTGGGCGAGGATTGCGCTGTCGAGCGCCGAGGCCGCGCCGAAATCCTCGCTCACGAAGGCGGACTTGCCACCGAGGCACATGAATAAAGCCTGGTACTGTTCGAATTGCGGTCGCGAACCGCTGTAGAGAACCAGTGTTCCCGGATCGCCGATCAGATCCGGCGTCGCCATGATCGCTCCGTCGAGATAGGCAATGCCGTTACCGGTCGCCCACTCGCCGGTTTCCCGGCCGGTCATCGGCGAACCGGAGGTAAGCTGCACCAGAAGATTGCCCTTCAGCGCCTCGGTGACGGCGGGCCGGCGCAACTGCGCATCGGATGCGGCATAGTCGAGCAGGTTGACGATCGCGATGTCCACCCCGCCGATAGCCTCTTCCGGCGTTGGCTTCGCTGTCGCGCCGAAAGCCGTGAGCGCTTCCGCCTTTTCCGCCGTCCGGTTCCAGACCTGCACCTGATGGCCATTCTGCAAAAGCGTCCTGACAAGTGCGGTGCCCATTCGGCCGGCGCCGAGAAAACCTATTGTGGTCATCTGGTAGAACTCCATATTTGCGATGCACTCTGATATGGCTGCCGGCCCAGACCGGTAAATTACGCACCTTCGGGTAAGCGGTTACGTTGAGGTTAGGAGATCAAGGATGAAACGACTGCCGGATGACGATTGCGGCTTTGCGAGCGCCCTCAATGTGATCGGCGGAAAATGGAAGACCGACATCCTCTGGGAGATCAATGTGGCGCCGCGCCGTTTCGGCGAGCTCCGGCGCATCCTGGCCGGCATCAGCGAAAAGGTCCTCGCCCAGCAGCTCCGCGAGATGGAGGCGGACGATCTGATCCGCCGCGAGGTCTTTCCGGGAAAGGTGCAGAAGGTGGAATATTCGGCGACCGATTTCGGCCGCAGCCTCAACCATGCGGTTGGCGTCATGGCGGACTGGGGCAAGGCTTATGAGATCCGCATGGCGCTGAAAGCCGAAGAGCAGGCCGAGCGGCCGATCGCGCTCAGTGCCTGAAGGCTGACCGCCTTGATACGAGCGTCATCCAGAATTGATATCGCCTCTCCCCGAATGAAAGCCCAGGAGCAGCCGCCATGCCCAGCCAGACCCGAATTGCAAACCAGCATCTGACGGTCGATGTCTCTTCTCTCGGCGCGGAAATGCAGAGCCTTGCAACCGCCGACGGCCGTTCCTGGCTGTGGAACGGCGATGCCGCCTTCTGGAACGGCCGCTCGCCGATCCTCTTCCCCATGGTCGGCAAGGCCCCGGAAAACAGGGTCAGCATTGAGGGCAGATCCTACGAGATGGCGCAGCACGGTTTTGCCCGCCGCAGCGAGTTCGATCTGGTCGCGGCAACCGAAACCATGTGCCGCTACGAATTGGCCGCTTCCGATATGACCCGAGCCGTGTATCCCTTCGAATTTCTGCTGGCGGTCGAGCACGCGCTGGACGGCCTCAAGCTCACCGTGTCGGCGGAGGTGGAAAACCGCGACACGCGGCCGATGCCCTTCGGCCTCGGCTTCCATCCGGCCTTCCTTTGGCCGCTGCCGGGAGCGGAGGGGAAGGCTCATATCGTGACGCTCGACAACGGCGCAGAACCGCCGCTCGTTCGCCTCGGCAATGGTCTGATAGACCCTGAAAGACGTGATTCCCCCTTCAAGGCAGGCCGGCTCATACTCGACCATGCCATGTTCGAGGCCGATGCGATGATCTTTCCCGAAGGCGCCGGTGAAGGTCTCGCCTATGCCGCCGAGGATGGGCCGGCGCTCAAGTTCTCCTTCGAGAACCTGCCGAACCTGGCGCTCTGGCAAAAACCCGGCGCACCCTTCATCTGCATCGAGCCTTGGCACGGCACGGCCGCCGAACTCGGCGGTTCCGACGACCTTGCCGAGCGCCCCTACAGCACCATCCTGCAGCCCGGCGCAAAGGCGCGCTTCGCATTCACGGTGGAACTGCCCGGCCGGCTCTGAGCGGCCGGTCTACCTCCCTTGGACTATTTTCCGGAAGGACGCACGCACGTATCATCTGGTCCGCATATGGGTGGAGGATGAACAGTGACCGAAGCTTCCCGGCATGACGCATGGCAGATGGGCGACAGCTACGACCTCTATATGGGTCGATGGAGCCGGAAGGTCGCGCCACGTTTCCTCGAATGGCTGCAGCCGGGCGCCAAGCTCGATTGGCTGGAGGTCGGCTGCGGCACGGGCGCATTGTCGGCGGCGATCCTCGCTACCTGCGATCCCAAAAGCCTGGCTGGCATCGACCCATCGGAGGGGTTTTTGAACAAGGCGAGAGCGAATGTGGAGGATCCTCGCGCCGAGTTCCGGGTGGGCGATGCGCAAGCCTTGTCGCTCTCTTCGCACACCATGGACATTGTCGTTTCCGGACTGATGGTCAACTTCGTACCCGACCGGCAAAAGGCGCTGCAGGAAATGGCGCGCGTTGCGAGGGCGGGTGCCACCCTGGCCTTCTATGTCTGGGATTATCCGGGCGGCGGCATGGGGTTCATGCGCGCGTTCTGGACGGCGGCCGGCGCGCTGGATGCCGCTGCCCGCGACCTCAGCGAGGACCGTCGCTTCCCCTTTTGCACGAAGGATCAACTGGCAAACCTTGCGCAGCAATCCGGATGGGCGGATGTCGAAGCGGGTGAGATCGAGGTTGCGACACGCTTTTCGAATTTCGACGACTTCTGGCGTCCCTTCACCCTGGGGGCGGGGCCGGCGCCGGGCTACTGCGTCAGCCTGCCCGCCGACCAGAGGCAAAGGCTCAGAGACAAACTGGAGACCGATCTTCCTTATGAGAGCGACGGCTCCATAGCCTTTCGGGCACGGGCCTGGGTGATCCGCGGCCGGGCTGCGTAAGAGACAGAGGCGTTCGATAAAGGCGCCGGCGATGCCGGCGCCGCCCCTGTTATTTCAGCGGCTCGAAGGTCATCGCGTGGCCGTTGATGCAGTACCGCAGGCCGGTCGGCGGCGGGCCGTCGGGAAAGACGTGACCGAGATGACCGCCGCAATTGGCGCAGCGCACCTCCGTCCGCACCATGCCGTGCGATGTATCGCGAAACTCGGTGACGGCATCCGGTTTCACCGGCTCGAAATAACTCGGCCAGCCGCAGCCTGAATCGAACTTGGTATCGGAGACGAAGAGTTCTTCGCCGCAGCCGGCGCATCGGTAGAGGCCCTTCTCCTTGCTGTTCCAGAAGGGGCCGGTAAAGGCGCGCTCGGTGCCGGCTTGCCGGAGGATGCGATACTGCTCGGACGACAACTGCTCGCGCCATTCCACATCGCTCTTGTGAACCTTGGGGGTGGTGACATCGGACATCGGCAGGATCCTTTCGTTTTCCCCATAGATAGGCATCCGCAGCCCCGGCGGAAAGCCGTGTTTCTGTGTGTTGTGCCCGGTTTTGCTTGAGGCTGGGAAAGCTTTACCCTAGAAAGCCATTTCCTTCCGAATGCTCGGGGGAATTTCTGGCGTTCAACCCGAGGAGATGACATGGCTGCCAATGTGTCGGCATTGACATTCATCGTCCTTTTTCTCCCCTTTCTGGGGGCTGTCCTCGCTCCCGGTCTCACCCGCTTGCTGGGTGACAAAGCCGCCTGGTTCCTGGCGCTCGCTCCGGCACTTGCCTTCCTGCATTTTTGCACCTTCCTGGGCGAGATTGCCGCAGGTGAAGTGGTGACCGGCGGCTATGCTTGGGTGCCGAGCTTCAACCTGTCCTTCTCCTGGTTTCTCGATGGCCTGTCGCTCACCTTCGCGCTGCTGATCACCGGTATCGGCACCCTGATCGTCGTCTATTCCGGCGGCTATATGAAAAGCCATCCGGATCAGGGGCGGTTCCTGGCATTCATCCTCCTCTTCATGGGTGCGATGCTCGGGCTTGTCGTCTCCGACAGTTTCTTCATGCTCTTCGTCTATTGGGAACTCACCTCCATCACGTCCTTCCTGCTGATCGGTTTCGATCACGAACGGGAGGCCGCCCGCCGCGCGGCTCTACAGGCGCTGGTGGTGACCGGCGGCGGCGGGCTCTGCCTGCTCGCCGGCCTCTTGTTTCTTTGGAATATCACCGGGGTCACGCAGCTTTCGCTGCTCGTCCATCTGGAAAACGGGCTGCGCGAAAGCCCGTTCTATTTGGCGACGCTTATTCTGGTTCTGGCCGGCGCCTTCACCAAATCGGCGCAGTTCCCGTTCCATTTCTGGCTGCCCAACGCCATGGAGGCGCCGACGCCGGTTTCGGCCTACCTGCATTCGGCAACCATGGTGAAGGCCGGCGTCTATCTGCTGATGCGGCTGAGCCCGGTGATGGGGCACACGCCCGCCTGGGAAATCCTGCTGCCCTTCTTCGGCGGCATCACGCTGATATCAGGTACCCTCCTTGCCATCCGGCAGACGGACCTCAAGCTGATGCTCGCCTATACCACCATGGCCTCGCTCGGCCTTCTCGTCATGCTCACCGGCTTTGGTGCGCCGCACGCGGTGGAAGCGGCGGTGCTCTATCTGGTCGCTCATTCGCTGTTCAAGGGCGCGCTCTTCATGGTCGCCGGCGCAGTGGATCACGAAACAGGTATCCGCGACGTGACGCGCCTCGGAGGATTGAAGGCGGCAATGCCGATCACCTTCGCTGCCGGATTGCTTGCGGCATTTTCCATGGGCGGGCTGCCGCTGTTTTTTGGTTTTCTTGCCAAGGAGGAGATCTACACAGCACTTGCGGCCGGAAATCCCCGCGCGGTCTTTTTCACCGCTCTTGCCGTGGTCGGCAACGCGCTGATGTTCGCGATCGCATTTGCCGTCGGGCTGAAGCCGTTTCTCGGCCCTCGCGTCGAGACGCCGAAACAGGCCCACGAAGGCCCGGCGGCGCTCTGGCTCGGGCCTGTGGTGCTGGCTGCACTCGGCCTGCTCGGGGCACTTTTCTCCGGCCTTGCTCATCGATACGTCTCATCGCCTATGGCGAGCGCCATTGTCGATCGGAGGGTCACGGTCGAGATTGCCGCCATGCCGCATGTCGGTCTGCCGCTGCTGCTTTCGCTGGTCACCATCACGCTCGGCGTGCTCGTCTACTGGCGGCTCGACACTGCCCGCGCCCTGATGGTCCGCGTGCTGGAAAACCTCGGGCCGGGGCCCGACCGCGGCTTCGATCATCTGATCTCCGGGCTGGTCCGGCTGTCCGGCGCCGTCACCCGCTTCGTGCAGCCGGGGCGGCTGGAGATTTATGTCACGGCGACCTTCATCCTGCTGGCGCTGACGCTGCTGGTTCCGCCCTTCGTCTTCGGCGAACTGCCCGGCATGCCGAACTGGCCCGAAAAAATTTTGGTTCAGGAGGCGGCCTTCCTGCTGATCGCGCTGATCGGCCTCATTGCCGTGCTTCGTGCCGCGGACAGGCTGACGGCGATC
The DNA here is from genome assembly GCF_004343065.1 of Neorhizobium sp. S3-V5DH. NCBI lineage: Bacteria > Pseudomonadati > Pseudomonadota > Alphaproteobacteria > Hyphomicrobiales > Rhizobiaceae > Neorhizobium > Neorhizobium sp. S3-V5DH. The sequence continues at coordinate 133,965 of NZ_SMCL01000006.1, forward strand.
GTGTCGCTCGGCATTCAGGGATTTGCCGTCGCCGTGATTTTCCTGCTGTTCGGGGCGCCGGATCTGTCCTTCACGCAGTTCATGGTGGAAACCCTATCGGTCGTCATCCTGGCGCTGGTCATGACCCGGCTGAGGCTTTCCCCGCGCGACCACAGGCCGGTGGGACAGATGCTGCTCGACGCAGTGATTGCCGTCGCCTGCGGGCTCGGCTTCACGCTGCTGCTGTTGAAGTCGGTGGAGGCGCCGTTCGACAACCTGTTGACGGATTTTTTCAACGCCTATTCCAAGACGATTGCCCACGGCGCCAATGTCGTGAACGTCATCATCGTCGATTTCCGCGGCACAGATACGCTCGGCGAAATCGCCGTGGTCATGATCACCGGCCTTGCGGTCCTGGCCCTGATCCGGGTGAAGGCGGGCAGGCGTGTCGCTGCTGAAGATAAGCAAGGCGGTCGCCCATGAACACGCTCATCCTGCGCACTGTCGCCCCGGTGCTGACGGCGTTGATGCTTCTGTTTTCCGTTTTCGTCCTCCTGCGCGGCCATAACGAGCCCGGCGGCGGCTTCATCGGCGGGCTGATTGCCGCGTCTGCGCTTGCGATCTATGGCATTGCCTTCGGAGTTTCGGCCGTGCGCCGCGCCATCCGCTTTCATCCGATGGCGATCGCCGGGGCGGGCCTCCTGCTTGCAGCACTCTCCGGCCTGATCTCCATCTTTGCCGGCGTGCCCTTCATGACCGGCCTCTGGATTTACCCGGAAGTTCTCGGCGTGGAAGTGCCTGTCGCGACCGTCATGTCCTTCGATATCGGGGTTTATCTGGTGGTGGTCGGAGCCATCACGTCGATCGCTCTGGCGCTGGAGCAGGAAGAGTCCGAGCCGGCTGATGCCATCGGCGAACAGCCGCCTGTCCGGGTGAAAAGGCCCCGCAAACCCGCCCATAAGCCGAAAGAGAGGGGCTGATGGAAACGCCTTTTGCCATTCTGATCGGCCTGTTTTTCGCGGCCGCGATCTACCTGATGCTGTCGAAGCATACGGTGCGCATCCTGCTCGGCATCGTACTGCTCGGAAATGCCGTCAACTTGCTGCTCTTCACCACCGGCCGACTGACGCGCGAAGTGCCGCCGATCATCCCGAACGGCATGGACGCCTTGCCGGCGGGCGCCGCCAACCCGCTGCCGCAGGCGCTCATCCTGACGGCGATCGTCATCTCCTTTTCCTTCTTCGCCTTCCTTCTGGTGCTGACCTACCGCGCCTACCAGGAGCTCGGCACCGATAATACCGACGAGATGCGTCTTGCCGAACCGCGGGACGAAGAACGTCCGCCGATGGGGTATTAGAAAGCATGGTGTTGCAGGTTTCCCCTTCCAGAACCGTATCGCCCAGCGGTGCTTTTGCCCCGAGGGAGATTCTATAAATGGCCGCCCCTTCGACCGATCTCTCCGCAGCCCTTGTCCTTGCCGCGCCTGCAATCGCCGACTGGCTGGTGGTCCTGCCGGTCGTGCTGATGATCGGCGTCGGTGCGCTCCTAATGATGGTGCGCAAATCCGTGCGCCTGCACGGGACGATCGCCATCACCGGTCTGGTCCTGCTCGTTCTCCTCGATGCGGCGCTGCTCATGCGCGTTTCGATACAGGGGCCGGTCACCATGGTCATGGGCCGCTGGCTGCCGCCTTTCGGCATTGCGTTCACCGCTGATCTCTTCGGCTCGTTGATGGCACTCGTCTCGGCCGTGGTAGCGCTAGCTGCCGGTGTCTTTGCGCTCCGCGACATCGATGCCGCCGGACGCCGCTACGGCTTCTTTCCGTTTCTGATGCTGCTGATGGCAGGGGTTTCCGGGGCGTTCCTGACCGGCGACATCTTCAACCTCTATGTCTGGTTCGAAGTGCTGCTGATCTCCTCCTTCGGCCTGCTGATCCTCGGTTCTGAACCCGAGCAGATCGATGGCGCGCTGAAATATGCCGTGCTCAATCTGATAGGCACGACGCTGTTCCTGATCGCCGTCGGTTATCTCTATGCAATCTTCGGCACGCTCAACATGGCCGATATCGCCGGCAAGGCATCGGGGCTCAGAGTGACTGCCCCGCTCGTCACGCTGACGGCGCTCTTCATTCTCGCCTTTGCCATGAAGGCCGCGGCTTTCCCGGTGAATTTCTGGCTGCCAGCCTCCTATCACACGCCGCGCATCGTGGTGTCGGCGCTGTTCGGCGGCCTGCTGACAAAGGTCGGCATCTATGCGCTGATCCGCGTCACCGTCATGCTCTTTCCCGTCGAGCGGGAGGAACTGAGTTTCATCGTCGCGATCTCCGCCGCGCTGACCATGGTCATCGGCGCTCTGGGCGCTTTGGCGCAGAACGATCTGCGCCGGCTCGTCGGCTATGTGGTGATTGTGGGTATCGGCAATATGTTGGCTGGGGTCGCGATCGGCACGCCGGCGGCCGTCAGTGGATCGATCCTCTACGCGCTGCACTCGGTGGTGACGATGACGGCGCTCTACCTGGTGGCGGGCGAAGCGGCACGGCTCGGCGGCGTCTGGACCCTCTCTGCTCTTGGCGGGCTTTATCGCGGTGCACCATGGTTTTCCGCAGCCTCGCTGACCCTTTTCCTGGCCGCCGCCGGTCTGCCGCCCCTGTCGGGGCTCTGGCCAAAACTGGTGCTTCTCAAGGCTTCTCTCGATATCGGCGCCTGGTGGCTCGCCGCAGCCATCCTGCTTTCCGCCTTCATCGTCACCATGGCGCTTGCCCGCGTCTTCCTGCTCGCCTACTGGCGGCCGCGGTCCGAGCCGGTGCTTGAGATTGTTCCCGAACCGGTGACCGCAATCGACTGGCGGATCGCCTGGCCGCTCGGCTGCCTGACGGCGCTTTCCATTCTTTTCGGTCTGTTTCCGGAGACGGTACTGGATCTTTCGCAGAGAGCCGCAGCGGGCCTTGCCGAGCCGTCGGCCTATATCGGGTCGGTTTTCCCCGGGGGTGCCGCGCCGTGACCACCTATATCCTCTCGCTGGTCTTTGCCGTCGTCTGGGTCGCCGTCACCGGCAGCGGCACGTTGCACAATCTCATCTTCGGTTTCGCGCTTTCCACCTTGTCGCTGTGGATCGTTCGCGAACAGATGAGTGCCCGCGGCTACTGGCGGCGGATGGGCCGCATCCTGTCCCTGCTTGTCCTGTTCTTCAAGGAACTGGCGCTCTCGGCCTGGAAGGTCGCCGTCCTGGTGATGAGCCCGCGAATGGAATTGAAGCCGGGCATCTTTGCCTATCCGCTGACGGTCGACCGGGATTTCGAGATCACCCTGCTTGCCAATCTCATCACGCTGACGCCCGGAACGCTTTCCGTCGATGTGTCGGCGGACCGCAAGACGCTGTTCGTCCATGCAATCGACTGCTCGGACCCTGAGGCGACCAGGCGCGACATTGCCACCGGTTTCGAAAGGAAGATCATGGAGGCCTTCCGATGACGGCACAGACGATCCTCTCTTCGGCCCTCTGGCTGGCGCTTGTGGTGCTTGGCCTTTCCTTCGTGCTGACCGTCTGGCGCGTCATCAAGGGACCGACGCTTCCTGATCGGGTGGTGGCGCTCGACATGCTGGTCGGCATCGTGATCGGCTTTATTGCTCTTATCGCCATCCGCACCGGCTTCACGCTCTATATCGACATCGCCATCTCCCTCGGCCTGGTCGGTTTTCTGGCGACCGTCGCCTTCGCCCGCTTCATCCTGGCGCGTGGCAGGGGTGAAGAAGCGCCCGAGGCGAAGGCGAGCCCGGTGATGCCCGCTCCGCCCCCGGCGCAAAAAACCAAGCTGGCGCGCAGCCGCAAGCCGGGCGCCGGCCCCGCCTTCAGTCGAAAGGCAAAAAAATGATCGCGGTGTTGATCGCCCTGCTGACCGCTCTTCTTATCCTGGTCGGTGCAGGATTTGCGCTGGTGGCCGCAATCGGCATCAACCGGTTGCCGGACGTCTATACCCGCATGCACGCAGCATCCAAGGCGGGCACTGTCGGTTCCGGTCTCATGCTTCTGGCGGTCGCCCTGCATGCCGGCGATCTTTCGACCCTTGCGCGGGCGCTGGCAGGTTTCTTCTTCTTCGTCCTGACAGCGCCGATTTCGGCCCATCTGCTCGCCATGGCGGCACACAAGATGGGTTATCCTCTGCATGAGCAATCCGTTCGGGATGACCTGAACGATCACCAAAACTGAATATAACCCGTCACAAAACGAGTTATAAGCTTGTCATAATTGAGGAAATCACCGTCTATACGTCAGTAATGCTGATTTAGGGCGTCTATAGCCGATAGAAAGCCCTGTATCCGAAAAATTTCTCACTTGGACATTGAGGCGAGCGGTGGTACTTCATTTCAAGTAGAGTGCAGATGTTGTTCGAGATTAGACGTCCCCATCGCCAATAGGGCAAAGACAGCAAGTTCTTCAAGTGGAAGAACACACAGTAGCTGGTCGCAGGGCAGGTTTCAATCGAAAGCAATATCCGGTGAAAATCGGCTTTTCTTCCGCATGAAGCTTAGGGGTAGGCTTCGGTCGCAAGACGGTGCGGGGCAAGGGGGTTTTCTCCGAAAGACTCTACGAACGGCAGGATCTGCGGAGGTCGCAGAGCCTGCCATGACGTTGAACAGGAGACAACAAATGACAGAAATCGCATTGGGCAAAGGCCAGGATCTGCTGGTGGAATTGACCGCAGATATCGTGGCTGCCTATGTGAGCAACCACGTGGTCCCCGTCAGTGATCTTTCCAATCTGATCGCAGACGTACACTCGGCGCTGAGCAATACCTCGTCGCCCGCTCCGGTGATTACGGCCGTCGAAAAGCCGAAGCCGCCGGTTCCGATCAAGAAGTCGATCGAGGACGACTATCTGATCTGCCTTGAGGACGGTCAGAAGTTCAAGTCGTTGAAGCGGCACCTCATGACCCACTACAACATGACACCGGAAGAGTATCGTGAGAAGTGGGGCCTGCCGGCCGATTATCCGATGGTAGCGCCCGCATACGCGGAAGCTCGTTCGAGACTTGCCAAGGAAATGGGCCTTGGACAACGCCGCAAGCGCGGCAAGGCCTGATCCGGAACTCCGGTCAGGCATGGGAGGATTTTAATCTCGTCCGAAAGGAACCGATCGCGCAAACGACGGGCGGATGAGTTGTATGCCCGAGCGGTATACGGACTAAGGCCGGGCCATCGTGCCCGGTTTTTTCCTGGCTTGAACGAGGAGGATAAATAGAGGAAAAAAATCCCATTTCCTTTCAAGCATTTGCAAAAAATCATAATGTTTTCAGCTGACAATTTTCGGACTCGCGATTTATATGTCCTCACTCTTGCTCTAAGGTGTATGAATTAATTCCTATTCATTGAGGAGTTGTCATGCCTTTGGAGAAACATTTCGAGCCGCAGGTTCCGCAGGGCGGCCGCCTTCCGGCCTTCGACGCACCGGCCGATCCGTCCCGGCTTCCCGCCAGCATGCCGATCAGGACCGCATGCCGAATCGTCCGCCAGATGGTTGCAGAATTGATCCTTTTGTTCGGCGACCGGCTGATGCTGCGCCGCGACCGCCGCCGCTGCGCCTGCCATGCGCGCCAGATTGCCACGTATGTGTGCCACGTTTCGCTTCAAATCCCCATGCGCGATATCGGACATGCTTTCGGGCGCGATCGCACCACGGTCGGCCATGCCTGCCATGTCGTGGAAGATCGCCGCGACGACGCGGCCTTCGATAATTTCGTCTCCGCGATCGAGCGGATCGCCACTGCCGTCTTTGGCCTGTCGGAAGTGCTGTCTCATGATTGAAAGGGCATCCAATCCTGCATCGAGGAAACAACTTCTCAGGCTGATCCGCCAACTGGCCCGCGGCGACTGCGGTATTCAAAGGACGCAGGGCGGCGAAATCAGGCTCTTAGGCGCCGAGGAGCGGCTTTATCCGGAGGCCGTGGTATCGCAGGCACGCTCCCTCGGCCTGGTGCATCTGTCTGCGACGCGAATCTCCGCCACTGCCGAAGCCTCCGCCTTTCTGCGCCGGTCGTTGGTGACGGGCGAGGAGGCGTTCATCGAGCAGCATGGCGAGTTCGCCATTGCCTCGGCGGAGGTGGAGGGCGCACGCCAGCCGGTTCGCCGCAATCTTCTGGAATCTCCGCTGGGGGTAGTCGCCCGGCTGAAGGACCGCGACGGCAAGGACTTTCTTCCTGCGGAGGCGATCGATGCGGGCGAGCGGCTGTTGTCCGACTTCACCCGCGGCCAGCTTCAGCCGCGCGTCACATCGTCCTGGGAGCCGCGTCTGGCGACCCGGACGAAGGGCCAGGCGGGCGGGCAGGCGGAAATCGCCGACAGCGCGATGGCGGCACGGATCCGGTTCTCCAAGGCGGTGGATGCCATGGGGCCGGAATTATCAGGCGTGGCGGTGGATGTATGCTGCTTCTCCAAGGGACTGGAGACGGTGGAGCGTGAACGCCAGTGGCCGGCGCGTTCGGCCAAGCTAATGCTCAGGACCGCACTTCTGGTGCTTTCCCGCCACTATGCGCCCCCGCAAGCGCCCAATCCTCGCAAAAGCCACCATTGGGGCACGGAGGACTACCGGCCGGAGCTGTGATTTCGCGGATGATGCTGGGGGTCTTGTGGTCGAATTGACTTCCTGGGAGAAGCGAATATTCAATCGCTTCTCAACCCAGGGGTAAGCAATGAAATACACTATTGCGGCTTTGTCTGCCGCCATGATCGCACTGTTGTTTTCAGATTGCGCAGTAGCCGACGACAGCTTCAAACGCCGGTCGGTGTCCAGAACGGTGCTCAGCGGCGAGCGCACCAAGCTCGGCCAGCACTGGCATATCAACAACGACTGTAGCCTCGCCGATGTCCCGGCTACTCGTATTGTTCAGGCACCCAAGCATGGTCGTCTCGAGATCGTGCGCCAACCCATCTTTCCGGATGCAAAGGGTAAACTAGAGAAGTGCCGGACGGTCAAGGTGATGGGGCTGGTTGCCTACTATACGGCCAAACGCGGTTATGTCGGCAAAGACAGGTTTGTATTGCGCGCGCCATTCGGGGATGGAAGGATAGCGGACACCACGATGAACGTAACCGTTCTGAAATAGTCAAGGCATGCCTCGTTCCTCAAGTGGGGAGGCCGGCGCCTTACGCAGCCACCTTCATCTTCGCCTCTTCGCGAATGCGTTTGACCATGGACCTAAGCCCGTTGGCCCGCTGCGAGGAGAGGTGTTCGACGAGCCCGATGCGGTCGAAGATCTCGATCGCGTCCGTCGCCGCGATCTCGGAGGCGCGCTTGCCCGAATAGACGGCGAGCACGATGGCGACGAGGCCGCGCACGATATGGGCGTCCGAATCGCCGTCGAAAGTCATCACCGGATCCGCCCCGCCGTCGATATGGCTCACGAGCCAGACCTGGCTGGCGCAGCCTTGCACCTTGTTCTGGGAGGTCTTCTGGTCGTCGGCAAGGTCGGGCAGGGCCTTGCCCAGTTCGATCACATAGCGGTAGCGGTCCTCCCACTCGTCGAGGAAGGCGAAATCATCGAGGATCTGTTCGAGACTGGCCATGGGCGCTCCGCAATTACCTGCGCTCCATATAGTTATTGACTGTCGGTATGGAAGAAAAAAATGCGCCGTGAGGAGTTCATTCCTCACGGCGTCAGCAAAAAGCCGAATAGCAGGGCAGGCAGTCCGGCGCCGGGAACCGAGGCAACGGAGCCCGGCGCAAGCTTTAAAATTCGTTGTGAAGGCGCCAGCGTTCAGTGTGCCGGGCGCTTCTGGGGCACCGGTACGGTGCCGGTGAAGATGGTGTCGGAGGCCGCGGCGGCCGCGCTCTCGAGAGGTTTCGCCGGGAAAGGCGTTGGCTGCGGGTCGGCAAGCACGGCGGTGTCCAGTGCGGGCTTGCTGCTGCCGAACTGCCTGTCGAGGAGTTCAAAGGCTACGCGAGCACCTTCCTTGGCCCTGACGCCGAGCGCCGAGAAGGTCTCCGCACCCTTTTCGCAAACATCCGGTTTTTCGGCGCAGATGGCGCTGACATATTGATAGGCTTCGGTTGCTGCGGCAAAAGCGTCACTGACCTCAAGCGCCGAGGCGCCCTGGGTTTCGGTCGCCGGGCGGCTGCTGAAATAGGAAAGCACCACCAGCACGGCTGCAAACCAAACACTTCCCTTGATGAGAAACCACATCGTCCTGTCCACCTGTTTTTCCCGCAAGGTTTAGCGGGCTGCCGGGTCTGTGCCGGTCTTGAACATGGTTGTATCGGCCGGAAGCAAATATGGCTTTGACGCAGCCGTTCGCATTTTCGGCAAATTTATCTAAAATTCGAACGATCGCCTCTCCAGTGTGGCATCCGCGGACACGTCCGTTAGAAGTTTAATGATCGATGTTAAGCATAATTGCGGCAGCTCCGCCGAAAGCCTTGGGCTTGCCGTGCCTCCCGCTGCCACAAAAGTTAACAGAACCAGAAAAATCAAGCCAAATCCGTCGCTTACCCGCCGTTAACCACAAGCAGAGAACGGTCGGCCAATATGTCCCAAAGCCGGATTTGGGGCCTTCCGGCCGGGGTGCCGACCCCTATTTTTATCCTTTCCTTAAGCCGCCGGGACCTATTGTCGGCCTTGTCGAATTTATCTGTTCAGGGTTTTGCGTGCGCGTATTGAGTAACATTGCCGGGAAGGCGGTTCTGCTGGTCGACAAGACCGCAATCCGCTGGCTGACCCGCCTTGGCGAAGGCGAGGAAGCCCGCGTCGGCGATATCGCACGGCTGCGGCGTCTGGTCTTTGCCTGCGCCGCCGCGCTGGTCGTCGTGCCGCCTGCGTTGACCATGCTTCTTGCGCCGGCATTGGCGCTGCCGGTCGGGGTCGCCCTGGTGCTCTCGCTCTTCCTTCTCTGCGTCGCGGCCGCCTTTGCCTTCCCGCGCCCCGTGGCGGTTTCCGTCGCGGCCGCGCAGCCGGATGACGTGCTGTTCGATGCCTGCCCCGGTCTGTCGGTGATTCTCGACTTGCACGGCCATGTCGTGAAGACGGGCGGACGGGACCGCTGCGGCTTTCCCGTAAACCTGCGCGAAGCGGCCGGCCAGTCGCTTGCCGAACTCGTCCACGTGTCCGATCGGATCGGCCTTATCCAGGCGTTCGATGCCTTGCGTCAGGGAGCGGCAAGCGCTGTCGCCGATATCCGCATCGAGCGGCCCTTTTCCTCCGCCGGGCGCCAGTTCCTGCCCGTCCGTTTCGACATGACCGCCATCCGCGACGGCGAGGGCCAGGTTCTCTACGTCTTTGCGCAGGCACGCGACGTTTCGGACGAGCAGGACCTGCATGCCAAGGCCGCCGCCCATGTGGCCGAGGCCCGTTCCGCCCATGAAGCCAAGTCGCGGTTTCTTGCAGCGGTCAGCCACGAGCTGCGCACGCCGCTGAACGCCATCCTCGGTTTTTCCGATGTGCTGGCGGGGGAATATTTCGGCCGGCTCGCGAACGACCGCCAGCGCGAATATGTCGGGCTGATCCGCCAATCGGGCGCGCATCTGCTGTCCGTCGTCAACACCATGCTCGACATGTCGAAGATCGAGGCTGGCCGCTACGAGCTCCTGGCCGAGCCCTTCTCGCTTGCGGAGGCGATGGAAGCCTGCCGCGCCATGCTGGATCTGACGGCCCGCGAAAAAGGCATCACCTTGACGAGCCGCGCCTCGCGGAGCCTTGGCGAAGTGGTAGCGGACCGCCGCGCCGTGCAGCAGATTCTGATCAACCTCGCCGGCAACGCGATCAAATTTACCGGCCACGGCGGCGTCGTCTCCATTGATGCCATGATGTCGGGCGATGACGTGGTGATTTCGGTGAGCGACACGGGTATCGGCATCGCCGCCGAGAAGCTCGAATTCATTGGACAGCCGTTCATGCAGGTTGAAAACGCCTATACCCGCTCGTACGAAGGAACCGGCCTCGGTCTCTCGCTGGTCAAGGGACTGGTGGCGCTGCATGGCGGCCGCTTCTCGATCACCAGCCGGCCGGGCGAGGGGACGGTGGTCACCGTCGCGCTTCCGGTCGACGGCTCGGGGATCGATGGCACACCGGGCGAATTGCATGAGGAGATTGAATTCCCGCCGCGGCTGCAGGCAGTCCGGCAGGCGCCCATGATGGACGAACAGGATTTTGCCGATGACCGCGCGAAAGCGAAAATCGCCTGACAGGAAAAAAGCCGTCCGGCAACCGGGTCTTCTGTCGAACCTCGCTTCGGCGGCGGGGCGCGCGGCCCTGCGCCATCCAAAACCTCTGTTCGGCTTTGCAACCCTTGGCATCGTTTTCAGCTTCGTTGCCGCCAATGCGCTGTGGTATCAGCCGGGCGGTCATCCTGCACCCTTCCTGGCCACCCGCGATGCCGATGACCCGAATGCGATCGCCGGCTACCGGCCAGTGCGGCGCACCGCGCCCGCCGACACGACGACCTTCCGGATCGAACGCGCAAGCCCCGCGGTAACAGCGCCGTCTGTTGCTGTACCCGTTTCCGAGCCGGTCGCCGCTCCGGTCCCGGCCATGCCGCCGGCTCCGCGTCCGCAGACCGCCGCACCTCTTCCTGCCGCCCCCATGACCCCGAAGCCCGCTCCGGTCGAAACCGCCAGGGCGCCGGCTCCCGCCTCGGTCAAACCGGCCCAGCCGGCGCCGGCGCCAATACAGAAGGCTGCCTTGCCGCGCCGGCCGGCACAGAATGCCGGCGTCCGGAGCGAAGACCCGGTGGCGGCGGCAATCCGTGCCGCCGAGCGCCTTCCGTCCATGACGCCGCCTGCCGAAATCCCCAATGCTCGCCGGGTGGCCGGGTCCATCCCCGCTGCCGCCCGGCCGCCAGCCGCAGTTCCCGCCGCTGTCCGGCCGTCCGCGGCGACATCGCCTTCGACGGATCTGGTGCTGCAGATCCAGCGGGGGCTCTCCAACATTGCCTATGCGGATGTGGAAGTCGACGGTGTTGCCGGCGAACAGACCAAGGCGGCCATCCGCCGCTTCGAAAAGCACTATCGTCTACCGGAAACCGGCGAACCGAACGCCATGGTGCTGAAGAAGCTCAAATCGATCGGCGCCCTGTAGCGGCTTTGCATGCGCAGCCCGACGGAAACAATCGGGCGGGCTCCTGGTGTCGGGCCTTCACCCCCGTGGCGGTCAGGCCTTTTCGACGGCGGCGGTCAGCTTGTGAATTTCCAGAGACAGTTGATCCTGAGTATATGGTTTTCCCAGCCTTGCGACATCGAGGTCCAGGCCCGGCGGAAGTTCGGCATAGCCCGACGCAATGACAATCGGCAGCCCGGGAACGATTTGGCGGGCTGCTTTGGCAAGCTCGGCGCCGGTCATCCCCGGCATCGAATAATCCGTAATCATGATGTCGAAACCATCGTGCTCTGTGAGGCGGGCAAGCGCCTCGTGCCCGGAATGGGCTTCGACCACATGGTGCCCGAGATCGCTCAGCATGTCGGCGGAACTCATGGCGATCAAAGCGTCGTCATCGACCAGTAGGATCCGTTTCGGCCCTACGGGGTTCACTGCGTCGTTCGGCGTCATTTGGCTTTGTTCCTGTTCCGGAGCGGACGATGTCGAGATGGGTACCCACAGCTGGGCTGTCGTGCCCTTGCCGGGTATGCTCGATAATTTTAGCGCCCCTTTTAGCTGCAAGGCCAGACCGTGGATCATCGAAAGCCCCAGCCCCGTCCCCTTGCCCAGTTCCTTGGTGGAAAAGAACGGTTCGATTGCCTTTTGCAGGGTCTCCTCGTCCATTCCATGGCCCTCGTCGGCAACGGAAAGAACGACATAGCGCCCGGCAGCGAGCGTATCCGTTCCTGAAAGCTGCTCCGTTTCGTTGAGTTCTATACGGATCCTCCCGCCATCCGGCATCGCGTCCCTCGCGTTGACGGCGAGGTTAAGAAGTGCCAGCTCCACCTGATTGGCATCGGCCGATACGAGAGGGAGCTGGTCGGGAGCAACAACCTCGATCGAAACCGTGGAGCCGACGGAGCGCGCCAGCAGATCCTTCATCCCCACCACGAGGCCCCCGAGATCGACAGGGCCTATGCGAAGGTCCTGCCGGCGGGCGAATGCAAGCAATCTTTGTGTGAGCGAGGCGCCACGCTTTGCACCCTGCAACGCGCCGTCGATGAGCCGGATTGCCTTGATGTCTTCGCCTACATGCTTGCGGAGAAGCTCGAGGTTGCCAAGCACGGCCATCAGGAGGTTGTTGAAGTCGTGAGCGACGCCGCCTGTGAGCTGGCCTATGGCCTCCATCTTCTGCGCCTGGCGAAGCTGCTCCTCCGCCAATTCACGCTGGTTCATTTCGGCCATCACCTGGGCATGGGCCTCTTTAAGTTCTCGCGTGCGTTCCGCGACCTTTTCTTCCAGGACCTCGTTGAGATGCCGCTGGTGTTCTTCCGCCTTCAGTCGTTCGGTGATATCGGCCGACACGCCCACCAGCCTGATCGCGCTGCCCATGCGATCCCTGTAGAGCTGGGCCCGAATTTCCGCCCAGTGAATGGAGCCGTCCTTCCATACGGTCTTGTATTCGATGGAATAGTCCGAGCCCGTCGCAATCGCAGTCCTGACTGCAGACTGCACACGTTCGAGATCGTCCGGATGAGTGGCGGCCAAGAATTCGTCATAAGTGAAGCGATCTTCGGGATCACGGCCGAAAATCCGTTTACAGGTGGACGACGTCGTCAGCTCGTTGGTTGCAAGATCCAGCTCCCAGGCACCCAGGCGTCCCGCCTCCAGCGCCGTTTGGAGGCGCCGCTCGCCTTCATCCAGGGCCTCCATCCTGAGGCGGGCTTCGTATTGCCGTCGCCTTCCCCGCATGGCGGAGCGGGCCACGCTGATGAACGTCGTCGCGTGAAAAGGGCGTTCCACGAAGCTCACATTGCCCAGCACCTCCAACAGACGGGCCGCTGCGGGATTGCGTTCGGGGCCGCCGCCCCGGGCTGTGAGGATGATAAACGGCAAGTCCGACCAGCTCGGCTGATGCTCGATCCATGAGGCGAGGGAACGCAGATCGGCGGAACGCAGGGCCTCGTCCGTAATCACGGCAAAAGCGACGTCGTCGTTTAGGCTAGCGACGAAGGCGGAAAGATCCGGGGCCGCCGTGGACGCAATCCCCGCTTCCTGCAGAAGCGAAGCTGCAATCTGCGCATCCCGTCCGAGCGGTGCGTGAATCAGGCCTATGGCCTCTCGGTTAGGAATGGTGGCCGTCCTCGTCTGAGCTTTCTAACAAAGGCTTGCTCTTGCCTACGAATGTCGGTACGCCGCGCAAGATACCCTGAAAATCGGAAAGCGGCTCACCCAAAGTTAGCCCTTTTTCGCCGATTCGAAATTCACGAATAGTCTCCTCGTGTTTACCCGTCCGCTTCTTGATAACGGAAACGGCGCGGCGAACTCGGCCGTGGGCCTCGAAATACCGAAGCAGGATAACGGTGTCAGCCAGATAAGTGACATCTACCGGCGACTTCATGTCGCCGACCAAACCATGCTGCGCAACGGTCAGGAATGTATTGCATCCTTGCCGGTTCAGATACTGAAGCAGTTCGTGCATGTGGAGAATCAATGCATTCTCTTCCGGCATGGACGCCTGATAGCCATTGACGCTGTCAATGATCACGGCCTTGGCATCGAAGCTGGCGACGCGATCCCTGACGCGGTGCGCGAACTCCCCTGGGGACAGTTCGGCAGCATCCAACTGCTCGATGTAAAGGGAGCCGTCGTCGCGCATCTTTTCAAGATCGAGCCCCATTGATTTTGTGCGCGAAAATAGAAGGCCCAATTCTTCGTCAAAGATAAAAATTGCCGCTTTCTCTCCGCGTTTGATCGCGGCGTCGATAAACTGCAACGCGAAGAGACTCTTACCCGCCCCCGCCGGACCGATCAGAAGCGTGCTGGAACCCCGCTCTATTCCTCCGCCGAGCAATTCGTCGAACTCGCGGACACCGCTCCTAAGCGTCATCCGCTGGAAGCCCATCTTATGCTCGATAGCGCGCAGGCGCGGGAATACCGCCACGCCGCCGGTCTTGATCACGAAGTCGTGGTAACCGCCGCGAAAAGACTGCCCGCGATACTTTACGACCCGCAGCCGCCGGCGTTCCGATCCGTAGTCTGGAGCAAGCTGCTCAAGGTGTATGACGCCGTGGACAACGCTGTGCACGGTCTTGTCCATGTTCTCCGCAGTCATGTCGTCAAGAAGTAGCACTGTTGCGTCGGAACGGGAGAAAAAGTGCTTCAGTGCTAGAATCTGCCGACGGTAACGCAGAGAACTCTGGGCAAGCAGCCGGATTTCGGAAAGGCTGTCGATGACGACCCTGGCCGGTTTCGCTCGCTCGAAGGCCTGGAATATCAGTTTGGTCGTCTCTCCCAGCTCAAGGTCGGACGAATATAGAAGGCTTTGCTGCTGATCGGCATCAAGCAGGCTTTCGGGGGGCACGAGTTCGAAAATCTCGATCTGCTCGGCAATTTCTATGCCGTGGGACAGGGCGCTGTCGCGTAACTCCTCCTCGGTTTCGGAGAGGCTTATATAAAGGCAACGTTCTCCCAGTTCGGCGCCTTGCATGAGGAACTGCAACGCGATTGTTGTCTTCCCCGTGCCCGGGGAGCCTTCAAGCAGGAACACATGACTTCGGGTGAGACCGCCGGACAATATATCGTCCAGTCCTTGCACGCCGGTCTTGGCTTTCTTACTCAAAACTTCGTTCATACTTCCTCCTTGGTCGGAGAAAAGAACTAGCGCGGACTTATTTGGTTGCAAGCCGGGCATGTTTCCGTCGTGAAAATTATAACGGTACTGTCTGACCTCGCGCCGGCTTTTCGGGCAGCAAGCGGCCCCAACATCTTAAATCCGGAAGGCTAACGGAACCTCGGGGAGATCCACAAGTTCGCGGAAGAACGGAAGGGCAGGAGCACACTGGTCATGCAGCCGCAAGAACGAACATTCCCCATGAGTGCCGGCATCCTGTTCGGCGTCGGCCTTGGAGGCTTTTTAGACGGCATCGTCCTGCACCAGGTGCTCCAATGGCATCATATGCTCAGTTCCCGGTATCCGATCTTAACCATTGAAGACCTGGAGCTGAACACGCTTTGGGACGGCATATTCCATAGCAGCACGTATCTCTTCGTCGCAGCAGGGCTGTTCATCCTCTGGCGCCACGCCCACCGCCGACACCTGTACTGGTCCAGCAAGCTCCTTATTGGCACTATGCTGATTGGTTTCGGTGCCTTCAACTTCATCGAGGGATTGATTAACCACCAGCTGCTCGGCCTCCATCGCGTCAATGAAACCGTGGCTGAGGCCCACCGTATCTACTGGGATATCGGATTTTTAATCTGGGGCGCGATCATGGTCATCATAGGCTGGCTGCTCCTTCGTGCCGGTAAGAAGGAGCCGTGGGCACAGCAGACGATGGCGCAATAAGAAGGTCAGCTGATAAGCTCCGAGTCACGGAAACCGGACCTTTCTGCTCTATTCGGGCGTCACGATGCGAATGGGGCGTGTGCCGATCGGAGCGCCGGTCGAGCGGTCGATAGTGACGGGATCGATCTCCGTTCCCGTCTCGGCGTCGAAAAACCGGGTTACCTGCCCCCCGCCGCGATGCTTTCGTCCCCACGCGCCGATTGCGAACAGGACCGGAAGAAAGTCGCGCCCGGCCGTCGTCAGCACATACTCATCCCGCGGCGGCCTCTCGGAGTAGCGGCGCTTTTTCAGCAACCCTTCGTCGGTGAGTGCCGAAAGCCGGCGGGTCAGGATCGTCGGCGCGATGCCGAGGCTTTTGCGGAACTCGTCAAAGCGGGTGAGCCCCGCATGGGCGTCCCGCAGGATCAGCATGCTCCATGCATCCCCCATCAATGCGAGGCTGCGGGCGATCAGGCATGGTTGGTCCAAAAGATCTTGCATGTCGATATCTTTTTGATAGTGACTTACTTTCGAAATGATAGTAACTAGCTTTGCATAGATGTTCCACTGAAAAATGAAAGCTGAGACAGATGAGCAAGACAAAACACGGCGTCGCCCTGGTCACGGGCGCTTCCTCCGGTATCGGGTTGGCGACGGCGCGAGCGCTGCAGCGTGAGGGATATCGGGTATTCGGGACCAGCCGGAAGGCCGTGCCGGACGCAGCAAGCGGGATAACGATGCTGGTCTGTGACGTGACGGACGAGGAGTCCGTACGGCGGATGGTGGCGGACGTGGTGAGCCAAGCCGGCCGCATAGACCTGCTCGTCAACAACGCCGGCAGCGGCCTGATCGGCGGCGCAGAGGAATCCTCGGTTGATCAGGCGAAGACCCTGTTCGAAGTCAACGTCTTCGGCGTAATGCGCGTTACCAATGAAGTCCTGCCGGTCATGAGGCGTCAGGGCGGCGGCCGTATCATCAATATGTCCTCGGTGGTCGGCTTCCTTCCAAGCCCGTTCAGCGCCCTCTATTCCTCGACCAAACACGCGATCGAAGGCTATTCCGAATCGCTCGATCACGAAGTCCGTACCGACGGAATCCGCGTCCTGCTCGTCGAACCCGCATTCACCCGTACATCCTTCGAGCAAAACGCAACCCAGCCGGATCGGATGCTCGGCATCTACGAGAAGGCGCGTGCATCGATGAATGCGGTCTGGAACAGCGCCATCGAGACGGGCGACGCGCCGGAAACGGTCGCCGCCACCGTCGTTACCGCCGCCGCCGCCACATCGCCGAAACTCCGTTACCCCGCCGGCAAGCGGGCGCGCCGGCTTCGTCTTCTGCGACGCCTCGTTCCGTCAAGCGCCTTCGACCAGAGCCTGCGCAAGCAAATGAACTTACCCGTCTGAGAGCTGCCTTGGTATCAACCTGCTCCGAGCCTGCTTTCTTCCACCTCCGAGCGCGCTACGCCTTTTGACCGATCCGTCATTCTGCTGCCATGACATGCAGGGGCAACCGGACCATTCTCTCACGGGTGAAGCAGTTCACATCCGAAGCAAGGGAGGAATACCGCGATGTCAACGAAGTTACTGCAGGCTATCGCTCTAAGCGCCGCGATGGTGCTCGCCGGCGCGGGCTTCTCTGCGAGTTACGCGTGCGGAGAGGGCGAATGCGAGCCGCCGCCGGAACCCACCTCCAAGGGAAATAACGGGTGGGGACAGGAAAAGAACCAGGGTGTCCATGACGGGATCAACGCCGGTAGCGACAATGGTGGCACGGCGGACTCGAAATTTGCAAGTACTGACAGATAGGCGACTTACACCGGACTCGGCGGCGCAGCTGCCCCCGCGCCGCCGATTGCATTCCACTGCGGTGCAGCACCATATCGGGCAAGACCGGCGGATTGCTCAGCTCTGATAACCACGTACTCCAAGTGATACCGGAGCATTCCTGATTGAGTCCTGCCGCTCACCCGTCATCAATGCACTTCAGCTGAACGTCGGGAAAAGGCCCTGCAGCACGTCGTGGGAGGTGATTGTCGCGAAGACAAAGCCGGTTTCGTCGGCAATCGCGATGGCCTTGAGAGTCAGCTCCTCGCCGCTCCTCAGACAGTCCGCAGCGATATCACGCATGCCGAAGAAGGTCTCGAGAACGGCTTTCTCGACGGAAGGAAAATCAATCCCTTCCACATCGTGAATGAGACCCCTCTGCTCGTCTACGTGAAGAAAAAATTTCATGTCGCTACGCCCCTCCTCTTGAGCCTCACGTGTCGCCGAACGGCTGCTGGATAGCCCGATTGGCTGAGGCAAGTTGGAAGAGTCATCCCTCCCGTGCAATTCAGCCTAAAGAGGTAGGCAAACCGCCGAAGGAAGATGTTTTGCCTTGGAAATCGGCAGTTCTGCCGCTGTTTGAGGTAAATCCTGCGTGACGTATCACGCCCTGGCGAGAAGGGTGTAGGAATGAATTTCTTTGTGGGGCGGCAAATGGTCCGCGGTCATGAATTTATTTTCATTGCTGCGGGATAGAGGAAATGGGCTTCTATTTATTAGCATGAGCTACGTTGCCGACCGCAAACGGAAGACCGCTTTCCGGCCCTTCTAGCTCGGATGATCGAGCCCGCTTCCTCTGGTCATTAGCTGTGGAAAACCCTCGTGGCGCCTGCCGCGCGCGCAGCTGGAGACGGCGATTGCGGCCGGACTTTTCTGAAGTCGAGGTGATCCGGCCGCAATCGGGATCAGAATACCGCGAGATATTTCAGGAGCGAGATGATGCCGATCAAAATGACGATGATGCGCGCAATCTGTTTTGCGCGGCCGTCGATCGGCAGGCGTGCGATGAGATAGAGAACCAGAACGATCACCAGGAAGGTGATCAGAATGCTGATCAGGACGGAAGTACCCAAGCCCCAACTCCTTTTTGAAGACAATGCCTTATGGCACGAGGCTTTAACTATGGTGCGGCGCAGGAAAGGAAAGGGGGAGCGGTCGAGGTCGTGCAGGCGTCGAAAGGCCTCAGACCGCCTCGGCTCCAAGCTCGAAAGCCCAGTGGATAAGGCGGCCCTTCAGTGTCCGGTCTTCCAGATAACCCGTCAGTTCCTCGCTGATCTCCTCCAGCCGTCTGATCTCGAAGTCCGCGTCCGAGTAAGCGTTCCAGGCGGCCTGAAGGCTTTTGGTTCCGTGGCTGCCGTGTTGAAGCGTGAACCAGATGCGGTTCCTGATCTTGTCGAGATCGGCCGCCCGGCCGACCCATTGCTGGTCGGTGGCGAGGCAGCGGATCGCATAAATGCCCGCGGGCGCCTTTCTTTTCTTGTAGGCGGCGATTGCCGCTTTTCTGTCGGTAATGGTCATATCGGTTTCCTCATTTGAGATCCGCAATATCACCCGGATTAAATTATTGCAATATTATACCCGGGTAAAATACGCCTCCTCATTTGCGTCGGGCGATGAACCGCCGTAAGAGGGGGAATGCGTCTGAAATCCCATATCTTCGTCTCCGCCCTGATCCGCCGCGTCTTCGGGCTCGGTGGTTTTGCCGCCGTCGAGAAGAAAGGCGCGGAGGAAGCGGGCGCCATCTTCATCCGCCATCGCTTTCGCGATGGGTCGGAAACACTCTATGCCCCGGCACCGCAGAACTTCTTCGGCGAGGACGACGGGCAGCGCAAATTCGAGGTGAGGGCGGAAAAGGCCGAGCCGGACGCGGTCCGCGAGATCTTGTCGCGCGAGCTGCGTTTCGATCCGGACCTCTGGCTCGTGGAACTGGAGACCGAAGACGTTACCGATCTTTTCGAGGTGGTGAAGCCGGCCTGATCTTGGGCTAGCGAGCCCGGTGGACGCCGGCCGCCGCGCGCCGGAGGCTGGCGCTGGTGCGCAGGATGCGGGGTTCGGCCTCGTGCTCTTGCATCTCGTTGGCCGCGGCCGGCTGCCGTTTCGGTTCCGCATAGGTATAACTGTCGGCCCGGCGCCAGGCTTCGATCCGCCTGCCGCATTCGTCCTCATCGAGCATCGTCCACAGCGCTTCAGCGCGCGTGACGCCATCCTCATGGCTGCCGAGATGATCGTAGATCCGCTGCAGGATGAAGATCGCGTCCTCTCCCCGCATCGCAAGGCCCTTGAGCGTGGTGGCAAGCTGCTGGCCTGAAATGTCCAGCATGATGCGCTCGGAAAGCCAGAGGCTTGCCGAAAGGGAATCGGCGAGAACGGTTGCGAAAAGGCCGGCCTCCCGATCTCGCGCGAAGCGCACGAGCAGGGCTTCCTGGATCGGCGATAAGCTGCGCAGGCCGAGCCGGTCGTGAGCCGGACGGTCGATATGGCTGGCAAGCGCCTTGATGCGCTGGCGCAGGCCCTCTTCGCGGACCAGCCGCTCGGCGGTTGCGATGTCCTCCACGACCGGTGCCGTGGTCGCTTCCGTTGCGGGCGTCTCGGCGGGTCTGGCGGCACGGTTATGGCGCAGCCCCACCAATGCGTCGATGACGGTAGGCGACAGCGCTTCGCGGCGGACGATCGCCCGTGCATGGGCTTCGCCCTGGGTGCGGGCAATGGTGATCAGCGTCTCGTCGGAGAGGCAGCTCGAAGAGGTGAGGAAAGGGGCTGCGATCGAAATCGGCTGGCTGGCGATGAAGAAGGCGACGGCCGGCGGCACGTTCTTGCATTGGGAAAGCGCGGCGACGGCCTCGCGGCGGGCTTCCTCGGAGGACGCGGAAAAGAGCGGCGCGAAAAGCTCGGCGAACTGTCGAAGCTCTGACCGCGTCGGATGCGGCAGGCTTTCAAAAACAGTCACGGTGGCCATCAGCACCACATCCTTCTTACGCATGGCACGGGGCCTTTCGAGGTCGCGGAACTCATTCGTCACAGGCAAACTCACATAGACGCAAATACAACTCATGAGGTGCCGTGAAGCCTTCAGGTGGGCCGTTTGGGCTTGCCTGATGCTGTCATCGTACCTTTCCTGGGGAACTCCCGGCGGCGCCGCATCGCTCATGCAGATGGGAAGACAACTGCTTCGCGGGACGCCTTGGTTTAACCGGATGGTAACGCTATGAGAGTTAACGGTCGGTGAAGACGGGTCGTTTTGATACGCCTGTCATTTTTTGGTGGTTGGTTGTCCCGAAAGCGGAGCCGAAAAGCAGCCGCGTCTGTGTTTTTGGCTGCAGACAACAGGTAAGCATCGGTAGTAAGTGCTATTTTAGCATTAACTCACTGTTAAGGTCGTTCTGGCGAAATTCTGGTTAACCGGCGTGTGTTGCCGGGGCTTCGAGTTCCGGGTGGCCCTCGCGTTCATGTAAGTCTTGAGGGCCATCCCATTCCCGGCCGGCTCAGGCGGAACCGGCCGTTTATGGCGAAATGTCCTTGCGCTTTTCAAGAAGCGCACTGACGAGAAAGGCGCGAATGTCCGGGGTTCCCGGAAGCGTCGGCCCCATTCAGAGGGCAGGGTGAGATCGATCCGTCTTCATCCGTCTCGAATTCCGAAAACGGAGGCGAGCATGGCAGAGATCGTAATATTGAACAGATGGCGCAGCGAGCACCCCCGCCGGCCGCAGATCAAGATCGGCGAAGCGAAAGAGGCGGGTCAGCTCCTGTTCTTTACCGGCGTGCGCTACGAGCGCTTCGACGACCGGATGGACCGCAAGGCGGAAAATCACGCGGTGCGCGCCGACTGACCTTTCGAAGAGATGGTTCCATCAGAAGCGGCTTCTGGTGCGCCATTCGAACGGCGTACAGGTTGCCTTGTCCAGGAACTGCGACGCTATATCCGCAAAGCTCTTTTGCGGTGCGAGACTTCTCAACACGGCATAACCATCGGCCTGCCGCGTTTCGACCAGGATCGATTGTGATATCGCCTGGGGCAGCGATTTTCGCAGCGTGGTGAGCTGCACCGGCGTGGCGATCACCAGGTCCAGGCCTCCGCCGGCGGATGTGCGGTCGTTGATGCTGAACACTTCGTTGGACGACTGATCGTAGATCGCCAGCGACCAGAACGGCACGCCGCTGTTGGCCGCGGTGAGACGCACCGGACCGTCCGCCACATCGAAAGCGCAGACGGCCACCTCTACAAACGGGTCGTCCTTGGCAAGCCCCGTCCGGTCCGCCTTTTCTCCGAGACGATAGAAGCGATGAATCTCGCCCTTCGCCAGGATGCGCGTATAAGCGTCCCGCTCGCTGAATTCCGGCAGCAGCAGCACGATGATGAGATGCAGCAGCGCCGCCCCGACAAGGCCGGTCACGATGGCAAAGATGACCTGAAGGGCAAATCTGGGCCTAAATCCGAGCCCAGATCTAAGCATTGCCGCACCCGGTTTTTTCGATGCGCGGCATGGTGAGGTCGATAAGGCCAGAACTGCCCGCGGTCGGAGTATCGAAAAGCGTCAGCGTCAGACGGAAGGGGCCGTTTGGGGGCACGGCGAGCCAGTTGCCGGGCCTGGCGGTTGCGGCAAGCGCGATATCGAAACTACCGGCCTCATCGCGCAATACGATGCGGGAGTTGAGCGCCGTCGGCAAATCCGACTGTGCCGAAGGCGGTGCGCCTCCCGGGGGCGCGGCAAACAACGTCCAGAGGCGCGCCTGAGGCGTGTGGCCCGTCAGCTTATAGGTGCAGTTTCCGGAAAGGCGCGCGCCCGTTTCATCGACGGTGGCCGTAAAGACCAGACCTTCGGCGCTGGCATAAAGCAGCCTGCCGCCATTGGCCCTGTGCGATTTCGCGTAAGGGTCGGCCGCCGCCGTCTGCACCTCCGGAAAGGCCTCCCAGGGCCCGAGCTTGATAGCGCCGAAACCCACGGTCGCATCGAGTGCCACGAGGGTGGACCAGATCCCGCCGCCGAAGGCGATGGCAAGTGCGATCGCGATGAGGATGGGAACACGAAACACGGGTTTGCTTGGGTCCTCGGGAACAGCTGTGTCAGAGGGTTAGCATTGATTCTGCCGGGGGGGAATGGGCAAAGAGGCCCCCCGCTGCCTGACTACCGCTTCAATTCGGTGCTGGCGGTGGTGGCTGCGAGGGATGGCCGGGATGCGTCGTCGCCGGCCGGGCCGACAATGCCGGCATCGGCCACCTTGGCGGGAAGGAGGGGGCTGGCGGCCTTCAGCTTGGCGGCGATCTGCTTGAGGATGCGGGTCGATTCGGCCGACAGCGAGCGCGGCCGGACAAGCGCCGGCAGGCCGGGAGCCTCGCCTTCCTTCTTCGCAACCTCCTTGCCCTTGTGATCGCCGGTCGGCAGCGGATTTTCGATGCCTGGGATGGGTCTAAGCTCGATGCCCTGATGGGCGTAATCCATCACCGTCTTGAAGGTCATCGCCGGCAGAGAGCCGCCTGTCATGTTGTCCATCGAGGTGAAATCGTCGTTTCCGAACCAGACGGCGGTGGTGTAGTTGCCCGTGAAGCCGATGAACCAGGCGTCCCGGTAGCTCTGCGAGGTGCCGGTCTTGCCGCCCGTGACAATGCCGCCGTCTAGGGCGGCCCGCCTGGCGGTGCCGATCACCGGGATTTGTGTCAGGATGCGGTTCATGGACGACATTGCCTTCTCCGACAGCACGCGCCGGGCCGGCGGTTCGTCGCGATTGAAGTCATAAAGAACCTCGCCGCCATAACTCAGCACCTGCTCAATGCCGTGGCGGCGCGACTGCATGCCGCCCGCCGGCATCACGGCATAGGCGGTCGCCTGGTCGAGAACGGTAACTTCCGACGTGCCGAGCGGGACGGTCTTGTCGCTCCTGAGCGGCGTTTCGATGCCCATGGCCTTGGCGGTCTGCACGATCACATCGGTGCCGAGATGGTCTTTGGCGAGCCGGACTGGCACGGTGTTCAGCGATTGCGCCATGGCCGAAAGCAGCGTCACCTTGCCCTTGTAGGAACGGGCGTAGTTCTGCGGAGACCACCCGCGCCAGGTGATCGGCGCATCCGAAATGACCGATTCGGGTGTGAAACCGTGCTCCATGGCCGCGGAATAGGTATAGAGCTTGAAGGAGGAGCCCGGCTGGCGAAGCGCCTTTGCTGCACGATTGAACTGGCTTGCGCCATAGTCGCGCCCGCCCACCATGGCCCTGACGGCGCCGCCGTTCTCGATCATGACAAGCGCGCCCTGCTTGGCCTTGTAGCTTTCGCCATATTCGCGCAGGCTCGATTCCATCGCGGTCTCGGCGGCCTGCTGGAGGCCGGTGTCGATCGTGCTGCGCACGATGACGGAATGCTCCTTGAGCTTGCCGGCCGCGGCGAGCCGCTGCACCTCGTCGAACGCCCAGTCGAGGAAATAGTCCGGCGCATTGACGTCGGCCCGGTCGACCACAGTCGCCGGGCTGCGGCGGGCGGCAATGACCTGACCTTCGGTCATAAGCCCGCCCTGAACCAGGTTGGAAAGCACTTCGTTGGCGCGCGAGCGTGCCGCCGGCAGGTTGACATGTGGGGCATATTTGGCCGGCGCCTTGAACAGGCCGGCCAGCATGGCGGATTCTGCGAGGTTCACTTCGGTAATGTTCTTGCCGAAATAAAATTGCGAAGCCGCGGCCGCGCCGAAAGTGCCGCCGCCCATATAGGCGCGGTCGAGATAAAGGGAGAGGATCTCCTTCTTGGAAAGGTTCGCCTCGAGCCATAGCGCCAGGAAGGCTTCCTTGATCTTGCGTTCGATCGAGCGCTCGTTGGTCAGGAAGAGGTTCTTTGCAAGCTGCTGGGTAATCGTCGAGCCGCCCTGGACGACGCCGCCGGCCTTGGCGTTTTCGCTCATGGCGCGGGCAAGGCCCAGGAAGTCGATGCCGAAATGGTCGAAGAAACGCCGGTCTTCGGTTGCCAGCACGGCTTTGATCAGATGGTCCGGCAGTTCGTCGATCGGCACGGAATCTTCATGGATGATACCGCGATGGCCGATGGTATTGCCGTAGCGGTCGAGGAAGGTGACGGCGAAGTCGCCACGGTTTCGCCAATCTTCCTTGGTTTCCTCGAAGGCGGGCAGGGCGAGTGCAAGCACGACCACCGAACCGGCCGTGCCGAGCGTCATGGCCTCGCCGGCAAGCTCGAAGCCGAGGCGCTTCCAGCCGCGCACGCGAAACCGGCGGAAGAAGATGGTGATCTCTTCCCAGATTTCGCCGAGCTTGAAGCCAAGGTTCCAGACGGTGGAGTCGATCCAGGAATCGATGCGCAGCAGGATATGGCGCCTCCGGCGCGGCCGACCGCCGGATGGTCTTGGTTCGTCCTGCGGCTCTTCCTGCACCTTGGAGTTCCCCCGCCTGTTCTGGATGAGTTTTGCTTGACGCCGTCCCCTGCAGGGATCAAGAGCATGAGCCTCTCACCGTTATTCAGCAATAGCTGACAAATGGTTGATGCGCGATAGCCAATTCGCAACAGGTAAAATGCAGATACGGCGATTTGTTCCGTTCTGCCGCAAAAGTGATGTTTCATCGATGACGGACATGCCTTTCTGGAAAACCAAGCGGCTTGATGAGCTGACTCAAGACGAGTGGGAAAGCCTCTGCGACGGCTGCGGGCTCTGTTGTCTCAACAAGCTTGAAGATTGGGATACGGGGGACGTGGTCTTCACTTCCGTCGCCTGCCGGCTTCTCGACGGAACGACTTGTCGCTGCAAGGATTACGACAACCGCCAGGCGACGGTGCCGGATTGCATTCAGCTCACGCCGGAGACGGTCAATGATATTTCCTGGCTGCCGCCGACCTGTGGCTATCGGCTGGTGCGGGATGGAGAGGACCTCTACTGGTGGCATCCGCTCGTCTCTGGAGATCCCGAAACCGTGCATCAGGCGGGCATTTCCGCTCGCGGCCGCACGGTGAGCGAGGAAGAAGTCGATGTCGACGATTTCGAAGACTATCTTGTTGATTGGCCTCTGACGGTAGGTCAGAATTGACTTAAGGCAATTTCGTACATGCAAATGACGTATATGTTTCTTGTTTAGCAACAGATAATACTTGTTGCGTGGGGCAAGGGTAATAGATCGGCATTTCCATGACGACAGACGGCACGCTCGCAGACCACCTTTATGAGGCGGCTCTCGTTCCCGAGCTTTGGACTGACACCTGCGAGCGGCTCGCTGCGGAAATCGGATCCTCCACCGCGTCCATCTTCACAGTCGACGGTCATGGAACCCACCGCTACGTCACCAGCAGGAATATTGCCGAAGCCTTTCGCCAATTCGCCAACAGCAAACTTCGGCTGACCAATATCCGGGCGCAACGGGCGCTGGAGCGATCGCCCTTCGCCTTCGGCAGGGACATCGATATCCTGACGAAGGAGGAATACGAGCAGGACCCCATTCGTCCCGCTTTCCTGCACCCTCATGGAATGGAATGGGAAGCAGGTTGCGTCTTCCAGGAGCCGACCGGGCATATGATCGCAATCATCCTGATGCAAGCCAAGGGGCGCGGGCACTTTTCCGATGAGCAATTGGCACGGTTGAACGCGCTGAAGCCGGACCTGGCCCGGGCAGCCTACATGTCGTCCCGGCTTGCTTTCAACGAAGCGCGCTCGATGACCGAGGCGCTCTCCATGCTCGGGCTGCCCGCGGCCGTGATAGGCGATAGCGGGCAGGCGATCGCCATGAATCCCGAAATGGAAAGTTTGAGCCCGCGCATCCGCACCGGCGCTGGTAACCGTCTTGTATTCGAGAGCGGCGGGGCGAGCGCCCTGTTTAACGAAGCCCTGGAGCGTTACCGCGCCCGGGCTGTTCCCACTGTGCAGTCCCTTCCGATGGTGCCACGCAACGGCGCGCCGGCGCTCATCCTGCATCTCCTTCCGGTGCGCCGGGCGGCCCGCGACATCTTCTCCCGCTCCATGGCGGTGCTCGCCGTGACGGAGGTGGGCAAGGTCGGCGCGCCGGACATGCGGGTCCTTTCCGGTCTTTTCGACCTGACGCCGGCAGAAGCCCGGGTGGCGCGAGGCATCGCGCTGGGGCAGACAACGGAGACGATCGCCGCTTCGCTCGGCATTTCGCTCGAAACCGCCCGCTCGCATCTGAAGCGGATCATGCAGAAGACCGGCACGACCAGGCAGGCGGAACTGGTGCTTCTGCTGTCGGGGCTCTCCGCTCCGGGTTCGATCAATGGCAGCGGGGATACGGCATAGGAGCCTAATGGCGGCTTTGGGTCAGGACGCACCTTTGGCAGGTTCGCCCCTGTTTCCGATAGTCATTTTCATCAGGATCAGCGACGTTATGCTGCTGGCAAGCAGCATCCAGTCTTGAGGAACACTCAACAGGAGCGCAGCGCTTCCTCCGACGACCGACCACAATAGGGGAATGGCCAAAAGCCAAATCGGCACCCTTTGCTTCGCCAACAAGAGGACCCCAAACGAGAAAATCGTGAGGGGACACGGGGTAACGCCAAAACTCGGCAACTCGACCAGCGAATGCCCGAGGAGAACTCCGATCAAGGGGTAAAGTAAAATCGCGTAGAAAATCAGAAGGCCGCCGGCATAGGCCCTGATCGGCGGCACCTTCCCGAATTGCGGATTATTGAGGGCGGCAGCCAACAGGAACAGCAGGCCCTGGAGGACGAAGAAGGCGGCGAAAATGAACGCAGCGCTGTTGATGCCGCTGAAAAAAGCGAAGTGATAGGATAACCCCGTCCAGAGCCACATTACGGCTAGGCCCAGATTGGCGAAATTGCCGCTCCATCTTATCTGCCGCCAGATCGCATAGATGATTGCCAGCCCCAAAACCTCGGCAACGATCTGCGCCGGCCATATGGCCTGATTGTAGATAACGAACACGGACATGAATTGCTCGCGGGAAAATGGCAGCATGTTCGCACCTCCAGACTTCCAATAATCCACATCTCCCTCAATCTGCATTGATCGACAGCAACCAACGCAGGTCAAAGTGGAGCTAAAAGACCGGCGAACGGAAAATCTTATTGCCCCTTGACCTTCCCATGATGGGAAGCTCCACATAGGGCGGGACAGTGAGACATCCCGCGAAGAAAGGGAGATTCCGCCCATGAACCAGATCGCAAACCACATCCATCCCGCCGAGCCTTTCACCATACCCGTGGACGGCATGACCTGCGCCTCCTGCGTGCGCCGCGTTGAAAACGCAGCCGCCAAGGTGCGGGGCGTCGACAGCAGCGCTGTCAATTTCGCCACCAAGAAACTGACGGTGCAATCGTCTGAAGGATTTTCACCGGACGATCTCGAAAAGGCGATCCGCAAGGTGGGCTACGAGATTCCGCCCGGCGCCATGGATCATGCCATGCGCGATGCCGGCATGCTGCCTGCGGCGCTGGCGGCGAAACATGCCGGACATGACCATCATCATGCCCAGGCAGAGCATGCGGGGCATATGGAAAGCCACGATCATTCCGCCTCCGCCGGCGGGCATGACCACATGCATATGCATCAGGGTGAGGAGGGCGTACTGAAGCGCGATCTGGCGATCGCCTTCGTGCTGACCCTGCCGCTTTTCGTGCTCGAAATGGGCAGCCATTTCTACGACCCGTTCCATCACTGGCTGATGGGCGTCATCGACACGCAGAACCTTTATTACCTCTATTTCCTGGCTGCGACGGCGGTGATCTTCGGTCCGGGCTTCCGTTTTCTCAGGCTCGGCCTGCCGGCGCTGTTGCGCGGCGCGCCGGAGATGAACTCGCTGGTGGCCGTCGGCGTGCTGGCAGCCTATGGCTATTCGCTGGTTGCCACCTTTGCTCCCGATCTTTTGCCGGAAAGCGCCCGCTACGTCTATTTCGAGGCGGCGACGGTCATCGTCACGCTGATCCTCTTCGGCAGGCTGCTGGAGGCGCGCGCCAGCGGACGTACCGGCGAGGCGATCCAGAAACTCGCCGGCCTCCAGGCCAAGACTGCCCGCGTCGAGCGTGACGGCCAGACGATGGATATTCCGGCAGACCAGGTGGTTGCGGGCGACATCGTGGTGATCCGCCCCGGCGAACGCCTGCCCGTCGACGGCACGGTGATCGACGGACAGTCGAATGTCGACGAATCGATGATTTCAGGCGAGCCGCTGCCGGTCGAAAAGGCGGCAGGAGCAAGCGTCGTCGGCGGTACGATCAACAAGACCGGCTCCTTCCGCTTCCGTGCCGACAAGGTGGGCCGCGATACCATGCTTGCGCAGATCATCCGCATGGTCGAGCAGGCGCAGGGGTCGAAACTGCCGATCCAGACCCTGGTCGACCGGGTGACCGCATGGTTCGTGCCGGCGGTGATCGTGCTGGCGGCGCTGACCTTCGCCGTCTGGTTCTTCTACGGCCCCAGCCCGGCGCTTACCCACGCGCTCGTCAATGCGGTCGCCGTGCTGATTATTGCCTGCCCATGTGCAATGGGGCTTGCCGTGCCGACCTCGATCGTGGTGGGCGGCGGGCGCGCGGCGGAGCTCGGCGTGCTGTTCCGCAAGGGCGAGGCGCTGCAGGAATTGCGCAATGTCGATCTCGTGGTGCTCGACAAGACCGGCACGGTCACCAAGGGCCGGCCCGAACTGACCGACCTCGTCGCCGCAGAAGGTTTTGCCGAGGACGACGTCCTGAAGCTCGTCGCCGGCGTCGAGGCGCAATCGGAACATCCGATTGCCGACGCCTTCGTCAAGGCGGCGGAAGCGAAGGGGATTGCCGTGCCGAAGGCGGAAAACTTCAACTCCGTCACGGGTTACGGCATCGAAGCCGACGTGGACGGCCGCCGAGTGGCGGTCGGCGCCGACCGCTTCATGGAAAAGCTCGGCCTCTCGGTCGAAGCCTTTGCCGAAGCTGCAGCGCGCCTCGCAGACGAGGGCAAGACGCCGCTATATGCCGCAATCGACGGCAAGGTCGCGGCTGCAATCGCAGTTGCCGATCCGTTGAAGCCCGCCAGCCGCGACGCGATCAAGGCTCTGCATGACATGGGTATCGAAGTCGCCATGGTGACGGGCGACAACCGCCGCACTGCGGAAGCCATAGCCCGTCAGGTCGGTATCGGTAGGGTCGTGGCCGAAGTCTTGCCCGAGGGCAAGGTAAAGGCGGTCCACGATATGCGCGCGGGCGGCAGGAAGCTCGCCTTCGTCGGCGACGGCATCAACGACGCTCCCGCACTAGCCGAGGCAGATATCGGCATCGCGATCGGCACCGGCACGGATGTGGCGATCGAAAGCGCCGACGTGGTGCTGGTGGGCGGCGAGCTTTCCGGCGCAGTTGCGGCGATCGCCATGAGCCGCGCGACCATGACCAATATCAAGCAGAACCTGTTCTGGGCCTTTGGCTACAACGTGGCGCTGATCCCCGTTGCGGCAGGGGCTTTGTATCCCGCCTTCGGCTGGCTGCTGTCGCCGATGATCGCCGCCGGCGCCATGGCGCTGTCGAGCGTCTTCGTGCTCGGCAACGCGCTCAGGCTGAAGACCGTCACGATTGGAGAAGAGAAATGAATATCGGCCAGGCTTCCGAAGCATCCGGCGTT
The DNA here is from genome assembly GCF_004343065.1 of Neorhizobium sp. S3-V5DH. Lineage (NCBI taxonomy): Bacteria > Pseudomonadati > Pseudomonadota > Alphaproteobacteria > Hyphomicrobiales > Rhizobiaceae > Neorhizobium > Neorhizobium sp. S3-V5DH. The sequence goes on from NZ_SMCL01000006.1 coordinate 163,689, forward strand.
TCGGCCAAGATGATCCGCTATTACGAGGAGATCGGGCTGATCCGGCCGATGGGCCGCACAGGCAACAACTACCGCGTCTATGGCGAGGAGGAGGTGCATGTCCTGCGCTTCATCAAACGCGCCCGCAACCTCGGTTTTTCGCTCGAAGAGACTGAGACGCTTCTGAAACTCTGGCAGGACCAGAGCCGGGAGAGCGCGGCCGTCAAGGACGTGGCGACCGCCCATATCGCCGATCTGGAGCGCCGGATTGCCGAGATGCAGAGCATGGTGAAGACGCTGAAGCATCTTGCCCATTGCTGCGGCGGCGATCAGCGGCCGAACTGCCCGATCCTCGACGACCTTGCCGGCGACGCACCTGCGCCGACGCCTCGCAAGAAGGCGAAACAACCCGCTTGACCTTCCCTTCATCGGAAGGTGCAGAAGATATCTAGTGAGATAAGGAGAATCTTGAAATGACTGCTGTTTTCACCGTACCGGACATGACCTGCGGCCATTGCGAAAAGACCGTGCGCGGAGCGCTGGACGAAGCGTTGCCGGGTGCCGCCGTGACGGTCGACCTCTCATCCAAAAAGGTCACGGTCGAAGGCGATGCGAAAAAGGCCGAGGAAGCCATTCGAGAGGCAGGCTACAGCCCGGAACGGGTGGCTGCCTGATCGCACCTGAACTCATGCCCGCCGGCCGTCGATCGCGATATGCAGCATTCTCAGTGCGCCGGCGGCGTCGAGCAGATTGGCCTGAAGCTGGTCGTTGGTGATCTTGCCTATCCCGAGCGTCAGGGAAATGGACTGGAGATCGACGATCTCCTTGTGGGTGCCCGCAAAGCAGGCGCCTTCCTCCAGGTCAAAGATCTTCTCGCTGGCGCGGATTAACAACTGCCGCTTTCCCACGTCGGAAAGCCGCACCAGCTCATTTGCCGATCGCACGAGTTCGGTTACCAGATCGGTTATGGCGCTCACGTCGCGGTGCCTCGTTACCTCAATTCGATCTGCGCAATAAACGGGAGCGCGGGGAGAAAATCCATCCCCCATATAGGGGCTTGCATTGTCGATTTCAGACCATTCTGTGGATAAATACATCCGATCTCATTGCGGAGCCAAGTTTAGATCTCGTGAATAAAGTAGATTTGGCGATTCTTTCAGTAAAGCAAAGGGCGGCCACCGAGCCGGCTGCTCATGGCTTCAATGATTCACCCAATTTTCGAAATCCCGTGGCGCGACGTTGCTTCCACACAGGACTGTCGCGACGGTTTGCCCGCGAAAATGGCCCGGGTTTTCGAGAATGCTGGCAATACCCAAAGCAGCGGCAGGTTCGACGATCAGGCCGGAGTGACTGTAGAGGAGCCTCATGCCCTCGACGATACTGTCTTCCTCGACCAGAAGCGCATCGTCCACGACTTCCAGCATATCCGTCAAAACATCGGGGATGACGTATCGTCCGGCCACGCCGTCGGCGATCGTGTGGGGCGGCCCGGAATCGATGACCGCGCCGGCAAGATAGGATCGGGTCAACGCGGGCGCATTTTGAGGCTGAACGGACAAAACCGTCGTGTCCGGGCAACGGTTTTTGAGCGCAAAACCAATACCTGTCGCCATCGCCCCGGCGCCAAGCGAAATCAGGACGGAATCCAGCGGGAACGGCAGTTTGGCGAGTTCCAGACCGATTGTCCCTGCTCCTTCGCAGGTATCGATGTTTTTGCTGTCTTCGACCAGGAATGCGCCTGTTTCTCGGGAATGCGTAAGCGCAGCTTCAAGTGCTTCTTCGATCTGGCCTTCTACCAGAACGACCGCCGCGCCCAATGCTTTCATGCGTTCGATCTTCAAGGGATTGGCAGCGGATGAGGCTGTGACGGTAACGCCGAAACCTCTATTCCTTCCGCTATAGGCGAGTGCCTGGCCAAGATTTCCAGCACTTGCGCAGACCACCGCCTTTTGACCGCCGGCGGCTTCGAGATTGGCCAGCACCGTTTCTGTTCCGCGTCCCTTGAAACACCGGACGGGGTTCAACGTCTCTACCTTCAATACGACGCGGCATCCCAAAACCCTGCTGAGATGGGGGCAAAAATACTGGGGCGTGTTCTGAAAGACGCTGTCGATCTTGTGAACGGCGGTTTCAATCCGGTCGATGCTGAGTCTTGTCATGAATTTATGATGGCACGCGCAATATGCGGTCACAAGGTGACGCCCCGAGCCTTCATCTGACCCTTTGCTGAGTTTAATTTGGTGTCGTTTGTCGGTTTGGGCCGGTTTCATCCGTCTTTCGCAAGACGGCCGAGGTGGCCGGTTGGCAAGAGGAGAGCAAGATGCGTGTCATGGTGATGGTCAAGGCGACCAAGGATAGCGAAGTCGGTGTGATGCCGACCGTTGAGCTTTTCGAAGCGATGGGCAAGTTCAACGAGGAACTGGTGAAAGCCGGGATCATGCTGGCCGGCGATGGCCTGAAACCCTCGTCCCAGGGCAAGCGCGTTGCCTTCGACGGTGCCGATCGGCTGGTGATCGACGGCCCGTTTACGGAGACGAAGGAACTGGTGGCCGGTTACTGGCTCTGGCAGGTGAAGGACATGGACGAGGCCGTCGCCTGGGTCAAGCGTTGCCCCAATCCGATGCCGGGCCCGAGCGAGATCGAGATCCGGCCTCTCTACGAGATGGAGGATTTTGCCGATGTCCTGACGTCGGAAATCGTGGACCAGCACGAGCGCCTGCGCGAGCAGATGGCGAAGCGCTGAGCGTCCTGAGGGCGATGGTGTTGAAGAAAACCACGTCCCTTGACCGCCGGAAGCGTGTTCCGGCGGCTTTGGTCGCAACGTGGTGCGATTAGAATTTCACGCCGATGCCGACATTGATGATGTGTTGGTTGAAATTGAAGTCGGAGCCTGCGAGATCGCCTTCCCCAAAGTCGTTGTAGCGGTATTCGATACGGCCGAAGACGTTGTCGGTGAAGGCGTAGTCGATACCGCCGCCGATCGTCCAGCCGTGCAGAGTGTCGTCATCATCGAACCCGCCGCCATCGATGCTGGCATTGGTGGCGGTCCAGCCGCCGGCCGCGAAGATGAGCGCCCGATCCATGGCATAACCCACGCGGCCGCGCACTGAACCGGAGAAGCCGGTGCCGATGTCGACGCCGCCCGCATAGCTGTTCTCATTCCAGTCATAGTTCACGTCGCCTTCGAGACCCGCGACGAAACCGCTCGAAAACTGCCAGTTGTAGCCGACAAAACCGCCGAACCTCCAGCCGTCGAAGCTGTCGGAGCCACCGACGATCGCATCGCCGTCTCCCCAGCCATACCCGGTATGAAGACCGATATAGGGGCCGGACCAGGTGAACGCAGCCGGCATTTCCACCGCTTCCGGTGCGGCGGGAACCGCTTCGACCGCATCCGCGGCATAGACAACGGAAGAGGCGGTCATGGCGGCCGTCGTGGCGAGAATGAAAATAGCCTTCATGGATATTCCCTCCGGTTGATGATGATATTGATGTAGTGCGACTTGCTTGCAAAGCTGTAGCTAAAATACAACAAAAGGCCGAAACTGACGATACATTTTAAGTCTCTGAAATTGCGCTGTTTTTATTTTCGCCTGCCGCCTTGACCTCAACTGCGCTTGAGGTCGTAGCGTGCCGCGCATCGTAATAACGGACATGGAGACGGGTGTGCTGCAGGATATGGATACGAGTTGGTCGAGGCTTTTGCGGGGCCGTGACGGTGCCATGCTGGCACTGATTTCCTCCGGGATCGGGCTTCATGCCTTCAACCAGTTCGCAATCGTTGCGGCTTTGCCGCCGGCGGCGCGAGAGATCGGCGGCACGGATTATTTCAGCTGGGCCTATACGCTGTATTTCCTGGGTTCGATTGCCGGCGGCACCGGAGCGGCGGCATTCCGGGACCGAATCGGCGTGAAGGCGAGCCTGATGATCTCTGCCCTCCTCTTTGCCGTCGGCGGACTGTTTGCGCTTGCCGCACCCGCCTTTTCCTGGATCATGGCGGGGCGTCTCCTGCAGGGTGTCGCCGACGGGCTGGTGGTGGCGATCTGCTACAGCCTCATCCCCGCGAACTTTCCCTCCGCCCTCATCGCCAAGGTCTTCGCCGTCGAAGCGATCGTCTGGGCGGTGGCGGCGATTGCCGGGCCGCTCGCAGGGGGGCTGTTGACCGAGGCCTATTCCTGGCGGGCGGCGTTCCTCGCCGTCGCGCCCTTCGTTCTGCTTCTGCCAGTCCTGACGCTGGTTGCAAGGCCCCGTGTGACGGAGGCGGCGCCCATGCCGCTTTCCTTCGCCACGATCGGGCTGTGCCTTGCCGCTTCCTTCGTCCTGTCGCTCTCCTCCGTCGCCACCGACGGCGCCATGCAGGCTGTGGCGATCGCCGCCGGGGCGGGGCTTTTTCTGCCGGCCCTGAAGCTCGACGGAAAGATCGGTGCGAGGCTTTTTCCGGCCGGAGCCTTCCGGCTGGGCTCGGTACTCGGAAACGGCTTCTGGGTGCTGTTTCTGATGTCGACCAGCCATTCGGTCGGTAGCGTCTACATGGCTGTGATGATCGACGCGGTCTTCGGGTTCCGGCCGGCGGTGGTCGGATACCTCGTCGTCAGCATGGCACTCACCTGGAGCGTGGTCGCAGTTGCTGCCAGCCGCATCGTGGCGCTGGGAGCGCGGCATGCCTGGATGCGCGGCGGTGCCCTGTTCCAGCTCCTCGGCTTCCTGGCGCTCGCCACATCGTTTGCGTACGGTTCCCTGGGGCTCCTGCTTTTCGGCCAGATCGCGATTGGCACAGGTTTCGGCCTGGCCTGGGCCAGCATCAACCAGGCCGCCATGGAGGCGGCCGAGACTGCGGAGCGGGATCTGGCGAGCGCGCTGCTGCCGACGATTTCGACTGCCGGTTACGCGATCGGCGCAGGTCTTGCCGGAATGATCGCGACCGCCACGGGCCTGGTATCCCGGCTCGACGGCGGGGAGGCAGGCGGGCCGGCCATCTGGCTTTACGGCACGGCGGCTGCAGGCGCGCTGCTGACCTTCCTGTTCGGCTTCGGCGTCAGGCTGAAAGGCAACTGACGCCCGGAAACCCGGGTTTCAGATTTGGCGCAACGGGTCGAGGTTGCCGCAGGCGCCCTTCTCAAAAACTCCGATGACCGGCCGGTAGTCATTATCGATGCCGACGGCATTCAGGAGAATGAACAGGATATGCCGGGTGAGCGCGTTCAGATAGGGAAACTCGTCGTGGAGCCTCCCCTTGTAGAGGAATGACAGGCGGTTAAATTCCTTGGAAAGCTCGATGAGATAACCGAGGTTTTGTCCGCGCGGATCGGCAGGCTGAAACAGCAGCTCGCAACCGGCCGCTTGCGCCGTTCCTTCCGATCCGTTCGGACCGACCTTGACCGACATGCCTGACGTCTGAATGGCAGTCAGCACTTCCTCGTTTGCGACGCCTTCGCGCCATCGTGTTGAGGCAAGATCGCGCAGACCTCCGGCCTTTTCCTTGAGGACGAGCGGAAGGGCCAGAAGCAGGACGGCAACGATAAACATGCGGATCATGCGCGCACCGCAGATTTCCGACCCATCGATGCGAGGCCGATTATCCAGAAGGTGGTGAGCAGGCCGACCACTTCTCCGGCGACGCCGTCATGCAAAGGCTCGTAAAGGTCCATGAAGCGGATCATTGCGAACAGCCGCATCCAGTTGATGAGCACGACGCCGGCAATGCCCGCCGCCAGCCAGTTGAGACCCCGAAGCGGGCTGACCTTGTTCACCACCGAAAACGCCAACCATGCCAGAAGCATGTAGGAAATGCCGTGGAACGAGGAACAGGCCCACAGGATGAGTACCGGATCGTTGCCGTCCGTCGGAACGACGAAATTGGCGCTGCTCTCGTATCCCGCGGCGAGTGCCGTGACATAGGCATCGATGGTCAGGACCGGCGTGCCGATCGCCATGACGAGGATGAGGCCCCAGAACTTGGGCACGGTCAGATAGATCGAAAGGGTGCCGAGCTTGCGGTCGGAGAGAAGCACCCGTCCGCCGAGGATGGTCAGCGCGACCCAGGAAAACCAGGTCAGCGGCAGATAGAGAAGAAGGGCGACCAGGCCAATGACCAACCTTTCCGCCCAGAGCGGCAGACGGCTTTCGAGAGGCATCTTCCAAAGCGCCCAGGCGACCCACAGCACCGAAAACAAGAGTACCGGGTGAACGCCTCCGCCCGTGAGCAGTGCGGACACGATGCCGTCTTCAACGAACACCTTGCGGATATCTTCGAAAACAGCGTTGCCGAAGGCGCACAGTACAAGGTTCGAATAGAGGGGACCTAGGCGCTCTCTTTCAAGGAGAAGGGTAGCCCTGGAAAGTAAAGATGCAGCGGATGGATCAGTTCTTGCTACGCTTGAGTATGACATAGGCAAAAAGGCCGGCTGCGAGCGGCAGGCCAAGTGCCGCAATCGGAAACGGCGCGCCCCGGGGACCCCCTCCGCCACCGCCGCCATGACCGCCGCCGTATCCAATACCCCCCATGGCGAGGGCGGCGCCCCCGTTCAGCGCGAGGACTGCCGTGGCGGTCAACGCAAACAGAACTTTTCTCATACTCATCCCCTCCAACGCGACAACGCCTTTACCCGGGATCCACCCGATGTAAATCAATTATTACATAGGTTTTAGTGAATTATAACTAATCCAAATGGTGAGGTGGTCGTCCGCCGGAGGTTTTACTTGACGCCTGTTCGCGCTGGACAGTCCCGCTCGATCTACCACCAACGCGCAACAAAAGTGTCATTTCCTTGTTCGGCAGGGGAGGTTACCCATATTGAGTAAACGGGGCCGCGGCGGCCCTGAGGAGGCACATTTTTGGTGTTCCAGTTCGACAATTCCTATGCCCGCCTGCCGGACAGGTTTTTCGCGTCCGTCTACCCGGAACCGGTGGACGGTCCGGTCTTGTTGAAGTTCAACCAGGAGCTGGCGGAGGAACTTGGCATCGAGGCGGATTTTTCCGATCCCGCCAGGCTTGCGGCGATCCTTGCCGGCAATGTCGTACCGCCGGGTGCCGCGCCGATCGCCATGGCCTATGCGGGCCACCAGTTCGGCAATTTCGTGCCGCAGCTCGGCGACGGGCGGGCAATCCTGCTCGGCGAGGTGGTGGACCGCAGGGGAGTGCGCCGCGACATTCAGTTGAAGGGAGCCGGGCCGACACCCTTTTCCCGCCGCGGCGACGGGCGTGCTGCACTTGGACCCGTGCTTCGCGAATATATCCTCTCCGAGGCGTTTGCGGCGCTCGGCATTCCGGCGACCCGGGCCCTTGCGGCAGTCGCGACCGGCGAGCCGGTCTATCGCGAACGGGTCGAGCAGGGGGCCGTCTTCGTGCGGGTGGCGGCAAGCCATGTGCGGATCGGCACCTTCCAGTTCTTTGCTGCCCGGGGCGACAATGACGGCGTCAAGCTACTCGCCGACTACGTGATCGAGCGCCACTACCCCGAGCTTCAAGGGCGCGAAAATCCCCATCTGGCGCTGCTCGGGGAGGTGGCCATGCGGCAGGCGGCGCTAATCGCCCGCTGGATGGGCGCCGGCTTCATCCACGGGGTGATGAACACCGACAACATGACGATATCAGGCGAGACGATCGATTTCGGCCCCTGCGCCTTTCTCGACGAATATAATCCTATGAAGGTGTTTTCCTCGATCGATCAGATGGGCCGTTATGCCTATCGCAACCAGCCTGGGATCGGCCAGTGGAACATCGCCCGGCTGGCGGAATGCCTGCTGCCGCTGCTCAACGCCGACGAGGAAAAGGCGGTGGAGGCTGCAAACGGCGTGCTGAAAGAATTCGGCGAGCGGTTTCAGACAGAATGGCTGGCGGTTTTCCGCAGGAAGATCGGGCTTTTCTCCGAGGCCGAAGGCGACGGCGAACTGATCCAGGCGCTGCTTTCCGCCATGCAGGAAGGGGAGGCGGATTTCACCCTTGCCTTCCGGCGGCTCGCCGGTGCGGCGGAGGGCGAGGATGAAGCGTTCCTTGCCTGCTTTGCCGCTATTCCCAAAGCCAGCGACTGGCTTTCGGCCTGGCGCGAGCGTCTCTCCGGCGAGATGCAAGAGGGCAGCGAACGAGCTTCGGCGCTGCGCGCGGCCAATCCCGCCCTCATTCCCCGCAACCACCGCGTCGAGGAGGCGCTTTCGGCTGCCAATTACGGCGACTTCAGCTATTTCGAGCGGCTGCTTGCGGCGATCGAACACCCCTTCGAGGAACGGCCGGAATTCGCCGACCTGACGACGCCGCCGAAGCCGGAGGAGCGGGTGACGCAGACGTTCTGCGGGACGTGAGGAAAAATTCACCAAGATAGGAAAATAATCCTTGACGGCGTGACGGTGGTTTGATAGGTTTTTGGCATAGTCGAAGAATTGCGCCGGTGGGGAGCCTTAGCGGATGTCCGGTGCGAGGCTTCAGTCATCGGCCCGGTCTGAACACCGGGTCTTTTCATTTCGGGAGATTGGCATCGGGAACCGGCGCGTTCGACAGGAGCGCGGCGGATGCCGTTGCGCGCCCAGAAATTGCATCGGATTTATCGGCCATGGATGATTTCGAGACTTTGATCGGGCGGAGTGCTGCAGCGCATTGTCGTGGCGGTCGATCCTCTGGCCGGTTCGGGCGAGGGATCATGCTGCGGCATCGTTGTGGCCGGGCTTGAGGCAAGCGGCCGGGCGGTGGTGCTCGCCGATTGTTCGGTCGAGGGAAAAAGCTCGGCGGGTCGGGCTCATGCCGTTGCCAAGGCCTATTCGCGCTTCCAGGCCGACCGGGTGGTGGCGGAAGTGAACCAGGGCGGCGATATGGTGACGGCGACGTTGAGAAGTGTCGACGCAGCCTTGCCGGTAACGATTGTCAGGGCGACGCGGGGAAAATACTTGCGCGCCGAACCGGTGGCGGCGCTCTACGAGCAGGGTCGTGTGGCCCATGCGGGACGATTTGCGGAACTCGAGGATCAGATGTGCGACTTCGGGCCAGACGGGCTGTCTTCGGGGCGGGCGCCCGACCGGCTCGGCGCGCTGGTCTGGGCGTTGACGGCACTCCTGCTGGAGGGCCATGGCGAACCGCGCGTGCGAGGCATCTCACGCGCGGCCGCGTGAATGAAAAGGGGATTAGCGGCGGGTATCGGCCGGTTTTGGAGCGCTCTCGCGGATCTGCTTCCACTCCGATTCCATGCGCTCGACGACATGCTGTGGGATCTGTTTCGAAGGGACGGCCTGTACCGGCTGCGGCATCATCATGATCTCCTTGTTCATCAGAAAGCCGACGTGAACGTCGTAGATGTTCGTTGGTTCCATAGCGTTAGAGAAAAGTAAAGCGGCGCCTAAAGGCTTAAAACGATTTAGTTTTTCTAAACCGATTGAAACTTCGGGACACGGTAAAGAGGTAAGCTCAAAATGCCGCGCAACCGCGCTGCCTTCCTCGATTTCATCCGCACAAGATTAATCAAGGGAAAAATCCGGGCAGCACAGGTTGAGGGGCTCGACGCGATTCTCGACCTTTGGCAGGTGCGTGTGCCCCAAGGGCGGCCCCAACGGACTTGCCTATGTGCTGGCGACCGCCTTTCACGAGACGGCGGCCACCATGCAGCCGGTGCGCGAGACGCGGGCGGCAAGCGACGCGGCGGCGATCGGACGGTTGGACAGGGCGTTTTCCGCCGGCCGGCTGGCTTCGGTGAAGACGCCCTATTGGCGTCCGGACGCCGACGGCAGGATTTGGCTGTGGCGCGGGCTGGTGCAGCTCGCCCACAAGCGGGACTACGAGGCCATGTCGAAGGTGACCGGGATCGACCTCGTCGCCGATCCGTCCCGGGCGATGGAAAAGGATGTCGCGGCGACGATCCTGATCGAGGGAATGCGGCACGGCGGTTTTACCGGCCGCAGGCTCGATCATTATTTTTCAGCGGAGAAAGCCGAGTGGGTCGGCGCAAGGCGGATCATCAATGGCAATGACGGGCGGAACTGGTTGCCGGATATGGCAGGATCTTCCATGCGGCGCTCGGCACACTTGGGAAGCGGGCGGAGATATGATAGCCGACGCCCCGCCTTTAAAAACCGGAGTGACGCATGATCCGCCATATCGTCTTTTTTACCGCACGCAGCGAGGACGACCGGGATACTGTTCTTTCGGGGCTGTCGCTGCTGACCCGGATACCGCATGCGAGCCTCCTGGAGATCGGCATCAACAACAAGGTCGATCAGCTCGGCAACCAGGTGGACTTTGTGGTCTACGGCGAATTCGAGGACGAAGCGGCGCTTGCCGCCTACAAGGCGCATCCGATCTACCAGGAATCCATCGACCGGGTGCGGCCGGTGCGGGAGATGCGGCTTGCGGCCGACTACGACGTCGACAGAGCCGCGAAACGCCCGCTCTGAGTTCGGCGGTCCTCGTCTGAAGATGGACTTCACAAAAACCTAGAGGTTCTGAACATGAAATCGCCATTCCACCTGCCGTGGGCCTCCACGGGCGGGCGAAAAGCCGTGCCTGCAGAAAGGACTGAAGCACTGGAACGCGCGACGAAGATGGCGGCTGGCTTTGCGATCGTCGCGGGCGAAGGCGCGGCGCATTGGTCAGGGCTCTCCTATGCGGCGCTGGCGCGGACCGGCTTCATGAAGAACCCCGTCGCCTATCGGGCGATGCGAATGATTGCAGAAGCGGCCGCCGCCGTGCCGTGGCTCGCCTATGAGGGGACGAGTCGATTTTTTGTAGCGTCGACCGCCTCTGAAGTCGCGGAATCAACCTTTGAGCCGGCGGCGCCAAGCTCTTCTGACGATTGGCAAAAACAGAAGCGGCCACCCCGAAGGGAGGCCGAGAGAGCCGATAGTGGCTATCGAGCCCTGTCGGCTCTTATGTGTTCATCCTAAAACAGAAAGATTAAAAATGACTGACCTCGGAAGCGAGCCCGGCGTCGGCATCGCGACGATTCTCGGGTCCACTGCGGGCGCCGGCATTTCGTTGATCTACCTCCTGCCGAGGACCTGCCGCGAAGCTGCGAGCAGGTTTTTGACCGGAATGAGCTTCGGTCTGATCTTTGGGGAGCCGATGGGCGTTTGGCTGACGACGAAACTCGGTATCGAAGGGGAGCTGTCGGGCTCCAAGGTTATCCTGGCGGGCTCGGCAGCGGCAAGCCTTTGCGCTTGGTGGGTGCTTGGCGCTCTGGCTGGGGTGGCCGGCAGATATGGGAAGCGCCAGAGGTAGGGCAAATACCGCCACCTGATATGAACGGGGGCCGTATCGCCGGCAGATCGGCCGGGCGGTGCCGCTCGGCATTCCGGCGGAGGTGGCGGTCGAACTCGTCGTTTGAACCGGGAAGTGCCGACGGCTGCCGGTCCGGCGGCTGTCGGCGTGATGTTACTTCGCCATTTCGCGCCAAGCACTCTGCCCCGTCAGCCGGCTCATCTCGGCAAGATAGTGATCCTCCGAAGTGGACCAGCGCAGGCGGGCATATTCCTCAACATCGGGGCCGACCACGTAACGAAGGCGACCGGACGAATCGCTCGCAGCAGCATAGATCGCCTCGGCGACCGACTTTTCGTCGGTCGAGGCAAAAGGATAGTTGATCATCGACTGAAGGGCGTGATCGAAATAGGTTTTGTACCCCTCCGGCACGACGGCCGCCTCCGAAGCAGACATGCCCGTGGCGGTGAAATTGGTGTTCCGCATGGCGCCCGGCTCAACCAGTTTTATTCCGATATTCTGTGATTCCAGCTCGTATGAGAGGGACTCAGAGAGCCCCTCAATGGCGTGCTTGGAGGCCACATATGCCGAGAGCAGCGGCACGGCAGCGAAGCCAACACCGGAACTGACATTGACGATCGTGCTTCTGGCGCGCTGGCGCAGATGCGGAAGGGCCGACTGAATGACATTCACCACTCCGAAGACGTTGGTTTCGAATATGCGTCGGAAAGCCTCTGCCGGAGTCGCCTCGAAGACGGAGAGCATGGTGATCCCGGCGTTATTCACGATGGCGTCGAGACCACCAAAATGCTCCACGCCGGCCGCGATTGCGGTGTCGACGCTTTGGCGATCGGACACGTCGAGGGGGTGTACGAGAACGCGGCCGGGATGGTTTTCCGCGAGTTCCGGTTCAGGCTTGCGCATGGTGGCGATGACGTTCCAGCCTTGAGAAGCGAAATGAATGGCAGTCATCCGGCCGAGGCCGGAGGAGCAGCCGGTGATGAGAACGGTTTTGGTCATGTGAGGCTCCATTGTTAATGGGGCTGGACCTATCCTTGTACAGGGAAGCATTCTATAACGGATAGTCCTCTTTTCATTATGGATCGTCCCAAATGGATGCTCTGACCGATATTATAGGGTTATTACGGCCCAGCACCGTGCTGTTAGGGAGTATGTCCGGCCGCGGAGCTTGGGGTGTCCAGGTGCCCGAACAGCCGGCCCCAACATTCTATCTTGTGACGGAGGGTGGCTGCTATTTCGAGGCAGAAGAGGCGGGGCTTATTGAGCTGCGCGAAGGCGACTACATCCTCTCGGTCAGGCCGATAAACGACCGATTCCTGAGCAGCCCGGGCGTGGAGACGGCGCTGTCTGATGAAGCCTTCAAGGCTCGTCATTACGTTGATGGCGAGATGCGGGTCGGCGATCTGGAAAGTGGGCCGACGACACGAATCCTGGGTGGTCTTGTCCAATGCGAGAAAGCCAATGCCGAGTTGCTGATCGGGCTGCTGCCACGCGTCGTGCACGTACCGGCTTCGGAGCAGGGAGGGGCGCGATTGCGCGCTCTCGCCTCGATCCTGCGGGAGGAAGCGGAGGACATCCGGCCCGGGCGGGACGCCATTCTCTGCCGTCTGATCGAAGTGATGCTGATCGAGACCCTGCGTCGGGAGGCCTTCTGGTCGCCGCATGCGGGCCTGCTCGCTGGATTGGCGCAGCCGCAACTCGCTCAGGCGCTTGCGCACATCCATGCGGATGTGGCCCGCGGCTGGACGGTCGGCGAACTCGCTAGGCAGGTGGGCATGTCGCGCTCGGTTTTCGCGCGTCGCTTCTCAGAGACGGTCGGCCTCGGACCCGTGGAATATCTGCTGAATTGGCGAATGGCACTTGCCAAAGATGCGCTGCTGCGCGGCGGCCAGTCGCTCGAAACAATCGCGGAGCATATTGGCTATAAGTCAGCCAGTGCGTTCAGCACCGCCTTCCGCCAAAGGATCGGCTGCCCGCCCAGCGAATACGCTTCCGCCTTTCGGCTCGGCGCGGGCGGTATCCACTAGCAGCCTGCTCGGGCAAGCTACGCCGCGGAGACGTTTTTCTCCTCTCGCGGCCAGCTTGCGGTGGGAGCGATACCGGTTGCCGATCCTTCTTCGGCATCTTCACCCTGAACAATCAAAATCAGAGACGAGAACATGGATGATATGAAAGCCTGGTATCAATCGAAGACTGTCTGGGGTGCTTTGATAGCGGTCGGTTCATCGCTTCTGCAGATCAAGGGAATCGAGCTCAGCGCAGATATGCAGGCCGATCTTGCCAACATTGCGGTAACCTTGGCGGGTGTTGCCGGCGGGCTTCTGGCAATCAGCGGGCGGCTCAGGGCCGCAACTGGAATCAGGGGAAAATAGCCGCCTGAAGGGAAGCATTACGGACCATTCATTTGCCATTCAGCAGCCTTTGGCTACATAATTCATCACATGCTTTGGACATGAATCCTGTTTTGTCTGCGAGTGGAAACGTTAAATCATGGCGCGACTGCCGATCATCGCAATACTGGCCGCCGGCATCGCCGGTTTTTCCGGTCTTCAGCCGGAAAACGCCTCTGCGCGCGATTATCTTCTGCTCGTTGCGAGCGATTGCGGATCGGCTGCGTCCCGCGTCGTGCGGGAGACGGGCGGCCAGCTTCTTTCCGCCCAGCCTTCCTCGGACGGCCAGACCTGCATCGTGACCGTGCTCGTCCAGGGCAACGGCAGCCAAAGGCCGCGCAAGGTAACCGTAAGGGTTCCAATGTAGGCGGATCCGGCAGGCTTATTATCTGATATATCTGCCGGCATATTATTCGAGGGGCGGTGCATGCGCATTCTGGTGGTCGAAGACGACGTCAATCTCAATCGGCAGTTGTCCGATGCATTGAAGGAGGCGGGTTATGTGGTCGACCAGGCTTTCGATGGCGAGGAAGGACATTACCTCGGCGAAACCGAACCCTATGACGCTGTTATCCTCGATATCGGCCTGCCTGTCATGGACGGGATAACCGTGGTCGAGAAATGGCGGGCCGAAGGCAAGGGTATGCCGGTTCTGATGCTCACCGCCCGCGACCGCTGGAGCGACAAGGTAGCGGGTATCGATGCCGGTGCCGACGACTATGTGGCCAAGCCCTTCCATACAGAGGAAGTGCTGGCGCGCGTACGGGCCCTGATCCGGCGCGCGGCCGGTCATTCCTCCTCGGAAATCGTCTGCGGCCCTGTGAGACTCGATACCAAGGCTTCGAAAGCGAGCGTGGACGGCGTGGCGCTGAAATTGACCTCGCACGAATTCCGGCTGCTTTCCTACCTGATGCACCATATGGGTCAGGTCGTTTCCCGCACCGAGCTAGTGGAACACATGTATGACCAGGATTTCGACCGCGATTCCAATACGATCGAAGTTTTCGTGGGCCGGCTCCGCAAGAAACTTGGCGTCGATCTCATTGAAACGGTCCGGGGCCTCGGCTACAGGATGCAAGCGCCGACAGATGCGCATTAGGATCCTTCCGACCGGCCCCAGGTCGCTGACAGCCCGCGTGCTGCTGCTGGCGACGCTGTGGTCGGCCCTGGCGCTGGTGGTCATCTCGATCGTCATCTCGCAGCTCTATCGGCAATCGGCGGAGCGCGCTTTCACCGACCTTCTGAGGGCGCAGCTTTATAACGTCATCAACTCGATCACGATCGGCGACGACAACCAGCTTTCCGGCAGCCCGCAACTTGGCGACCTGCGTTTTTCACAGCCGGAGACGGGATGGTACTGGATCATCGAACCGCTCGGCACATTTGCTGCCAGGCCGCTCTCCTCATCCTCGCTCGGCACCTCCAACATCAGCGTGCCTTCGATTCTGGCAGTGCCGTTCAACAATCGCTACGAGCGCTTCTATCCGGCAACCGACGCCTTCGGAAACCATCTGCTGATCTCGGAGACTGAGGTGGTGCTCGATGGGGAAGGCCGTGCCGCCCGCTTCCGGGTGGCAGGCAATCTCGGTGTGGTGGAAGATGACATCCGCGCATTCTCCCGCAGCCTCTATATCGCGCTCGCCGTCTTCGGTGTCGGAAGCCTCGTCGTCAACGGCCTCGCCATTCTCTACGGGCTGCAGCCCTTGGTGGGTGCCCGCCGCGCGCTTGAAATGGTGCGTCGAGGGGAGGCGGAGCGGCTGGATGGCGAATTCCCCCGTGAGGTCATGCCGCTCGCCAACGAAATCAACGCGCTGATCGAAAGCAACCGCCGCATTGTCGAGCGGGCGCGCATGCAGGTCGGCAATCTCGCCCATTCGCTGAAAACGCCGATCGCCGTTCTCCTGAATGAATCCCGGATGCTTGAGAGGGTGCAGTCGGACCTGGTTCGTTCGCAGGCCGAGGCGATGCAGGCGCAGGTACAGTCCTACCTGAACCGAGCTCGCATCGCCGCCCAGCGCGAATCCCTGCTCGCCCGTACGGATGTCGAGCCGGTGCTGGAGCGGCTGGTGCGGGTGATTCGCCGATTGAACCCCGAAAAAGAATTCCATCTGTCCGTCTTCCCGCCCGGGATGGCGCTTGCGATGGAGCAGCAAGACGTAGAGGAAACGATCGGCAACCTGCTTGAGAACGCCGCACGCTTCTGCAAGACGGGTGTCTGGATCACCGCAGCGACGGCTGCCGCTCCGCCTGGCAGGGAAGCCGAGGTGCCACGCCGCTACTGGCTTGAAATGGCAATCGAAGATGATGGACCGGGACTTGAACCCGACCAGATCCGCGAAGCCATGAAGCGCGGCAGGAGGCTCGATGAAAGCAAGCCGGGAGCCGGGCTTGGCCTTTCGATCGTCCGGGAGATTGCCGGCGAGTATCAGGGTCGGTTCGAGTTGACCCGAGGCCTGCGTGGCGGCCTGAGAGCCCAGCTGCTTCTGCCGGGCGTGACGAAGGATGCGAGCTGAAAGATCATGGGCTCGGTGGGGGGCGCCAGTGTGACGGATGCGCAACATTCCGGCAATCAGTGCGCCGCAATATGGACGGATAGATTGCCTGCTATATCTTCGTGGACTGGGACGTGGCTATCTCCCTCCGCTAAAATGGGAAATTGAACGATCGGCGGATCTGCGAGTTTCCCAGCAATGCCATAATGATGCCATGCCGGGACGGGAGCACTCCCGGATCGATTCCTGAATGAAGATGACTTATGAGCCGGTTCTGACATGCGATCCCAAGGTCTCCAAAACATCCTAACCCTGGCTGTCGTAACCGGTCTGCTAGCAGGCTGCAGTACGTCGTCCGGTGCCGACAAGGGAGGATCGCGCGGGCTTCTTTCGCCGCGTCCTTCCGCTTCGGCATCCTATATCTCCGCGTTGCAGGGTGGGATTGTCGGCCGCGCCGGCGTTGAACTTTCCTCAAGCGACCGCTCCCGCGCCCTGGAGGCGGAATATCGCGCCCTTGAAGCTGCCGCAGGGGGCCAGACCATCCCCTGGAAGGGCGATGATGCAAGCGGCCAGGTAATAGCCAATGCACCCTATCAGGTAGGAAGACAGAACTGCCGGCAATATCGCCACACGCTGACGGCCGGAGGGCGCGAAATGACCGCACGAGGTGCTGCCTGCCGCAACTCGGACGGGACCTGGACGCCGCTGACCTGACCCCATCTTTGACTTATGTCATGGCCACGGGCGACTTCCGGTGCCATATCGGCGTTATAACTTGCGGCGAAACGCCTCAAATTTGCGTCAACGCCGGCTCCGCGGTTGGAATGCGCCGGTGGTTGCAGTAATGGGCCATTATGTTCTTGTGGATCATCCTAGCGCTTCTGACGGCGGCGGTTGCAGCCGTGCTGATCATGCCCTTCTCCCGCCGTGGCATGGCGGCGCCTGCAAGTCACGCCGGTGAGGTCGAAGTCTACCGCGACCAGCTCAAGGAACTGGAGCGCGATCGTGCCCAGGGGCTCATCGATGCCCAGCAGGCTGAATATGCTCGCGCCGAGATCGGTCGCCGGCTGCTTGCGGCGGCGAGTGAGGATGGCGCAGCGAGTTCTGAAGCCCCGAAGCAGAGATCCCATGCGCTGGTCGCCGCCATCGTGACGGTCATTCCCCCGATTGTCGGGCTCTGTCTTTATTTGGCTCTCGGCAACCCGAACCTGCCGGACCAGCCGCTCGAAGCGCGGCTCGCCAATCCGGGAAACAATATCGCCCTGCTCGTCGCCAAGGCGGAGCGGCACTTGGCGCAGAACCCCAATGACGGCGCCGGTTGGGACCTGCTGGCGCCGATCTATTTCCGCACGATGCGGCTTGGCGATGCCGAGATGGCGTATCGCAATGCAATCCGTCTGCTCGGTGCCAGCTCGGAGCGGCTCGCCGGTCTTGGCGAGACTCTCATCGCCACCAATGACGGCATCGTGACCGAGGATGCGCGTTCGGTATTCGAAGAAGCCGTAAAGCTCGATCCCAAAAATCCGCGCTCCCGGTTTTATGTTGGGCTCGGTTTCGAACAGGCCGGCCGCATGGTCGAGGCAAGGGCCGTCTTCGAGGCGATCGCCAAGGAATCTCCCCCAGAGGCCCCCTGGATGCAGCTCGTCAACCAGCACATCGCAAAGAACGGCGGCACCGTCGCAACAAATCCGGATGCCGCCACCGGCGGGGCGCCGGCGCTCGCCAACCCGACGCAGGAAGACATGGCGGCAGCCGGAGCGATGGCGCAGGACGACCGAGAGGCGATGATCCGCGGCATGGTCGACAGCCTCGCCGCCCGGCTGAAAGAGGACCCGGACAATCTCGAAGGCTGGGTGAGGCTGGTGCGCTCGTATTCGGTGCTGGGCGAAAAGGAAAAGGCCGAGGAAGCGTTGAAGAGCGGCCTGAAGCAGTTTCCGTCCTCGGGTGAACTGGTGGCGCTGGCAAACGAGATAGGGCTTGCCGTCGAGGGTTCGGCGCCCAAGGGAGTGACGCAATGACTCGCAAGCAGAAACGGCTGGCGGTGATCGCGGGCGGGATGAGCTTCATCATCGTTGCCGTGCTGCTGGTCATGTTCGCCTTCAGCCAGTCGGTCGCCTATTTCTTCATGCCGGCCGACCTGGCAAAGACCGACGTCAAGCCGGGCACCCGGATCCGCTTGGGCGGTCTGGTGGCGGAAGGTTCCGTAAAGCGCGGCCAGGGCTCGACGGTAAGCTTCACCGTCACCGACGGCACCGGCAACGTGCCGGTCAGCTATACCGGAATTCTGCCCGACCTTTTCCGTGAAGGGCAGGGCGTGGTGACCGAAGGCACGTTCGATGCCGCCCATAATTTCGTCGCCGACAGCGTGCTGGCCAAGCACGACGAAAACTATATGCCGAAGGAAGTCGCCGATCGGCTGAAGGCCGACGGCGTATGGAACGAGGGCAAGGGGGCTGCGAGCCAATGATCGTCGAAATCGGTCACTACGCACTCGTTCTGGCGCTCGCCACCGCGCTGATCCTCGCGATCCTGCCGGTGATCGGCGCCCGGCGCGGCGACGCGGCGATGATGGCGCTCGCGACAACCGGCACGCTGGCGACATTCTGGCTGGTTGCACTTTCGTTTGCTGCGCTGACCTGGGCCTATGTGGTTTCCGACTTTTCCGTCAGAAACGTCTGGGAGAACTCCCATTCGCTGATGCCGCTGATCTACAAATATTCCGGTGTCTGGGGCAATCACGAAGGCTCCATGATGCTGTGGCTGCTGATCCTGGTCTTCTTCAGCGCTCTGGTTGCGGTCTTCGGCAGAAACCTCCCCGATAGCCTCAAGGCGAACGTGCTGGCCGTGCAGGCCTGGATCACCGCAGCCTTCCTGCTCTTCATCCTGCTCACCTCCAACCCCTTCCTCCGGCTCGATCCGGCTCCGGCGGAGGGGCAGGACCTTAACCCGGTGCTGCAGGATTTCGGGCTCGCGGTTCATCCGCCGCTGCTTTATCTCGGTTATGTCGGGTTCTCCGTCTGCTTCTCCTTTGCGGTCGCCGCTCTGATCGAGGGCCGGATCGACGCCGCTTGGGCCCGCTGGGTGCGGCCCTGGACGCTCGGCGCCTGGACCTTCCTCACCGCGGGTATCGCCATGGGCTCCTATTGGGCCTATTACGAGCTCGGCTGGGGCGGCTGGTGGTTCTGGGATCCGGTCGAGAACGCTTCCTTCATGCCCTGGCTTGCCGGCACCGCACTTCTCCATTCGGCCCTGGTGATGGAAAAGCGCGAAGCCCTGAAGATCTGGACCGTGCTGCTTGCGATCATGACGTTCTCGCTGTCGCTGCTCGGCACCTTCCTGGTGCGCTCCGGCGTATTGACCTCGGTGCACGCATTCGCGACGGATCCGACCCGCGGCATCTTCATTCTCTGCATCCTCGCGATCTTTATCGGCGGCGCGTTCATCCTCTTTGCCTGGCGCGCGCCGATGCTGAAGGCGGGCGGACTGTTCGCGCCGATCTCGCGCGAGGGTGCGCTGGTGTTGAACAACCTGATCCTGACGGTCGCGACCGCGACGGTCCTGATCGGAACGCTCTATCCGCTCGTCCTCGAAACCCTGACCGGCGAAAAGATTTCCGTCGGTGCGCCGTTCTTCAACATGACCTTCGGCCTGTTGATGCTGCCGCTTCTGGTCGCGGTACCTTTCGGACCGTTGCTTGCCTGGAAACGCGGCGATCTGCTGGGCACCCTGCAGCGCCTTTATCTCTTCGCGGCGCTCGCCCTCGTGGCCGGCCTCGTCTTCTACTATGTCCAGAACGGTGGACCGGTGATGGCGATCTTCGGCCTTGCGCTCGGGTTCTGGGGTATGTTCGGCGCCGTCGCCGATCTCTGGTACCGCGGGAATTTCTCCAAGGTTGGCTTGGCCGTCGGGCTTCGCCGGCTGGCCGGGTTGCCGCGATCGGTATTCGGGACGGCAATCGCCCATTTCGGCCTTGGCGTGACGGTGCTCGGCATTTTCTCCGCCACCCTGTTCGGAACCGAGACGGTGGTCGAGATGAAGCCGCGCGCAACGGTCGATGCCGGCGGCTATTCGCTGACATTCGACGGCATGCGCGAGGCGGTGGGGCCGAACTTTACGGAAGAACGCGGTCACTTCACAGTGAGCCGCGGCGGGGTGGCGATTGCCGACGTCTGGTCGTCGAAGCGGCTTTATACCGCGAGGCGGATGCCGACGACGGAAGCGGGCATCCTCACCTTCGGGCTGAGCCAGCTTTATGTTTCGCTAGGCGATCCGATGGAGGGCGGCGGCATCGTCGTGCGCATCTGGTGGAAACCGTTCATCCTCTGCATCTGGGGCGGTGCGCTGATCATGATGGCGGGCGGGTTCGTGTCCCTTTCGGACCGGCGCCTGCGGGTCGGAGCGCCGAGCCGCAAGGCGAAAACGGTGAAAGCGACGCTGGAGGCGGCGGAATGATGCGCCGGCTGCTGATCGCGATTTTTCTGGTTTTCAGCGCGTTGCCCGCTCTTGCGGTCAACCCTGATGAAGTGCTTTCCGATCCGGCCCTCGAACAGCGCGCCCGAAATCTTTCGGCGCAGTTGCGCTGCATGGTCTGCCAGAACCAGTCGATCGACGATTCCAGTGCGGAACTGGCGCGCGACCTGCGCGTGCTGGTGCGCGAGCGGCTGGTGAATGGCGACAGCGACAGCCAGGTGATCGACTATGTGGTTTCCCGGTATGGCGAATTCGTGCTCTTGAAGCCGCGGTTCAGCGCCAAGACGATGATCCTCTGGGCCGCACCCATCCTGCTGCTCGTTATCGGCGCGATTGCGATCTTCATTTTCGTGCGCACGCGTCCGAACCAGCGGACGGTCGCGGCGCTGACGCCAGAAGAACAGGCTCGCATAGAAGAGCTGCTTAAAAAATAGGGCGACGCGTCACCCGAACATTACCAATATTTCATCCGGTCGCCATCTGCAGTTAACTTCCGGGCGCCTATATCTCTCGTCATCCACCGCACGCCGGACCTCCGGCCAACAACATGACTGACGAGAAGAAGGTAGCAACAGATGCGCAATATTGAACGTCCCTCTTTGAAGACCGTCCTGCAGACCACGACGGTTGCAGGTCTTGCGGCGGTCATGCTTTCGAGCGGCATCCCGGCGCAGATCGTCCAATCCTATGCTGCTCCGGTGACCGTTACCGCACCGCAGGCTCCAAGCTTTGCCGATGTCGTTTCGGCCGTTTCTCCCGCCGTCGTTTCCGTTCGTGTTCAATCCAACACTCAAGTCGCCTCGGATGACGACGACAGCAACTTCACCTTCAATTTCGGCGGCCGCGGCTTCGACCAGCTTCCCGACGATCATCCCCTGAAGCGGTTCTTCCGCGAGTTCGGCGGCCAGATGCCTGGCGGCCCAGGCGACCGCAACCAGGATCGCGCCGAGCGCGGCGGTCCGCGTGATCGCGATCGTCATGACAACCGCCCGCACCCCCTCCGCCCGACAGCACAGGGATCCGGTTTCTTCATTTCCGAAGACGGATATCTGGTGACCAACAACCACGTCGTTTCGGACGGCTCGGCCTACACCGTCGTGATGAACGACGGTACCGAGCTGGAAGCCAAGCTTGTCGGCAAGGACAGCCGCACCGATCTCGCCGTGCTGAAGGTCGACGCCTCAAGCCGCAAATTCACCTATGTCACCTTTGCCGATGATACGAAGGTCCGTGTCGGCGACTGGGTCGTGGCTGTCGGCAATCCTTTCGGGCTTGGCGGCACCGTGACCGCCGGTATCGTTTCGGCCCGTGGCCGCGATATCGGCTCCGGTCCCTATGACGACTACATCCAGGTCGACGCGGCGGTGAACCGCGGCAATTCGGGCGGCCCGACCTTCAACCTCTCCGGCGAAGTCGTCGGCATCAATACCGCGATCTTTTCGCCGTCTGGTGGCAATGTCGGCATCGCCTTCGCCATTCCGGCCTCGGTTGCCAAGGATGTCGTCAACGATCTCATCAAGGATGGCAAGGTCGAGCGCGGCTGGCTCGGCGTGCAGATCCAGCCGGTCAATCAGGATATTGCCGATTCCCTCGGCCTCAAGGAGGCTTCGGGTGCGCTCGTCGTCGCTCCGCAGGAAGGCTCGCCGGGCCAGAAGGCCGGTATCAAGGAAGGCGACGTGATCACCGCCGTCAACGGCCAGCCGATCAAGGACGCCCGAGATCTCGCCAAGCGCGTCGCCGCTTTCGGCCCGAATGCCAAGGTCGATGTCGACCTGTGGCGTGACGGCAAGAAGGAGACCGTCCCGGTCACGCTCGGCAACCTCCAGAGCGACGAGGCTGCCGCCGCGGAACCGAAGCAGCCGGACGCCCCGGCTCCGTCCAGTGAGAAGGCGCTCGCTGATCTCGGCATTACCGTCGCTCCCGCCGAAGACGGCTCCGGCCTTTCGGTGACCGATGTCGATCCGGACTCGGAAGCTGCAGCCCGCGGCCTCAAGGCCGGTGAAAAGATCGTGTCGGTCAACAACCGCAAGGTCGAAAACGCAGCCGATATCGGCAAGGTGATCGACCAGGCCCGCAAGGACGGCCGCACCCGTGCGCTGTTCCAGGTGGAATCGGGCGGCAACAGCCGCTTCGTCGCCCTGCCGATCAACGAGGGCTGATCAATTCGCCAGACCCAAGCAAGGGGCGCCGCCGGCAACGGCCGGCGCCCCTTCCGTTGAAAGGGATCAAAGATGGAAACGAGTATTCGTTATTCCCGCCAGGGCGCCGAATCCCATGGTGCAAAAACGGACGCGGACGCTATTGTGCCGCACATGAAGATTCTGGTGATCGAAGACGATCTTGAGGCAGCCGCGTACATGACCAAGGCTTTTCGCGAGGCCGGGATCGTGGTCGATCACGCGAGCGATGGCGAAAGCGGCCTCTTCATGGGCTCCGAAAATTCCTACGACGTGATGGTCATCGACCGGATGCTGCCACGCCGGGACGGGCTGTCGGTCATCAGCGAACTGCGCAAGCGCGGCGTTAATACGCCGGTGCTGATCCTTTCCGCGCTGGGTCAGGTGGACGATCGCGTGACCGGGCTTCGCGCCGGCGGCGACGATTACCTGCCGAAGCCCTACGCCTTTTCCGAATTGCTCGCCCGGGTCGAGGTGCTCGGCCGCCGCAAGGGGGCGCCGGAGCAGGACATGGTCTATCGCGTCGGCGATCTGGAACTCGACCGGCTGTCCCACGAAGTAAGGCGCGCGGGCAAGGAAATCCTGCTGCAGCCGCGCGAATTCCGACTTCTCGAATACCTGATGAAGAATGCCGGCCAGGTGGTGACGCGGACCATGCTGCTCGAACACGTCTGGGACTATCACTTCGACCCTCAGACAAATGTCATTGACGTGCATGTCTCGCGGCTGCGCTCGAAGATCGAGAAGGACTTCGACAAGCCGCTTCTGAAGACCATCCGCGGTGCGGGCTATATGATCAAGGACGAGGGGTAGGCTTCATTGCTGGCACGTGCCCGTCTGATGTTCCGCTCGACGGCCGTGCGGCTGTCGGCGCTCTATATCCTGCTCTTTGCACTGTGTGCTGCTTTTCTGGTCTTCTACGTGACAGCCATGTCCGAGCGCCTGCTTGCCCAGCAGACGCGCCAGACGCTGCAGGAAGAAGTGCAGGATGTTCAGCGCGCCTATGAACGCGGAGGGATCAGTCTTCTTCTGCGCATGATCGAGCGTCGCGCCCGCCAGCCCGGAGCCAATCTTTACGTGATCGCCGGCCCGAACGGCGAGATGCTCGCAGGCAATGTCGCTTCGGTGCAGCCGGGTGTCCTCGACGAGCAGGGCTGGACGGGATTTCCTTTCAGCTACGAGCCCTATGCGGAAGTCAGCCGCCCAGGCCGGCACATGGCGGTTGCCAATGTCTTGCGTCTGGATAACGGCTTGAGGGTTATGATCGGGCGTGACCTCGGCGATCCCGGACGCTTCCGAGGCATCGTGCGCCGGGCACTGATGGTGGCTCTGACCATCATGGGCATCGGCGCGCTGGTGATCTGGTTCGGCATAGGCCGCAACGCGCTGAAACGTATCGACCGGATGTCGGCGGCAAGCCAGAAGATCATGGCCGGCGACCTCTCTCAACGACTGCCCGTCGGCAGGTCCGGCGACGAATTCGATCGCCTGTCGGATTCGCTGAATGCCATGCTCGGGCGCATCGAAAAGCTGAACGAGGGGCTGCGCCAGGTTTCTGACAACATCGCCCACGACCTGAAGACGCCGCTGACCAGACTGCGCAACAAGGCGGCCGATGCGCTGGCAGAAGGACGAGACGATGTGCGGCGGACGGCTCTGGAAGGAATCATTGCCGAATCCGATCAGCTCATCCGGACATTCAATGCGCTGCTGATGATTTCGAGGGTCGAGGCGGGTTCGATCGCGGCGGAGATGTCCGAAGTCGATCTTTCGGCGATTTCCGGCGATAGCGCCGAGCTCTATGAGCCTGTGGCGGAGGAAGCGGGCCTTTCCCTGACGACCGAACTGCAGCCGGGACTGGTGGTTCAGGGCAATCGCGAGCTGATCGGGCAGGCGATCTTCAATCTGCTCGACAATGCGGTCAAATATGCCGCCGAAGGCAAGGGCGAAAAGAAAATCTGCGTCAGGCTTTCGGGGCAGAACGGATCGTTCCGCCTCTCCGTATGCGACCACGGACCGGGTATTCCCCGCGACAAGCGCCAGGAGGTGACGAAACGCTTCGTGCGCCTCGACGAAAGCCGTTCGAAACCGGGCACTGGTCTTGGCCTGTCGCTGGTCGAGGCGGTGATGGAGTTGCATGGCGGCTCGCTCGAGCTTTCCGCCACCGACGAGAGCGACAAGGAAGCGCCCGGCCTTACCGCGACCATGGTCTTTCCCGCGCCGAAGCCCTAATTGGGAGAGGGCAAGGCGAGATTCGAGGAGGGATATCGTGGCGGAAAAGCAGAGCCGGCTGGATTCGGTCAAGGCGGAGATCATTCGGCCGCTGAACCAGGCGGAATCAAAATCGGTCGCCGCCGGGCTGAGGGATATCGCCAAGACCGAGCCGCTCCTTGCGGAATTGCTGAAGGCGGATAGCGCGCTCAAGGAATTCATCATCGCGGCTTTCACGCTGTCGCCCTATCTGCGCGATATAGCGACCGTTTCCCCAGCGCTTCTTGTCACCGCGGTCACCGAGCCGCTGGAGCCGGCATTGGACCGGCTGGTCGATTCAGCGCGGAATGCCTGGCGGCCCAGAGACGGCAAGACGCCTTCCGAAAACGAGGTGATGACCGCGCTGCGAACCGCGAAGCGAGGCCTGAGCTTTCTGGTCGCCCTTGCCGATCTCGCGCGCGTCTTTTCTGCAAGCGACACAACCCGATGGTTGAGTGCGATGGCTGATGCCTGCGTGGCCGCCGCAATCGACCACCTTTTGCTCGCCGGTCAGGAAAGCGGCAAGCTTAAAACTCCCGACCCGGATAGTCCAAGCAAGGATTCCGGTCTGATCGTGCTCGGTATGGGCAAGCTTGGCGGCCGCGAACTCAATTATTCCTCCGATATCGACATCGTCGTTTTTTTCGATCCGGAGGCCGGCATCCTCGCCGACCCCCTCGACGCTTCCGAAACCTACGGCCGGATGATGCGGCGTCTGATCCGCATCCTGCAGGAGAGAACGGCTGACGGTTATGTTTTCCGCACCGACCTGCGCCTGCGTCCCGATCCCGGTTCGACGCCGCTTGCCGTCTCGCTCGACGCGGCGCTGATCTACTACGAAGGCAGGGGGCAGAACTGGGAGCGGGCCGCCTTCATCAAGGCCCGGCCGATTGCCGGCGACATCGCTGCAGGCGAAAACTTCATGCGGCTACTGACGCCTTTCGTCTTCCGCAAATATCTGGACTATGCGGCAATTGCCGATATCCATTCGATCAAGCGGCAGATCCACGTGCACAAGGGACACGGGGCGATCACCGTGAAGGGTCACGACGTGAAGCTCGGCCGGGGCGGTATCCGCGAGATCGAATTCTTTGCCCAGACCCAGCAGCTAATCGCCGGCGGGCGGATGCCACCGCTTCGCGCCCGCGAAACCGAAGCGGCGCTCAAGGCGCTGGCGGATGCCAGATGGATCACGCCCGAAATCGCGGCAGAATTGACGGACTGCTATTGGTTCCTGCGGGATGTCGAGCACCGCATCCAGATGGTGCACGACGAGCAGACCCATGACCTTCCCGGCACGGATGCGGAGCTAAAACGCATCGCCTTCATGCTGGGCTTTCCCGATGCCGCGAGTTTTTCGGCCCGGCTGGAAGAGGTGCTGCGGACTGTGGAGAAGCGTTATGCGCGGCTTTTCGAACAGGAGGCGAAGCTCTCCGGCGGCGACGGCAACCTCGTCTTCACCGGCCAGCAGGACGATCCGGGAACGCTGAAGACGCTCGCGGCCCTGGGCTTCGAGCGGCCAGCCGACATATCGCGCGTCATTCGCACCTGGCACTATGGCCGTTACCGGGCAACCCAATCCGTCGAATCGCGCGAACGGCTGACCGAGTTGATGCCGGCTCTCCTGAAGGCCTTCGGGGAAAGCCAGCGGGCAGACGAAGCCCTTCTGCGTTTCGACCATTTCCTGAAGGGGCTGCCGGCCGGCATCCAGCTTTTCTCGCTGATCGGCAACAATCCGCCGCTACTTGCGCTTATCGTCACGATCATGTCGTCGGCGCCGCGGCTTGCCGACATAATCGCCTCCAAGCCGCATGTCTTCGACGGCATGTTGGATCCCGGCATGATGACGGAACTGCCGACGCGGGACTATCTTTCCCAGCGATTGACGACTTTTATCAGCGGAGCCAGACACTACGAGGAGCAGCTCGACCGTCTGCGCATCTTTGCTGCCGAACAGCGTTTTCTTATCGGCATCCGGCTCCTGACCGGTGCAATTTCCGGCGTGCAGGCTGCACGCGGCTTTACCCATCTCGCCGATCTCCTGATCGAAGCGGCTCTGAACGCAGTGGTGCGGGAGATCGAAGCTGCGCATGGGACCTATCCGGGCGGCAGGGTGGCCGTCATGGGCATGGGCAAGCTCGGCAGCTTCGAACTGACGGCCGGATCAGACGTCGACCTCATTCTGCTCTACGACTACGACAGCGAGGCGATGGAAAGCGAAGGCGCGAAGCCGCTCGATTCCACTCGCTATTTCACGCGCTTGACCCAGCGCCTGATCGCGGCTCTCTCTGCGCCCATGGCCGAAGGGGTCATATTCGAAGTTGACCTTCGGCTGCGGCCTTCCGGCAACAAGGGGCCGGTCGCCACCCGCATCAACGCCTTTGGGAAATATCAACGCGAGGAGGCCTGGACCTGGGAGCATATGGCCCTGACGCGGGCGCGGCTCATCTGTGGCGAGGCCAGTCTCGTCAACGAGGCGAGGGGCGTTATACGGGATGTGCTGGCGGCGGAAAGGGAGGTCGGAAAGGTCGCGGCGGACGTGGCCGAAATGCGCGAACTGATCGAAAAGGAAAAGCCGCCGCGCGACATCTGGGATTTCAAGCTGATCCCCGGCGGACTGATCGATATCGAATTCATTGCGCAATATCTCAGGCTGATCGCGCCGGCAAAGGGCCTCACGGCTGATACCTATGGGCTCAGCACCGGAGAGGCCTTGAAGGCGGTGGGCGAGACGTTGATGACACCCGGCGACCTCGACGCCTGCCTGGAGGGCCTCAGGCTCTTCACGGAACTGTCCCAGATCATCCGGCTTTGCGTCGACGGACCTTTCGATCCGGGCGATGCTCCGACCGGCCTTGTTGAACGCATCTGCCGCGCCGGCGACTGCCCGGACATCGGAACGCTTGAGGGCGAGGTCAAGCGTCTGTCCACGGCTGTGCGCACAATATTTCAGAAGGTTGTGGTATCGAAAGGATAATTCCCTTATAAATTGTTACACCTTTTAAGATCTATTTAAAGATGCATAATTCCCTCGATGGTTGTTTTGTGGAGGGATCAATGGGGAATGCAGGTGAGGGCGGAATTGCAGTCGCCGAAGGATGGTGGGAAAGGAACTTCAAGAACCACCTCGCGGGACTGGTCTTTATATGCTCCTTCTTCGGCTTGTTGTTGACTGCCTTTTGGTCGCTTGCCCAGGTGACTGGTCCCGGACGAGAGGTCTTCAATGTGCTTGCGCCGCTTTTCGGCACCTGGGTGGGAACTATCCTGACATTCTATTTCACCCGGGAGAATTTCAAGGAGGCCAATGAGGCGGTCAATCGGATTGTCGACAGATTGACGCCGGAGCAGCGCCCGGCTCAAACGCCAGTGCGACAGGCGATGAAACCCCGAGGCCTCGATCAAGGCCCTCCAGCTCAAGGAGGGAGAGGACGAAAAGGCAATTCTGGTCGGCGATCTGACAGCGCTTGTCGGCGAAGGTTACTCGCGGGTTCTGATCTTTACGCCGCGCGGTACGATCAAATACGTGATCCATGAAAGCACGCTCAACCGGTTCATCGCCGACCGGTCCAGACTCGCGGAAGCGGGGCAGGCACCTGCAGGCAGCCCGTCCGCAGCAGGCCTTACCGAGTTGCTCAGCCATCAGGCGGGTGACCAGACCATCGGCGAGATCGCCAAGCGCTTCGTTTTCGTCAAGGAAGACGCCACGCTTGCCGATGCGCGCGCCGCGATGCTGGCGGTGAAGGGATGCGAGGATGTCTTTGTCACCAAGAACGGCAAATCCGACGAGCCTGTTCTGGGCTGGCTGACAAATTCCGATATCACAAGCGACCTTTGACCCTTTCTACGGTGCGGACGCGGGAGCGGCAGGATCGACCCTGCCGCTCCCGCGCCTCGGCCAGTGGGTCGGTTTCAGGCAGACCGTCTCATGGCGACCGGAAACGGCAGGTCTGGAATGTGCAGCGAAACAACGGTGCCTTCACCGACCTTGGAGCGGATCCGCATGGTGCCGCCGTGCAGCGTGATCAGCGAGCGGGAGATGGCAAGACCAAGGCCGGAACCGCCCTTGCTCTTTGCATATTGGCTCTGCACCTGCTCGAATGGCTGACCGATCTTGTTGAGCGATTCCTTCGGTATGCCGATGCCGGTGTCGGCGATGGTGAGCAAAACGCCCTTCTCCAGCCGGCGCGCCCGCAATTCGATCTTGCCGCCCTCATTGGTGAATTTCACGGCATTGGACAGGAGGTTCAGCATCACCTGTTTCAGCGCGCGGCGGTCGCCGCCCATGTTCAGATCGTCGCACAGGCGCCGCTGGATGGTGATCGCCTTATCCTGGGCCGCGACGGATGTCAGGCGCAGGCTTTCCTCGATGAGCGGCTTCAGGTCCACGGCTTCGCACTGGATGCGCATGTGGCCGGCTTCGATCTTCGACATGTCGAGAATGTCGCTGATGACGTTCAGGAGATGTTTGCCGCTGTCGTGGATGTCCTTGGAATATTCCATATATTTTGGCGAGCCCAGCGGGCCGAACATGCCGTTCATCAGGATTTCCGAGAAGCCCAGGATGGCGTTCAACGGCGTCCGCAGCTCGTGCGACATATTGGCGAGGAACTCGGACTTCGCCTTGTTGGCGGCTTCGGCGCGTTCCTTTTCCGCCTGATAATTGGCATTGGCGGTGGAAAGCTCGGCCTTCTGGCGCTCCAGTTTCTTCTGCGACGAGGAAAGATCGCCGATCGTCGCCATCAGCCGGCGTTCGCTGTCGCGCAGCCGCTCCTGGTGGCGTTTCAGCAGCGTAATGTCGGTGCCGACGGAGACAAGCCCGCCGTCGCGGGTGCGCCGCTCGTTGATCTGCAGCCAGCGCTCGTCGGCAAGCTGCACTTCGGTGGTGCGGGACATGCCGCTGCCGTCCGGATCGGCGACACGGCGTTCGATGACAGGACGCGCTGCCGCAGCGTTGACGGCGGTACGTTCGGTGCCGGGCACCAGCACGCTGTCCGGCAATCCGTAAGCCTGCTGGAAATGGGTATTGCACATGACCAGCCGGTCGTTTTTGTCCCACAGCACGAAGGCTTCCGAGGTGCATTCGATCGCGTCGGCCAGGCGCTGATCCGCTTCCGCATAACGTTGGGCGAGGCGGTGCTGCTCGGTGACGTCCATGGCGATGCCGATGACGTGAGTGCGGCCGGCGGCGGTCTTCACCACCTGGGCACGGGCACGCATCCAGACATAGTGGCCGGCGGCGTGGCGCATGCGGAAGACCTGGTCGACCTGTTTGGCGTTGCTGCGGCTGATCGCCCGGGCAAGCGCGTAGATATTGCCGTCGCTCGGATGCATCATCCGTGCTGCGTCGGCGAAGGAAATGACGTTGCCGGCGGGCGGCAGGCCGAGCATCTCGTACATGGAGCCCGACCAGAACAGGCGGCGGTTGGTGACGTCGAAATCCCACAAGCCGCAGCGTCCGCGTGACAATGCGGTCTCGATACGCAGGTTCGATTCCACAAAGACGTCGTCCGCCTCGCGCGCCCGTCTCACCTGCATGTAGTAGGCGTAGAGGATAATGAGCAGAATTGCGGAAATGCCGGTGAAAAGCGTCACGTTGAGCGAGACTTCGTGACGCCAGAAGCGGTTGATGCTTTCAAGCGAATGGGCCGCGACGATCAGCGCGCCTTCGCTGCCGATAGGCTGGATCGCAGCATAGTGCGGGACAGCGCCGAAATAGGTCTCGATGACGCTATTGTCTTCGCCAAGCCGGCGCAGAGCTGCGGTTTCCGGCAGGACGGATGTGAGACGCCGCCCGACATAGGCAGCCACCTGTCCGGACCCGCCGAAGATGTATCCGGCATCATCGACGAGCAGAATGAAGGCATCAGCCCGAAGCTGAGGCGACGGCAGAACGGCGCCAACGCGCGTTTCCGCCATCCGACGGTTGTTGACGGAAAAGTCGAAGGGCTCGGACGACAAGGCCGCCTTCGCCGCCATAGCCATGAGCGCGGTCGATTGCTGCGCGCCATCTTCCATTCGTCCATGCTCGGCTATGATACCGAGAATGCGAGACGCCGCGACAACGGAGAGGAAGGCGATAATGAGGAGGGGGATCGACCGCTTCAGAACCAGCTCCACCCGCGGCATCTGCCGCGAAATGGGCTGAACCGAAAGCCGAGCCTCGTCTGGGATGACGTGCTTCAAACTCGAAAAGCTCGGAAATTTGAAACGCAGCCGCCCCTCGGCCGCGGTTGCCCGCTGCACGTCCGCCATCGTTTTCATGTAGTCCCTCGTGGTGATTCGACGCGCCGCTCGCCCGAATCTGACTTAATGAATCATTAGTGATTCTTCGTGTCCAGAGGGTTGATAAGATTTTTTTAATACTCTGATTTCAATGCGATTCGCCCGAGTCTGCGGGCAGCGCATCAGCGGCGTAAGGAGAAGCGCCGCCGCGGGAGTGCCCGTGGCGGCATTTTTCGTCAGCCCTTGAGCATGCGCTCGACGATATCCCGGACATCCGTCGACAGCGCCGAGGCGCGTTCGATCGCCCCGAGTGCCAATCGCGCGTGATCGGCACGAACGGGCTCCAGCGAACGCCAGGAGCGCATCGATGTGAGGATGCGGGCGGCGAGTTGCGGGTTCTTCGGGTCGATTGCCAGGATCTGCTCGGCGAGGAACCGGTAGGCTTCTCCGTCGGCGCGGTTGAAGCCGGTCGGGTTGGAGAAAGCGAAGGTGCCGATCAGGGCGCGGACGCGGTTCGGATTGGTGGCGACGAAACGGGGGTTCTCCATCAGTCCCTTTACGCGGGTCAAGGCTCCGGCGCCGGGAATGGTCGCCTGGATCGAGAACCACTTGTCGATGACCAGAGGATTGCCGTCGAAGCGGGTCAGGAAGCTCGCAAGCGCCGCCGTCGTCTCGGACGAATCGGGGAAGCGATTGGCAAGCAGCGTGAGCGCCTGCGCCAGGTCGGTCATGTTGTCGGCCGAACCGAAAGCCTCCGCCGCGCGGGCAGGCGTTCCCTCCGCATAGGTGAGATAGGAAAGCGCGCTGTTTCTGAGCGAACGCTTGCCGGCGCTCGCCGCATCCGGCCTATAGGGGCCGGGAATCGCCATCTCTTCGAAAAGCCGCAGAAAGATCTTTTCTCCAGCCTTCGCTATCGCATTAAGCACGGCGTGGCGTCCGCGATGGATCGCATCGGGATCGTTGTTGCTGCCGAGTTCGCGAGCGATGTCGGACTCGCTTGGAAGCGTCAGCGCCTGGGCACGGAAGGCCGGCTCGAGCTTGTCGTCTGCCGCGGCCTCGAGAAGGGCGGAGATCAGGGCCTGATCACAGCTGATCTCCTTGCCGTCGCGGGCGTCGCGTGCCGCCTTCATCAGGTTCGGCATGGCAAGATCAGTGAGTGCCTGCCAACGGGCGAAGAGGTCGGTGTCGTGGCGGGCAATATGGGCGAGATCGGCCGGTGCCTGATCGAAATGCAGGTTGATCGGCGCCGAAAAGGACCGGTTGAGCGAAAGGACGGGACGTGAGGAGATATCCGAAAAGGTGAAAGTCTGCTTGCGGTCCGTCAGGTGCAGCACGTCGCCGGTGACCTCACCGCCCTTGACCGCGGTGGGCGTTGCGAGAGAGCCGTTGTCGAGGATCAGCGCGAAAGACAGCGGGATATGCATCGGCTCCTTGGCCGCCTGGCCGGGCGTCGCAGGGATCATCTGCTCCAGAGACAGCGTGAAGGTGCCGTTCGACTGGTCGTAACCGCCGGACGCCGTCACGAGCGGGGTGCCTGCCTGATGGTACCAGAGCGAGAACTGCGTCAGGTCGCGGCCGCTGGCATCCTCGAAGCATTTGACGAAATCCTCGACGGTTGCGGCCTGCCCGTCATGGCGCTCGAAATAAAGATCCATGCCGGCCTTGAAATCGTCGCGGCCGAGAAGCGTGGCGATCATCCGGGTGACTTCCGAACCTTTTTCGTAGACGGTCGTCGTGTAGAAATTGTTGATCTCGCGATATTTGGTCGGGCGGACGGGATGGGCCAGCGGCCCGGCATCCTCCGGAAACTGCTCCGACTTCAGGTGCCGCACTTCGGCAATGCGCTTCACCGGACGCGAACGCTGGTCCGCTGAAAACTCGTGGTCGCGATAGACCGTCAGGCCTTCCTTGAGGCAGAGCTGGAACCAGTCGCGGCAGGTGATGCGATTGCCGGTCCAGTTGTGGAAATATTCGTGCGCGATGATCGCCTCGATATTCGCATAATCCTGGTCGGTCGCGGTTTCAGGGTCGGCCAGCACGTATTTGTCGTTGAAGACGTTGAGGCCCTTGTTTTCCATGGCCCCCATGTTGAAGTCCGAAACGGCGACGATCATGAAGATGTCGAGATCGTATTCGCGGCCGAACCGCTCCTCGTCCCATTTCATCGAGCGCTTCAGCGCGTCCATGGCGTAGGCCGCGCGAGCTTCCTTGCCGTGCTCAACATAGATCTTCAGCGCCACTTCACGTTCGGACATGGTGACGAACGTGTCTTCGACGACGCCGAGATCGCCGGCGACCAGTGCGAAGAGGTAGCTTGGTTTCGGATGCGGGTCGAACCACGCGGCAAACGCCCGGCCCTCGTCATATCCCGCGCCGCCGAGGAAATTACCGTTCGACAGCATGACCGGGTTGGCGGCCTTGTCGCCGATGATGGTGATCGTATAGGGCGCCAGCACATCCGGCCGGTCGGGGAAATAGGTGATGCGCCGGAAACCTTCCGCCTCGCACTGGGTGCAGTAGATGCCGTTGGTGCGGTAGAGGCCCATCAGCTGCGTGTTGGCTTCGGGATTGATGAACGTCGTAACGGTGATCTCGAAGGGAGCCTCCGCGGGCAGATCGCGGATGGTCAGGCTTTCCGGCGTCACGTCGTACTGGCCGGCCGGTACTTCGTTCTGGTCGAGCAGGAGGCCGGAAAGCGACAGCTCGTCGCCATCGAGCACCAGAGGGATGGACGGATCGACACCCTCGCGGCGGTGGAAGATCAGCCTGGCCTCGACCTTGGTATTGGTCGGATCGAGCTCAAACGTCAGATCGACGCGTTCCAGGATGAAATCGGTGGGGCGGTAATCTGCCAGATGAACGATCTGGCCCGTATCTGTTCGCATGTTTCTTCCTGAACCGGCTCTTCAATGTGGCGTCGGGAGCCTTTCGGTAATCCCTTGAATTGATCGGCGTCCCATTGCCGCCGGCATAGTTGCACGCAATGCTAAACGATTGTTGAAATTTTCGCTAAATTATAAACTCATACGGCTCCGTATATTCCCGCACGTATTTATCCGGTCACGGATATTCATAGACCTATCACCGGTTTTGATCGCGTGCGCCGCACTTTTGAGTTACTTTGACGGCAAAGTGAATCTCCGAACCTCCTGCCAGGCTCCGTATTGACGCGGCCCAAAATCTTCCAAGAGTTCTTTTTATGGCTGCCGACGCCCTGAATCCCCTTCGGGGAATCATGTTCAAAGTTTCCTCCGTCGTCGTTTTCGTGATGATGCAAACCTGCATCAAGTCGGCGGGCGCAGGTGTTCCTGCCGGCCAGATTACATTCTACCGGTCTGCCTTCGCGCTTGTGCCGATCCTGGTTTATCTCGCCGCTCAGCGTGAACTCCAGCGCGGTTTCCACACCGAAAGTCTTCCGGGCCACCTGAAGCGCGGTTTCTTCGGCATCCTCTCCATGGCCTGCGGGTTTTACGGCCTGGTGCACCTTCCGATGCCGGATGCCATTGCGCTCGGTTATTCGACGCCGCTGCTGGCGGTGGTCTTTGCGGCCATCGTCCTGAAGGAAACGGTGCGCATCTACCGATGGACCGCGGTGGCGATCGGCATGGTCGGAGTGGTGATCGTCTCGTGGCCGAAACTGACCATGTTCAACGAGGGCGGCATGGGATCGGAGCAGGCGGTCGGAGCCGCCGCCGTGATTTTGTCGGCAGTCCTGGCAGGTTTTGCGCTGGTCCAGACACGCCAGCTCGTCCGCACCGAGAAGACCTCGACCATCGTTCTCTATTTCTCGCTGACGGCGGCGGTCTTCTCCCTGGTCAGCCTGCCGTTCGGCTGGGCTCCCCTGACGGTGGAGCAAAAGCTCTATCTCGTTGGAGCCGGATTCTGCGGCGGCATCGGACAGCTCCTTTTGACCGAAAGCTATCGCAACGCCGACGTTTCGACCGTCGCGCCCTTCGAATATACGTCGATCCTGCTGGGGATCGGCATCGCCTATGTTCTGTTCGGAGATGTCCCGACCGTCAGTATGCTCGTCGGAACAGCAATCACGGTCTCGGCGGGGATATTCATCATTTACCGAGAGCACCAGCTCGGACTCGAGCGAAAGGCGGCGCGCAAGGCATCGCCGCCGGGTGCCGGGACCTGAAGAACGTTGGGATCAGAGCGGGATTGCCGCCGTGAGGGGATTGACCTTCTCGGCGCTGGCACGAATGGCGCCGGCGCGGCTATATTCGCGCGAGGCATTTACGGCAGCGCCGATCTGAGACAGGTTTTCGCGCAGCGTCCGGATCGGATGGAGGAGGGCAGTTGTCATGACGGCTTCCTTGTCGGTTTGATCAGCGCTCGCGGAAATCCGCGAAGACGGCAGCAGGAC
The DNA here is from genome assembly GCF_004343065.1 of Neorhizobium sp. S3-V5DH. Lineage (NCBI taxonomy): Bacteria > Pseudomonadati > Pseudomonadota > Alphaproteobacteria > Hyphomicrobiales > Rhizobiaceae > Neorhizobium > Neorhizobium sp. S3-V5DH. Next base: position 199,238 of record NZ_SMCL01000006.1, read on the forward strand.
GGGCAACGCCGATCGGACGCGCCATGGCGCGCGATGTCATCTGCTCGTTGGTGGCTGAACCGAAATGATGGTAACCCTGCGTCGAGCGCGGCGGCATGCCGGCGATGCGAAGGGTTTCGAAGCCCGAATGGATCGGACGGAAGCGGGTAGTCATGGCCTTGGTTCCTTAAACCTAGAATTCCTCCCAAGACACAATCCATATATTGCAATGCAGCATCGATTCTGCAATGCAACAAAACGCTGCGCTGCCATGCGCTAAATGCATGACGCTTTTCATAATTTGGTAACTTTGTTCCAATTTGGAGTAGGCTTGGCTAAAATTCAGGCAGTCAGCGATCAGAAAGGCGCATTTTGAACGTCAGCAGATCCTGCCAGGCGAGCGCCTTGTTGGCGGGGGCAGCCAGAAGCTCCTGCGGATGCAGGGTTGCGATCGCCGGAAGATTAATGCCGCCGAACGAAATATCGCGCCATTCTCCACGCAACGAGTGGATCGTCCCATTGCCGCCGAAGAAAAAGCGGGCAGGAAAATTGCCGAGCAGCAGGAGCAGTTTAGGTTCCGAAAGCGCCACCTGTCGCTCGAGGAAGGGTCGGCAGATGTCGAGTTCGGCGTCTGAGGGCATGCGGCTGCCGGGCGGCCGCCAGGGAATCACGTTGGTGAGCATGACCGCCTGGCGCGAAAGACCGATTGCGCCGAGCATTCTATCCAGGAGCTGGCCCTGCCGCCCTGAAAAGGGAATGCCGTCGCGGTCGTCGTCGGCATTCGGCATCGGGCCGATCACCATGATGCCCGAGCCGGGATCGCCGCTCGCAAAAACCGTTGAGCGTGCGCCGTTCTTGAGGTTGCAGCCGTTGAAGGCTTCGAGCGCCGTCTTGAGTTCCGGCAGCGACCGGGCGCTTTCCGCCGCAAAGCGGGCCGAGGCAACGGCCTCGCCGTCCGGCACGGCGACCGAGGGCAGCGCCGATCCGGCGGCGGGCCGCGCGGTCGGAGCGGTGCGACCCTGTGCGGGTGCTGGAGCGCTCGCGGCTCGGGACAAGGGACCGGTTTCGCCCTGCACCGGCTGCTGGCGCGCCGTCGCCGGCATTTTTGCCTCGGCCTGCGCCGCCTTCTGCGCAGCGAATTGCCCAAACCGGTCGACCGGTTCGTCCTCGACAAGCCATTCCACCCCCGAATCCGCATAGAAATGCAGAAGGGCACGAAGCTCCGGCGTATCGAGATCCTTGGCGGCGTTCATCGATCTCACCCTAGCGAACCGCGGGCTCCGAGGGAAGTCACGCCGCCCATTGCTGGACGTTGTCGCTCTCTCCGATCAAGGCCAAGCCATGCGCAATCGATAGCAGTTCGCCGCCGCTTTCGATCCTCGAAGCCTCGAAGCGCCGGGTGAAGATGCCGCGCACGGCCGGCACGAAGGACGTTCCGCCGGTCAGGAACACCTTGTCGATTTCTGCAGGCCGCGTATTCGTCTTTTCCAGCACCTCGTCAAGCGCGCCCTCGATGCGGGCAAGATCGTCGGCGATCCACGTCTCGAAATCGGCCCGTTTCACCAGCTTGCGGCCGGCCTTGCCGAGCGGCGCGAAGTTGAATTCGGCTTCTTCAGCGCCGGACAGCGCCATCTTGGTCGCAGAGATCGCCTGATAGAGCGGGTAGCCCTCATCATGTTCGACGAGATCGATGAACAGTTCCAGTTTGTCCGGATCGAGCGCCGAACGCACCAGCGATTTCAAATCGGTGAATTCGCGCGTGGTCTTGAAGATCGACAGCTGGTTCCAGCGGCCGAAATTCGCATAGTAGCCGGCCGGAACCTCCAGCACCTTGTCGAAGCTCTTGAAGAACGTGCCCTTGCCGATTTCGGGCGCCACCAGATTGTCGATCATCCGGTAGTCGAAATGATCGCCGGCAATGCCGACACCGGAATGGCCGATGGGCGTCGCCGTCAGCTTGCCTGCCTTGCGCTCGAAACGGATCAGCGAATAGTCGGTCGTGCCGCCGCCGAAATCGGCAACCAGCACATTGGCATCGCTTTTCAGCGTCTGGGCGAAATAATAGGCCGCCGCCACGGGCTCGTAGACATAGTGGATTTCCGGAAAGCCGAGCCGCGTCAAAGCCTCGTTGTAGCGTTCGGTGGCGAGCTTCGGGTCCGGGTTGGCTCCGGCAAAATGCACCGGCCGGCCGGCGATGACGCGGGAAATCTCCGAGGGCCAATTGTCGTCTGCATAGGTCTTGAGACGCTTGAGGAAGATCTCCATCAGGTCTTCGAAGACATGCCGGCGCGCGAAGATCAGAGTGCCCTGGAAGAGCGCACTTGCCGCAAAGGTCTTGATCGACTGCAGGAAACGGCAGTCGCCGGGATTGTCGATGAACTGGCGGATCGCCGCCTGTCCGGCCTCGACCTTCAGCGCCTGCGCCCCCATCACCGGGTCCTTCATGAAGGAAAGCGCGGTGCGCATCGAATCGCTCTCGCCCGCGCTGCTGGTAAAGTGCATGGAATGCGTGGCGCTGCCGCCGTCGGCAAGCGCCAGAACCGTATTGGTCGTGCCGAAATCAAGCCCGAGCGCCCGTGCCATGGCCGTGCTCCTTTTATCCATCGAAGATCGTTGAACCGAAACCCACAAGGCTCCGAACGCAAAAAGGGCGCTGCTCGCGCCCAGAAAATTTTGAGAGGGCGCGTGATCGCACAAGGGAAGGCGGATGGCAACCCTGGCGGCCCTAGATTTTCAACTGACCTCGCGTCTCGGCAGCCATTCCGGCGAGCCAGTTGCGGAACATTTCCATGGCCGGCGTGACAGAGCGGGATTTGAGCCGCGTCAGCCAATAGCTGCCCTTGGATATGGTGATATTGAAGGGTTGTTCGATCATACCTGCGGCGAACTGTCGGGAAAACATCAGCGGCGGAGCGAGCGCCACGCCGGCGCCCTGCAAGGCCGCCTCGACCATCAGCACGGAACTGTCGAACACCATGCCGCGGATCGGCGGCGGGGAGACGCCTGCCGCCTCGAACCAGCTCGGCCATTCGTCGGCGCGGTAGGAGCGCAGCAGCGTCTGGTGCGCCACGTCCTCCGGAGCTTTCAGCTGCCTTGCGATCGACGGAATGGAGAGCACCGAAAGCGGTGCTTCGAAGAGCGCTTCCGCCTCGATATCGTGCCAGGCACCGTTGCCGAATTTGATGGTGTAGTCGAGCCCTTCCGCGGCGATGTCGACGCGGTTGTTGTTGGTGGAGAGCCTCAAGTCGATGAACGGATACTTCTCCCGGAAATCGGCAAGCCGGGGCAGCAGCCAGCCGACCGCGAGGGTGCCGACTGCGCCAAGCTTCAGCACCTCGCGCACATGCCCGTCTTCAAAGCGCTCCAGCATTGCCGCCATCCGGTCGAACGAATCCTGCAGCGCCGGCAGGAGCGCCAGTCCTTCCTCGGTAATCATCAGCCCGCGCGGCAGGCGGCGGAACAGCGTCACGCCGAGCCGCTGTTCCAGAAGCTTCACCTGATGGCTGACGGCCGCCTGCGTGACGTTGAGCTCGATCGCCGCCCGGGTGAAGGAGAGGTGACGCGCGGCCGCCTCGAAGGCGCGCAGCGCGTTCAGCGGCAAATACGGCCGGACCATGGCAATGCCCTAGTTTGATTCATGTCTGCCCGCAGATATCATCGTTTGATTGGGGCTCGCAAGCCGACCTAAAAAGGCCCGGTCAACACACTTGGAGCACCTCGATGGCTTTTAGAAATTCCTTTCTTCTTGCATTTTCCCTCGGAATTACCGCTGCTTTGCTGGATTGCACTATGGCTCGCGCCGCCGATCCGATCCGCTGCACCGTCATTATCGACGAGGGCAGCGGTGATACGCTTTATCGTCAGGGCACCTGCGACCAGGATTTTTATCCGCAATCGACCTTCAAACTGCCTTTGGCCATGATGGGCTATGACGCCGGCATCCTGACCGACCGCCAGAACCCCCGCTGGAAATACCAGGCGAAGTTCGGCGGACCGGAGCGGGTCAAGAAGGATGTCGATCCGCTGATCTGGGAAAAGGAATCGGTCGTCTGGTATTCGCAGGAGATCGCCCGCAAGCTCGGAAAAGGAAAGTTTGCAGATTACATCCAGCGCTTCGGCTACGGCAATCGCGATGTCTCCGGCGGCCCCGGCAAGACCGACGGCCTGACCGAATCCTGGCTGATGTCGTCCTTGAAGATCTCGCCGAACGAGCAGGTGCAATTCCTGCGCCGCTTCCTCAATGGAGGCCTGCCGATCTCCGAACATGCCGTCGATATGACCCTCGCCATCGTCCCGCATTTCGAGGCGGGCGAAGGTTGGGATATCCAGGGCAAGACCGGTTCAGGCTGGCTGCGTGACAAGGCCGGCAAGGCGGATTATGCGCGCCCGCTCGGCTGGTTCGTTGGCTGGGCGATGAAGGATGGGCGCCGCGTCGTCTTCGCAAGGCTGCTGGTCGATACAAAACGGCATAGTGACAAGCCGATCAGCTTTGTTGTGCGGGATTCGCTGATTCAGGACTTTCCGAAACTGGCGGAAAAGTTCTGAACTCCGGGCATAACGCTCCTCGCTTTCCCCAGGCCGCGTACCCCTGATACCGAAACGGCCGGGTCACCCCCTGACCCGGCCGCCCGCAGCGCTGAGCGCCGACTTTGGCAATGCATTGCGCCTTCTATAAACGACATTGGAGGGGGCTAAGGCAAACGGAGTCTGGTGTTCAGGTTATTCGTTAAGGTTACCTGCCGCACCGTTAGCGGAGAACACGCCGCGCAAGCCAGATGATCCCGAGCCCGACGATCACCGCGATCGCGCCGTTGGCGATCCAGGGCGTCTGGTTGATCATGAAACTTGCCGCCGGATAGGGAAATATCCCGCTGCCCTGGCTGATCCACAGGATGCCAATGAGGGTCAGGAGAATGCCCAGGATGACGAGTGCCGGTCTGGCGAATTTCATGTGACGACCTCCGAGCCGGGGATTTTGGGGATCATAGGCTTTCGTATCGGCACCGGCAAATGCGATTGCGCGGCGGGGGGAGGTCAGACGTCTTCGTAATAGGTGGCAATCAACGATTTCGGCGCCGGGTCTTCGCCATCGGTCAGGAAGAAGCTACCGATGATGCGGCTCGCCGGCGAGAGGCTGTCCAGGAGATTACGGACAACCACATCGTCCACCGCTTCCAGGCTGCGCGCATGAAGCATGGTGGACTTGCTCGCAAGCGCCGCGGTCTCGGACGCGTACCGCGTGGCCGCTTGCCGGGTTCCGAGAAATGCTGTCTCCACTTGCTCAACCGCAAGCGTCTGGGCGATTGCCGCAGCCGTGGAGGTCGGCGTCCGCGCGGCCGTTGCGGGACTACTCGGGGAGGGAGCTTCGGCGGCCCCGGAAATGCTTTCGATCATGCCGGCGATCCTGTGAGTTGGGGCCTGCCCAATTCCTATCGCCGCCATATTGCGATCCCGGAAATGCCGGGACCGCAATTCGATTCAATGTTTAGCTTTTGGGTTCGGCGCGGCTCGCCGCAGCCCGTCAGATCGAACGGGAAGCGCCGCCGTCGACCCGAAGCATCGTACCCGTAACATAGCTTGCCGGTACCGAGCACAGGAACGCGCCGGCTGCCGCAAATTCCTCCACCTTGCCGAGACGACCGGCGGGGATCGATTTGACCGATGCCGCGCGGATTTCCTCCAGCGACTTTCCGGTACGCTTGGCATTCGCCCCGTCCAGTTCGTCGATGCGGTCGGTATGGATGCGGCCGGGAAGCAGCATATTGGCGGTGATCCCGTGGCCCGCTACTTCCACCGCGAGCGTCTTGTTCCAGCCGACCAGGGCCGACCGCAGCGTATTGGATAGCGCCAGATTCGGGATGGGTTCAAAAACGCCGGAGGAGGCGACCGTCAGGATACGTCCCCATCCTTGTTCCTTCATCTGCGGCAGGAGGGCATTGGTCAGCGTGATGACGCGCAGTACCATGGACTGGAAGAAAGTATCGAGCTTGTCCGCCGTCATTTCCTCCGAGGTACCGGGCGTCGGGCCGCCGGTATTGTTGACGAGGATGTCGATGCCGCCGAGCTTTTCCTTCACAGCCGTGGTCATCGTCTCGACGAAATTCAGTTCGGAAAGGTCGCCCCAGACCCAGTCGGCCTTTCCCTTGCCCTCGGCATTGATCGCCTTGCAGTTTTCAGCAAGCATGTCTCCGGAACGGCCGACCAGCAGCACATTCGCACCTTCGGCGGCAAGTGCCCTGGCGATGCCGAGGCCGAGCCCGCGGGACGAGGCAAGCACAAGGGCGCGTTTGCCCGAAATTCCGAGATCCATGATGTGTTTCCTTCGCCAATTCTGTCATCGATATCGGCCTTTATAACAGCGCCGCGGAGTCGTGAAAGGCCGATCTTGCTTTCGTGGGTCTCGTCGCTATAATTGACGTGCACGTAAAAGTAATATCAGTAAAGCGAAACGCAGTTTGCGCGAATGGCAAGGCTGAAGACGCTTTCCTGCCTCGACAAACGGGGTCGCTTTTGTCAAGACAGGTGCCTGAATATGAGCCGGGAGGGGCCGGCGAGCGGAGTTGGAAATGAGCGAGCAGGAACTTCCCGAACGCGAATCGATGGAATTTGACGTGGTGATCGTCGGCGCCGGGCCGGCGGGTCTTTCGGCGGCGATCCGCCTGAAGCAGATCAATCCGGAACTGACCGTCGTTGTCTTGGAAAAAGGCTCGGAAGTCGGCGCGCATATTCTCTCGGGCGCGGTGGTGGATCCTGTCGGCATCGACAAGCTTTTGCCGGACTGGCGGCAGGATGAGGGGCATCCTTTCAAGACGCCGGTCACCGACGACCAGTTCCTGTTCTTAGGGCCGGCCGGTTCCGTCCGCCTGCCGAACTTCGCCATGCCGCCTTTGATGAACAACCATGGCAATTACATCGTCTCGCTCGGAAACGTCTGTCGCTGGCTCGCTGAAAAGGCGGAGGCGCTGGGCGTCGAAATCTATCCGGGTTTTGCCGCGACAGAAGTGCTCTACAATGACCAGGGTGCCGTGATCGGCGTCGCCACCGGCGACATGGGCATCGAGAAGAGCGGCGAACCTGGCCCGGCCTTCACCCGCGGCATGGAATTGCACGGCAAATATGTGCTGATCGGCGAAGGTGTGCGCGGTTCGCTCGCCAAGCAACTGATCCTGCGGTTCGCTCTGCAGGACGATCGGGAGCCGCAGAAATACGGGATCGGGCTCAAGGAGCTCTGGCAGGTGAAGCCGGAGAACCACAGGCCAGGCCTGGTGCAGCATTCGTTCGGCTGGCCGCTCGGCATGAAGACGGGCGGCGGTTCCTTCCTCTACCACCTGGAAGACAACCTCGTCGCCGTCGGGTTCGTGGTGCATTTGAACTACAAGAACCCCTATCTTTATCCGTTCGAGGAGTTCCAGCGCTTCAAGACGCATCCGGCGATACGCGCCACTTTCGAAGGCGGCAAGCGTCTCTCCTACGGCGCCCGCGCCATCACCGAGGGCGGTTACCAGTCGGTGCCGAAACTATCCTTCCCAGGCGGCGCCCTGATCGGCTGTTCGGCCGGTCTCGTCAACGTTCCCCGCATCAAGGGCAGCCACAATGCGGTTCTGTCGGGCATGCTCGCCGCCGACAAGATTGCCGCGGCGATTGCCGCCGGCCGGGCAAACGACGAGCCGATCGAGATCGAGACCGAATGGCGCCAGACCGCGATCGGCACGGATCTGAAGCGGGTCAGAAACGTCAAGCCGCTCTGGTCGAAGCTCGGAACGGGGCTTGGTATCGCGCTTGGCGGCCTCGACATGTGGACCAACCAGCTTTTCGGCCTGTCCCTCTTCGGCACCATGAAGCACGGCAAGACCGATGCCGAGAGCCTGGAGCCGGCGGCAAAGCACAGCAAGATTGATTATCCGAAGCCCGATGGCGTGCTGACCTTCGACCGGCTTTCCTCGGTCTTCCTGTCGAATACCAACCACGAGGAAGACCAGCCGGTGCATCTGCAGGTCAAGGACATGGACCTGCAGAAGCGTTCTGAACTCGAGGTCTTCGCGGGCCCTTCGACGCGTTACTGTCCGGCCGGCGTTTACGAATGGGTGGAGAAGGACGGCGAGCAGGTCTACGTCATCAACGCGCAGAACTGCGTCCACTGCAAGACCTGCGACATCAAGGACCCCAACCAGAACATCAACTGGGTCCCGCCCCAGGGCGGCGAAGGGCCGGTTTATCCGAATATGTGAGCAAGGCGGTGGAGATTGATTCTCGACCGCTGTTCCCTAGATGCCGCGACAAGCTCTCCGGGGTACCGGTAGCTTTACGTTTTGCGTCAGTCACGTGTTCGGAGCGATCCGCCTTATCACTTCATTAACCATAATCTCCTTAAGTTGCGTCACCATCTTGACGCACCAAGGACACATTCATGTCGATCTCCCGTCGCGGTTTCCTGGTCGGTCTGCCGCTGATGCTGGCGGGCTGCGCCTCCACCGTTCCGCAGTATACGAACTATGCAGCCCTGCCGAACGAGCAGTTTCCGCTGAAGGCGGTACCGGCCGAGAAGATCAAGCCCGAACTGCGCCGTCAGGAAGTCGCCTATGAAACGACGCATCCGGCAGGCACGGTGATCGTCGATACGCCCGCTCGCCGCGCTTATTATGTTCTCGGTAACGGCCGGGCGATCCGTTACGGCGTCGGCGTCGGCCGGGCGGGCCTTGCGCTTGCCGGCAATGCCTATGTCGGGCGCAAGGCCGAGTGGCCGACCTGGACGCCGACGGCCAACATGCAGCGCCGGGAGGCGCGCTACCGGAAGCTCGCGGGTGGCATGCCCGGCGGCCCGAACAATCCGCTGGGTGCCCGCGCGATGTACCTCTACCGCGGCGGCAACGACACGCATTTCCGCATCCACGGCACCAATCAGCCGGAATCGATCGGTCTCGCCATGTCGAGCGGTTGCATCCGCATGATGAATCACGACGTCATCGACCTCTATGAACGCGTCAAGGTCGGCGCCAAGGTTGTCGTCATCCAGGCCTGACAGAGATCATCAAGCCTGACCAAGAAAGCCCGCCGTTTCAGCCACGGCGGGCTTTTTTGTCGTTTAGAAGCCCGAAAGCACCAGCTTGCCCTTTGTCCGGTTGCTCTCGATCATCGAATGCGCCTTCTTCAGGTTTGAAGCATTGATCGGGCCAAGCGTCTCGGAAAGGGTGGTGCGGATTTTTTCTGCGTCCACCAATTCGGCCACGTGGTTGAGAAGCTTGTGTTGCTCGATCATGTCGGCCGTCTGCCAGACTGGCCGGGCGAACATCATTTCCCAATGGATCGAAAGGGTCTTGCTCTTGAACGGACGGATGTCAATCGGCTCCTTCGGATCGTCGATCAGCGCGAACCGCCCCTGCGGCGCGATGAGCTCCAGAACGTCCTTGATATGCTGGTCGGTATGGGTGGTCGAAAAGACGAAACCCGGCGCGCCGATCGCCAGTTCCGCCAGCTGCTTGGCAAGCGGCTTCGAATGATCGAGCACGTGATGGGCGCCGAGGTCCTTGATCCAAGCCTGTGTTTCCGGTCGGGAGCCGGTGCCGATGACGGTGACGTCGGAAAGCTCTCGCAGGAGCTGGATGGCGATCGAACCGACGCCGCCGGCGCCGCCGATGACGAGCACCGCGTTCCAGGCGCCCGGCACCTTGTCCTGAACCTTCATGCGATGGAAGAGGGTCTCGTAAGCGGTGATGGCGGTGAGTGGCAGCGCGGCGGCTTCCTCAAAGCTCAACGTCTTCGGCTTGAAGCCGACAATCCGCTCGTCGACCAGATGGAATTGCGCATTGGTGCCGGGCCGGTTGATCGCACCCGCGTAATAGACCTCGTCGCCCGGCTTGAAGAGCTTCACGTCCGATCCGACTGCCTTGACGACACCCGCCGCGTCATAGCCCAGGACCCGGTGCTGGCCAGGTTCGACAGGCGCCGAAGCGCGGACCTTCGTGTCGACCGGGTTGACGGATACCGCCTTGATTTCGACCAGCAGGTCGCGGCCGGCCGCTTCAGGCATCGGCAGATCGATGTCGATCAGCGAAGTTTCGGCGGTAATGGGCTGGGGTGCGTTGAAGCCGACGGCGCGCATGAAAATCTCCTTCGTTCGTGAATGGCATTTGTTGCCTGGAGACTAGATGGCCCGTATGGTTTGTCGGCGCAAGAATGCACATTTTTGGTGTATAGTACCCAAAAGTGTACCGTGAAAGGATCTCCGGATGTCGAAGCCGCGTGCCAAGCTCACCGACAATTTCCCCGGCTGCCCCGTCGAATCGACGCTGAGTTTTCTCGACGGCAAATGGAAGGGCGTGATCCTTTATCATCTGCTCGAAAACGGGACGCTGCGCTTCAACGAGCTTCGCCGCCGCATTCCGTCGGTGACGCAGCGCATGCTGACCAAACAGCTGAGGGAGCTCGAAGAGGCGGGGCTGCTGGAGCGGACCGTGTTTGCGGTCGTGCCGCCGCGTGTCGATTACACGCTGACGCCGCTGGGCCTCAGCCTGGAGCCGGTGATTACGGCACTGCGCGTCTGGGGCAAGGAACACGTCATTTGCCGTGACGGGCGGAAATTCATGGTGATGCCGGAAACCGAAGCCAAAGCGCCGTCCAAAGCCGCCTGATCAAGTCAGGCGGCACCTCTCCGCTTCTCCAGGCTGACCGAGACGGCGAAAATGCCGAGCCCGAGCAACGACAGGAATGCGCCGACATAACCCGTTGCGGCAAAACCCCAGCCCCAGGAAATGACCAGCCCGCCGAGCCAGGCGCCGAGCGCATTGGCGACGTTGAAGGCGGAGTGATTGGATGCGGCAGCAAGCGTCTGCGCGTCGGCCGCCACATCCATCAGCCGCGTCTGCAGTGCCGGACCCGGGGCAAAACCGCAGCCGACCAGGAAGACGGTGATATAGAGCGCGATCGGATGGTGAGCAAAGAGCGCGAAGGCGAGCATCACCACGATATAGAAGACCATCGAGCCGCCGATCGTGCCCTTCAGCGATATGTCGGCCAGCCTGGAGCCGACGATATTGCCGACATTCATGCCGATGCCGAAGAGCGCAAGCACGATCGAGACCATGCCGACCGGCAACTGGGCGGTTTGTGTCGTCGTCGAGGCGATGTAGCTGAAGACGGAGAACATGCCGCCGAAGCCGATCGCGGCGATGCCGAGCGTCAGCCACACCTGGCTGCGGCCGAAAGCGCTGAGCTCTCGCCGGATGCTCGCCCCTTCCTGCACTTTGTCGCGGGGTTGGAAATACCAGAGCAATGCAACGGTCAGCGCGCCGATGCCGCCGACGAGGAAGAAGGCGGCACGCCAGCTGAGCATCTGCCCCATGAAGGTGGCAAGCGGCGTGCCGGCAAGCGTCGCGATGGTCAGCCCGAGCATGACGCGGCCGACGGCGCGGGTGCGTTTGTTGGGCGGCACCATGGATGCGGCAACCAGCGAGGCGACGCCGAAATAGGCGCCATGCGGCAGGCCGGTGATGAAGCGCAGGGCGGTAAAGCTCCAGAAGGTCGGCGCCAGCGCACTGAGGGTATTGCCCACTGCAAACAGACCCATCAGGCAGAGAAGCAGCGTCCGGCGCGGCAGGCGGGCGGAAAGGATTGCGATAACCGGCGCGCCGATGACGACGCCCAGTGCATAGGCGCTGATGACGTAGCCTGCGGTGGGGATGCTGACTTCGAACGTCGACGCCACGTCGGGCAGAAGCCCCATGATGACGAACTCGCCGGTGCCGATGCCAAATCCACCGACGGCAAGCGCAATCTCGATCAGGAGGATTGCGAGCGGCGAGAGGCTGGAAGTGGCGTCGGCGACGGGAGAGACTGAACGATCGCGAGCGGAATCGAAAGAGACGGCGGAATCGGTCATAAAATTGAATCTGCTTGAAAAAAGATGCGGGTGAGACGTGGGAGACGTCCACCCGCTCTGGAGGTGAGCGGTCATTGAAAAAATGACACAGGTCAAAAGTAACACGGGATTGTGCGTTGCGGTAGAGCCTCCGGAGTATTCTCTCGGTGCTCACGGCATTGTGTGCCAGGTGCCGGCCTCATTGGCGCCGTGTTGATAAAGCACGTCATCGCAACCATTTCTCCGGTGTCCCGTTGTCTCGCGGCCGAAACCGCCCGCCCAGAGCTTTGATGCGATGAACCTTTTTGCCGTCTTCAACCGCGATGGCGGTACCTTCAGAACCACCGACATGGACGCCTATTGCGCCCAGGCCGTTCAGGCTTTCAAATCCGCCGGCCATCAGATCGAATGCCATGTGGTCTCCGGCAATGAGGTGGTGGCGACCATGGAAAGGGCGGCCGCCACTCCCGGCATCGAGGGCCTCATCGCAGGCGGCGGCGACGGCACGATTTCGGCTGCGGCCGGCATTGCCTGGAAGAGCGGCCTCGTCCTCGGCGTCGTCCCGGCTGGCACCATGAACCTCTTTGCCCGCTCCCTGAAGCTGCCGCTCGATATATGGCAGGTGTTGGACACGCTGGCTGCAGGCACTCCGGAGAGCATCGACATCGCCAGCGCCAACGGCAAGAGCTTTGTCCATCAGTTCTCGGCCGGCCTGCACGCTCGCATGGTGCGCTACCGCAATTCCATGACCTATGCGTCCCGGCTTGGGAAAATCCGGGCCAGCACCCGCGCCGCGATCGGGGTGATGTTCAATCCGCCCGAATTCGAGGTCGAGTTCAATGTCGGCGGCACGACTGTTTCCCGTGAGGTTTCCGCTATCTCCGTCTCCAACAATGAATTCGGTCCCGATCCCTTGATGTATGCGGATCGACTGACGCGCGGGCATCTGGGCCTTTATTTCGCCGATCCCCTGACACCTCCAGGCGTCGCGAAACTCGCCGTCGACATCCTGCGAGGGCGGTTGAAAGAGAACCCGGCGGTAACGGCCATGACCGCTACGGAGGTCGAACTGCATTTCCCGCGCGAGCGGCACGACATTCGCTGCGTCATCGACGGCGAACTCCTGCCGATGAAGCGCGATGTGCATTTGAAGATCCATGCCGGCGAACTGAGGGTACTGGTCAACGAGCCGCAACCTCGCGAACTGGCCGAGCGGGACGGCAGCGGAATCTGAGCGCTTCCGCGCGCTAAGCCGACGAGACGACCTGGTTCCGGCCGCGGGACTTTGCCTCGTACAGATTGACGTCCGCTGCCTTGAGGCAGGCATGGGGATCGAAACCCGCGCCGCAATACAAGGCTCCGATGCTCGTCGAAACTCCGATCTTCGCCCCGGAGGAGGAGCGGATATCAAGGCCGCCGACGGCCTCGCGAACATCCTCGCATCGCCTCGGCATGTCCTTTATTGCGATCCCGCCTCGAAAAAGGGCGAACTCTTCGCCTCCGAGACGGCCGGCGATGTCGAATTGCCCCCGATAGGTCGAGAGTATCCGGCCTGTACCGCGAAGCACGTCGTCTCCGGCCGCATGGCCATGGCGATCATTGATCGATTTGAAATGGTCGAGATCGAGGAAAATCAGAGCACCGGTCATGCCGTTGCGGCTGAACGCCTCGAGCTCTTCCAGGAATGCGCCGCGATTGAGCAGTCCGGTCAGGCTGTCGCGCCGGGATTGCAGTCGAAGTTCTTCATAGGCAAGGGCAAGTTTTTCCAGGGCATCGGAAGCGGTTTTTTCGGCCCGTCGAACCCTTTCCGACTGCCAGAACATCATAGCCGAGGCGGGAATCGAAATCGCCAGCGGGCAGACGATCGTCATCACCAGGCCTGCACCGGCCACCTCTCCCCCCATCATGGGGACGAAGGCGAACGACAGCGCAAGCGAAGCGAGCAGTGACAACAGACCGGTCAGCAGTGACTTGGCGAGAACGAGACGCATCCACGGAGCCGCAATTGTATTAAATATACCGCTTCCTTAGACCCGAGGGATTTAAGATAGGCTGAAGAACAACTTCGACCTCGCCGTCATCCGCCCAAAACAATCGCCGGCTCTTGCTTGTCGCGGAGCTGCCGCGGTGATGGCAATATCTCGCGATGAGGCGTTCATATCTTGTTATCCCCTGACTCCTAACTTCAACCTCCGATAGAGCAGATTGCTTGTTTCGGGCCATGATGGTTCCGGCAGACGTTGCCTCGGCCTATGACAGGCGAAAGGCACGCGCGAGGAACGGCATGACTTCCATCTCCGGGCTTGAACCTGCAGCCTTGCTGATCCTCCAGCAGTCGGCCCTTTCGGCCGCCCCTGCCGAAGAAAGCAAGGAAACCGACGCGAAGAGAACCGATCTCGTCCAGGTGGCGAACGGAATCTCCGGCGAACCCGCCAAGGAAACGATAAGAGCCGCTTTCGCGATCAACGCCGCATTTGTCGAAATGGACGAGAAGAGCCAACTCGTCTCCGATGCTATCGACTTCATCAATTCCGATCAGTTCAAAATAAGCGATCCCATCGCCAAGAACATGCTGAAAGGGCTGCTTGCCGAGAAAGGCTGGCAGTTTGCGCAGCTGGTGAACCAGCAATACGAAGCGCATGGCGGCCTTAGCCGGGAAAGCCTGTTTGCGCTCGCCCTCCCGCAGATGATCAACAAGAATCGCGATCTCTTCACCGACGATGAGCTCTACGTGGGCATCAAGTTCAAGGAAAAGGGCGGGGTTGTGGTCCTTATCCCTGATAAGGATGGCAACAGTACCTATCGCGACCTGACCAGGGCTCTGAAGGAGGAGGAGGTGGTTGCGGCGCAGACCGGCAATCGCGAAGCGCTCCAGCAGCTCCAGGAGGAATACGGCAAGTTCGTCGCCTCGATTAACCTGGCTTTCGATTATGAGAAGGGGCCGCCGATGTTGCTAGACATCGACGATCTGCCATACGCGCCCTGGATCTCGAAACCGTCTTTGCCATCGACACAGTCTGGCGGCAAATAGCCTCCCGACCGTCGGCTTTTCTAAACCCGGGGCAGATAGGTCTGGTAGTCGAAATCGCTGACGGTGCGCAGATAGGTGATCGCTTCCTTGCGCTTCGTATCGCCATAGAGCTTCTGGTAGCGCGCGCCGAACACGTCTTTGATGAAGGGCGAGGCGGAGAATTCCTCGACCGCCGTCAGGAAGTCGTGCGTCAGGCGTTTGGCTCCCGCCGGCGGCTCCTTGCCCGGTTCGGTCGCAGGACCCGGATCGAGCATCTCGTCCAGCCCCAGAAGCATGCCGCCGAGAATAGCCGTCAGCAGCAGATAGGGATTGGCGTCGGCGCCGGCGACCCTATGCTCGATCCGGGCGGCCGCGCCGTCCTTGTCGGGAATACGCACCGCCGTTCCCCGATGGCCAAAGCCCCAGTCGATATCCACCGGCGCAAAGGATCCGGGCTGGAACCGGCGATACGAATTGGCAAACGGCGCGAGGACGAGCTGCGCGTCGCGCATGGTCTTCAGCATTCCCGCGCAGACGGATTTGAGCCGTACCGGATCGCCGCCCTTGGCGTCCAGCACATTGTTTCCGTCCCGGTCGATGATGCTGGCATGCACGTGCAGGCCGGAGCCCGCCTGGTTCGCGTAGGGCTTGGCCATACAGGTGGATTTCAGCCCGTGTCTCCTCGCGGCCTGTTCGGCGATGCGCTTCAGATAGATGCAGTCGTCGGCGGCTGCCAGCGCGTCGGCGTGATGAAGCAGGTTGATCTCGAACTGCCCGGGACCGAACTCGGCCGTCGTCGCATCGGCCGGCAGGTCCTGGAGCTTCGCCCAGGTCCTGACTGTCTGCAGGTAATCGTCGAGCGCATCGACGGCGCCCATGTCGTAGAGCTGAAAACCGTTCGGCTTGCCGCGATACATCAGCTTTTCCGGTGGCCGGGGCCTGCCGGTCTCGCGCCAGTCGTCCTGCACCACGTAGAATTCGAGTTCCGTCGCGACGACCGGTGTCAGCCCGCGCTCTTCGAAGCGTTTCAAGAGCGCGGCGAGAATGCCGCGAGGGTCCATGAAGCTCGGTTCCCCGGAGAGCTCATGCATGGTGGAAAGCACCTGCCTGGATCCTTCCGGCGCCCAGGGCATCGGCGCGAGGCTGCGCTGGTCGGGAATGCAGACGCCATCCGGATCTCCGATCGTCAGCGACAGTCCGGTGATATCGTCATTGTCGTCGCCCCATATGTCCAACGACTGCGTGGACGTCGGCAGCCTCACTGCGCCCTCCCAGACCTTGTTTTCCTTGTCCAGCGGAATGCGCTTGCCGCGCAGGTCGCCATTCATGCCGACGAGCAGGATTTCGATATGAGGCGGGACGGATTGAAAGGACATCGGCAGGTCTTTGAAAGGGCGTTGCGGAAGAGAGTTCGTAGCCGATAAGAATTGGCCGCACAATCAGAGGCCAACTCCATGACCGATATCAGCGCCCTTTCCAATCTCGCCGCGATCGACGCCGCCCATCACCTCCATCCGTTCTCCGACATGAAGCAGCTCAACGCCAAGGGCACGCGCATCATCGAACGGGCCGAGGGCGTCTACATCTATGATTCCACGGGTAAGAAATATCTCGATGCCTTTGCCGGCCTCTGGTGCGTCAATGTCGGTTACGGTCGCAAGTCGATCGCCGATGCCGCCTACAAGCAGATGCAGGAACTGCCTTACTACAATAGCTTTTTCGGCACCACGACCCCTCCGGCCACCCTGCTTGCCCAGAAGATCGCCTCGCATACAGGCGACAGGCTGAAACGTATCTTCTTCACCAATTCCGGCTCGGAGGCGACCGACACCTGGTTCCGCATGGCGCGCGTCTATTGGAAGGCGCTCGGCAAACTGGAAAAGACGCAAGTAGTCGCCCGAAAGAATGGTTATCACGGCTCGACGGTCGCCGGCGCCTCGCTTGGCGGCATGAAGCTGATGCACGAGCAAGGCAACCTGCCGATCGAGGGCATCCACCATATCGGCCAGCCTTATTGGTATGCGGAAGGTGGCGATCTCTCGCCCGCCGAATTCGGCCTCAAGCTTGCCCGCGAGCTGGAGGCGAAGATCGATGAACTTGGCGAGGATCGCGTCGCCGCTTTCGTCGCCGAACCCATCCAGGGGGCGGGGGGCGTGATCATTCCGCCGGAAACCTACTGGCCGGAAATCGCCCGCATCTGCAGGGCGCGCAACATTCTTCTGGTCGCTGACGAGGTGATCTGCGGTTTCGGCCGGCTGGGAGAGTGGTTCGGCCATCAGTATTACGGCGTCGAGCCGGATCTGGCGCCGATCGCCAAGGGGCTGTCCTCCGGTTACCTGCCGATCGGCGGCGTGCTGGTAAGCGATCGGGTGGCCGACGTGATGGTCGGTGAGCTCGGCGATTTCTACCACGGCTTCACCTATTCCGGTCACCCGGTCTGTGCCGCCGCCGCATTGGAGAACATCCGGATCATCGAGGAGGAGGGGCTGGTCGAACGCGTCCGCGAGGATATCGGCCCCTATTTCGCCTCCGCCTGGAAGAGCCTCGAGGATCACGAGGTGGTGGGGCAGGCGGAGAGCGTCGGGCTGATGGGCGGTCTGCAGCTTGCAGCAGACAAATCCGTCCGCCGCCGTTATGCCAAGCCTGACGACATCGGCACACTGGTGCGCAATCACTGCGTCGAAAACGGTCTGATCATGCGCGCGACGGGGGACCGCATGCTGGCCTCGCCGGCGCTTACGATCAGCCGCTCCGAGGTGGACGAGGTGATCGACAAGCTGCGCCGGGCTCTCGACCACCTGCGGGACACGGTGAAGGAATAGCTGTCAACGGCCGATGTCGAAAACGGCATAGGCGAAGTGGTATTGGTCACCAGCCCTTCCGTAGGTATAGGGAAGCGTGACGGCACGGATCTGCGATGCATCGGGGGTGATTCCGCGCTCCTGCAGGTATTGTTCGAACTTTTGCGGTAGGCCGGCGGAGGTGCCATCGGCGGCGCTTCGCCAGGCGAAGAGAATGCGCTGATGCTCAGGCGTCGGCGGAGGTTTAAGGCCTGCGGGTGTCGAAAGCGCGAGGACGGGAACCGGCTGCAGATGAAGACGCAGGTTCCCCGCCATATGGGTGTCGAAGGTGATGACAAGCGTCGGCGCCGACGTCACCTGCGGGCGCACCTCCTCGGCCATCGAGATGAATGGGTAATTCGGGTATTGGTAGAGCCCCGTCAGCGATGCGGTGGCGACCCGGCCGAGAAGCAGGGTCGGGATGAGGGCCATCAGCGTGAACGCGACACCCCAGATCCTCCTCATCCCCGGATGCAGGTTCGTGGCCGCGGCGTCGATCTTGAGCGCGAAATAGATGGGCAGCAGGATGAGGATCGGCGTAAGCCAGCGGTCGCGAACCTTTTCGACCCCGCCAAACAGGATCATCAGCACGATCAGGCCGAGTGCGAAGATCAGGATCCGCCCGGAAAGGCGCGTCCAGTCGCTGCGGGCGCGGATGATCGCCGGCAGCCTTTCCCGGTAGGCAAGGGAGAAAACAGCAATCGTCAGACCGCCGAAGCCGAGCGAGGCGAGCGTCAGCGATCCAAGGCCGCTCAGCATCGCGACCGCAGGAGTGCTGCCGGACCCGGTGAGCTTGCGCATGGTATGGGCGCTGGCCGCGCCGAAATGATCCAGGAGCCACAGCGCGTGCGGCGCGACGATCGTGAGCGCGATGGCGCCGGCGAGCAACAGCCTCCAGTCGAACAGGCGCGGCCGCCATCTGGCGTCGCTCAGGATCGCCAGGAAGGCGGCGGCCGGAAGCAGCACGAAATTATACTTCGCAATAACGCCAAGCCCGGTCGCCAGCCCGAACAGCAGGAAAGACGAAATCGAGGGGCGTCGGACTGTGCGCAGGAAGGCGTAGAGAAACAGGGAGGCGGTAAAGATCGTCGCGACGGTGTGGCTGAGGTCCCGTTGGGCTTCGAAGGCCACTTGCGGAATGGTCAGCAGCCCCAGCGCTGCCAGCGCGGCAATCTGCCGGTCGCGGATCACTTCCCGCGCAGCCAGAAAATAAAAGACATAGGCGCTGAACAGAAGGAGGTTCTTCAAGGCCGAGAGCGACGCAAGCGACAGGCCGAAAAGCTGCACGGTGGCATATTGAAGCCAATTGTAGAGCGGCGGCTGCGAGCCATAGCCGGACATAAGCCACTGAGAAAAATAGGACTGTTCTGCCTCGTCCAGTTCCAGGTTCACCGGCAGTGCCATTCGCACCAGGAAATTGATGATGAAATAGATGGCGATTGCTGCGAGCAGGATGACATGGCGTTCGGACGAAAGCCGGATGCCATAGGCGGCCGATCGATTTTGTTGCAGCAATATCCCCTCCGGCGCTGACCGAGAGCCGCAGCCTAGCGGGGAATTGCAACACTAATTTTTCATTCCGCTTCGAGGCCGATTGCCTGTTCTGGGCGTCCCTGCGTCGCCGACTGTCCATGCGAAACCGAAGGTGACGGTGTCTCGCCCGCCGGAAAAGAGATAAGGCACGGCCTTGGTGGCTGTCGCCAGGCGCTCGGCGTCTATGCCGTTTTCTTGCAAATAGGCGCTCAAACCATCCGGCATGCCATTGCCGTTCTCCCGCCAGACAATCAGCCCGACCTGCCCCCTCTCTATCGTGTCGAGGAGCGGCGTCTGGCCGAAGCGAGGCCACAATATGCGCGCGCTTGGCAATTCGATCCGGGCGCTTCCGCCGAGAAACGGATCGGCGGCGATGACATAGGCAGGATTTGTATCGGCCCGTTCAGCCAGCACCTCGCGCAGGAAGGGGCCGGAGGGAAGGTTCTCCTTGTTGTACTGGCCGAGGCGTGGTCCGATAACATTGCCGAGCGCCATATAGGCAATGAAGCCGAGGGCGAGCGCAGCAACGGGAAAAAGCATCCGCGCGACGCTGCGGCTGCTGTCTGCTCCGGCTGAACCGAGCTTCAGGCAGAGATAGAGCGGCAGCAGGATAAGGAAGGGAGACAGCCATTTCTCGCTGATGGTCGTTGCGCCGAAGCCGAGGCCGATCAGTCCGACGGCGACAAGGCACAGGAGCAGCATGCGTCCGATCACGCGTGTCCATTCGCTGGCTGCCGTCCGTGCCTCGACGAGGGATCTGCGGAATGCGATCAGGAAGAAGGCAAGGACCGGCAGCGTGCCAGAAAGTATCGCCACAGCCAGCGTGCCGAGGCCGGACAACCGATCGAGGATGGGATTGCCGGAGGCATCCTCCCGCATCGCCTTGATCGTCCCGTCCGTCGCCTCGGCGAGGTTGCCGAGCAGCCAGAGCCCGTGCGGCAGGCACAGGGCGGCAGTGACGGCAAGCGCCGGAATGATCCGCCAGTCGAAGATACGCTTGCGAAGCTCCGGCTCCGGCAGGATGGCAAGTATCGCCGCCACCGGCACGATGACGAAGTTGTATTTGGCGATCAGCCCTATGCCGACAGCGAGACCGGTTAACAGATAGAAGCCGAGGCTCGGGCGGATCAGCGTCTGCAGGAAGGCATAGAGGAAAAATGCGACGGCAAACAGCGTGGCGATCGCGTGCGTCAGGTCGCGTTGCGCCATGACGCTGACGGCCGGCACGGCGATCACGCCAAGTATGGCGACTGCGACCAGGCGCCTGTCCTTGAGCACAAGCCGCGCCGCCAGCCCATAGACAGCGCAGCAAAGGAAGAGCAGCAGGTTTTTGACGAGCGACAGGGCGAAGATCGACGGACCGGTCAGCTGGATGATGCCGTATTGCAGCCAATTGTAGAAAGGCGGCTGCCGCCCGTAACCCATCAGGAAGAACTGCGACTGTACGAGTTGTTCGGCCTCATCGCTATTAAGCGCCTCCGAGCGCAGCATCCGCAAGGCGACCGCCAGCACGTAGTAGGCGGCGATCAGCCAAAGAACGATTTCCGGACGGCGGGCAAGCGCGTCACTGATGCGCCTGATCGCCCTCATAGACTTCCCTGACGATGTAGCTGAGCGCCGTATCTTCGCGATAATAGGTGCGGGCGATCATCTCGGCGATGATGCCGGTGGTGATCATCTGCACGGCCGACAGGAACAGCATGACGCCGATCAGGAAGAGCGGCCGGGTGCCGATGTCGTTACCCATGATGAACTTGTCGATGAACAGGTAGGTGAGGATGATCGCCGACAATGCGCCGAGGCCAAGCCCGAGGGAGCCGAAGAAATGCCCCGGCCGCGCCTTGAAGCGCATGAAGAACATCACCGAGAGCAGATCGAGGATCACCCGGAAAGTGCGGGAAATGCCGTATTTCGAAACGCCGTGCTGGCGCGCGTGATGCGTCACCGGCATTTCGCCGATCCGTGAGCTCGGCACGACGCCCGCCACCCAAGCCGGGATGAAGCGGTGCATTTCGCCCATCAGCTTCACCTGCTTGATGACCGAGCCGCGATAGATCTTGAGCGAACAGCCGTAGTCGTGCAGGCGTACGCCGGTAATGCGGCCGATCAGCCGGTTGGCGATCCAGGATGGCACCTTGCGAAGCAGCAATCCGTCCTGACGGTTCTTGCGCCAGCCGACGAGGAGGTCCAGTTCGCGCCGCTCCAGCTCCGCCACCATGGCGGGGATGTCCTTCGGGTCGTTCTGCAGGTCGCCGTCGAGCGTGGCGATCAGCCGGCCTTCGGCCTGGTTGATGCCAGCCTGCATGGCTGCCGTCTGGCCGAAGTTGCGTTGCAAAGCCACGATCTTGAGGTCGAGGCCAGGACGGCTAAGCGCAGTTCGGGCATTGGCGATCGTGGCATCGGTGCTCCCGTCGTCGACGAGAATGAGTTCCCATGTCCCGGGATAGTTCGCCATTGCCGTCGTGATCCGCTCGATCAGCGGTCCGACGCTTTCCTCTTCGTTGAAGAGAGGCACGACGAGGGACAGTTCGATCGGTTCGGCCGTCTGGATACGGCTGGTGACCGACTCTGCTGTTGTACGCACCTTGTCTTTCTCCTAAACCTCGGGCCGGAAGCGCGCGCCGTCATGGCGACCCTAACCTGAAACTTCACCCGAAACCGTCACATGGGGCATCCTACTATATGAAGAATTATTCCGTTGCCAGCCGCCGCGCATGGATAATTCGTAACACGATGACGCTCGCAACGATCGCGATCATTCTCCTTTATGCCGCTTTCATCCAGTGGGTCTGGGGCTGGCAGAGCATCGTGTCGCTGTGGAGCGGCGCCGGCTGGAGTACCGCGCTTGTCGCTCTGGCGGCTCTCCTCGGGACCTATGTCCTGCGCACCTGGCGCATCTACGATTACTTTCCCAAAGAAACCGGCGGTCATTTCGGCACGCTTCTGCGGCTGGTGCAGGTCCACAATCTTCTGAACGTCATTCTGCCGTTCCGCACGGGTGAGGCGAGCTTTCCGCTGTTGATGAAGCGGGAATTCGGCCTGGGCCTGGCGCGGGGCACGTCCGCCTTGCTCGTCATGCGGCTTTTTGATCTCCATGCACTGCTGGCCGCGGCCGGTACCGGGCTCGCACTGGAGCTTGGTGCTGTCTGGGCCTGGGCTCTCTGGCTTGCCTTCCTGATCCT
The DNA here is from genome assembly GCF_004343065.1 of Neorhizobium sp. S3-V5DH. Classification (NCBI taxonomy): domain Bacteria; kingdom Pseudomonadati; phylum Pseudomonadota; class Alphaproteobacteria; order Hyphomicrobiales; family Rhizobiaceae; genus Neorhizobium; species Neorhizobium sp. S3-V5DH. The sequence goes on from NZ_SMCL01000006.1 coordinate 221,636, forward strand.
GCCGGCAATCGCCTTCGCGCTCCGCAGGGCCGCCTTCCGACTGACGGCCAAAGTTGTGCCGAACAAGGCAAGGAGCCTGCTGAGCGAGGTGGAGGCCGGACTGCCGTCCGATAGCGGCGCCTTTGCCCGCGCCTGGGGTGCCACGCTCCTCAACTGGTTCACCAAGATTGCCGTGCTTGCCTGGGTGCTGAGCCTTCTCGGCGGCCTGACGGTCGCGGCCGGTTTCGGCGGCGCTCTGGGCGGCGAGCTTTCCTCGGTGCTTCCCGTGCATGCCCCGGCAGGCGTCGGCACCTATCCCGCCGGCATCACCGCCGGCGCCATCGCCTTCGGCGCGGACACGGCCGGGGTGCCCTTGAAAGAGCTCGGCCAGGCCGCAATCAACACCCATTTGCTGGTGATCGTTTCCTCGCTGGTGGGTACGGCGCTGTCATTGCTGGTGGCAAGGCCCACGAAAGCCGAATAATCAGGCGGTCCGAAGGCCGAGATATTCGACCATCGGCAGGTAATCCTTGTCCTTATGCAACAGGCTGTGTCGGTGTTCGATGCAATAGGTGCCGATGATCATGTCTATCGTCTTCCGAACCGTAACGCCTCGATTCCGAAGAGTACGGTAATTGGCTGCCGCCTTTATTGCGAGTGAGGGAGACAGCATCTGTGCGGCGGGAAAGTCGCGGAAGTTCTGTTCGATCCAGCTGGCTTGATGGTAATCGCGAGCGCCTTGGAGCACTTCGAGCATGATGATATCGCCGACAAGAACAACGCCTTGGGCTATGAAAAAGCGCAATCTTTCCGCGACCTCGGCATCGTCTTTCCGAAATAGCGAAATCCAGACGGAGCTGTCAGCGACAATCATTCGCCGCCTTTCAAGCCCCAATCGGCAAATCTCCTCGAGTCTTTTCGCATTTCATCAAGATCGCTATCCCAGCCGATGCCTTCAAGATTGTCGACTGCGCGCATCTGCCTACGAATGCGGACCAAATCCCTCAATGCCTGCTCCACCGTCGCCTTTTTTGTCGGCAGGCCGGTCAGCTCCATTGCTTCCGTGATCAGTTCGTCATCGAGTTCGATATTGGTGCGCATGGCAGCCTCGTGTGTATGAACGTCGAAAATTATACACCAGTAGGGCCACAGTCACAACATCACTGGAACGCGGTCTCGTAGAAGCTCCGGAGCTTGCGTGAGTGCAGCGTTTCGATCGGCATGGCGGCGAGCTTCTGCACGGCGCGGATGCCGATCTGCAGATGCTGGCTGACTTGGGTGCGGTAGAATGCCGTCGCCATTCCCGGCAGCTTCAGTTCGCCATGCAGCGGCCGGTCGGAAACGCAGAGCAGCGTCCCGTAAGGCACCCGGAAGCGGAAGCCGTTTGCAGCGATCGTTGCCGATTCCATGTCCAGCGCGATCGCGCGTGATTGCGACAGCCGCTTGACCGGTCCGCGCTGGTCGCGCAATTCCCAGTTCCGGTTGTCGATCGTCGCGACGGTGCCGGTACGCATGATGCGTTTCAGTTCGAAGCCCTGGTAGCCGGTAACTTCCTCGACCGCGCTTTCCAGCGCCTGCTGCACCTCGGCAAGCGCCGGGATCGGCACCCAGACCGGCAGGTCGTCGTCGAGTACGTGGTCTTCGCGCACATAGGCATGGGCAAGCACGTAATCGCCGAGCCGTTGGCTGTTCCGCAGTCCTGCGCAATGGCCGACCATGAGCCAGGCATGCGGGCGGAGCACGGCGATATGGTCTGTGATCGTCTTGGCATTCGAGGGGCCGACGCCGATATTGACCAGCGTAATCCCGGCATGGCCCTTCTTCTTCAGGTGATAGGCAGGCATCTGCGGCATGCGGACCGTACCGGGTGTGTCGGGCTTGTCGCTGCCTGCTGGGGTGATGATGTTGCCCGGTTCAACGAAGGCGGTATATCCCTCGCCACCCTTGGCCATCAGCTCGCGCGCCCAGGCGGCAAATTCGTCGATGTAGAACTGATAGTTCGTGAAGAGCACGAAATTCTGGAAATGGTCTGCATTGGTGGCCGTATAGTGGCTGAGGCGGGCCAGAGAATAGTCGATGCGCTGTGCCGTGAATGGTGCAAGCGGGGCGGGTTCGCCCGGCAAGGCCTCGTATTCCCCGTTGGCAATCAGGTCGTCGGTGTTGTTGAGGTCGGGCGTGTCGAACAGGTCGCGCAGGGAGAGATCCGCAAGCGAGCTTGTCGCTGACGCTTCCACATGGGCGCCCTCGCCGAAGGCGAAATGCAGTGGGATAGGCGTCGCAGATTCAGACACGGTCACCGGAACGCTGTGGTTGCGCATCAGCAGGCCGAGCTGTTCCTTCAGATAATGGCGGAAGAGTTTCGGTCGGGTGATCGTCGTCGTGTAGATGCCGGGCGCTGCGACATGCCCGTAGGAAAGGCGGGAATCGGCATGCCCGAACGAGGTCGTTTCGATGCTGACCTGCGGATAGCATGCGCGGTAGCGGCCGGTAACGGCCGCGCCCTTGGCGAGGCTGCCGAACGCATCGATCAGGAATTGCGTGTTGCGTTCGTAAAGCGCGGTCAGCGCATCCACAGCTTCGACCGGATTGTCGAATACTTGGGGTTCCAGGGCGCTGGGGCTGATGAAGGGGAGGGGGGAGAGTGAAAAGATTCGTGTGTTCATGCGCTATTATAGTGGGAACTTTCTGACAATCAAACGACGCTCCCCTGTTTCGCGTCGCTCTCCTGCCGGACCCGCTAAAGCGATGCGACACAACCCGGCGTCGCGGGGTGATAGCAGGGCGCATTGGTTCCAAGATGCACGCGCAACTCCCGCCGCGCAGGCTGCTCCACCAGCGCTACGAAAGCGAGCGCGAAGATCGTCATGATCAGCGTGATGATTGTCAGGCGGCGTGCAAGAATGGCCATGGTCTTCTCCCGGTCCCAATGGCGGCAGAATGAAGGCGGCGCACTGAACACGGGCTGAGGGGCAGATTCATTTTCAGTTCAGAATGATTGACGGCGAAGACAAGGGGTCGATCGAGGACCGCCGGAGGATCGCCGCCCTATCGAACGCAACACACCCCACCAATGAAAAAGCCGGCCTGGAAAGCCGGCTTTCTTTTATCGCTTGGCGTCCTCGCACATTGCTTGCGACCAGCGCGGGATGCGGTGCCTTGAAGCAAATGCTTAATTATGAGGGCGGTATGCGCCGTCGTAATAGTCGCCTTCATCCTGGCCGCCGTCGAGATCGGCATTGCCGCCCGTGCTGCCATTCCAGGAGGGGCTGGTGCCATAACGGACGATGCTGCCGGTCGACATGGTGTCAACATCCTGGCCGCGGGACTGCTGGATGGTCGGCGGGGACTGCGGGATGCCTTCAGGATTGGAGTACATGTCCTGGGCGCCCGCGGCGCCTGCAAATCCAGCCGAAATGACGAGAGCGGCAATACTGGAAGTAAGATAGGTCTTCATTTCCTGTCCTTTCCTCTTTCGAAATAACGAAGCGATGCGAATGATCGCGTCGTCGAAGGTACAAATCCCTTCAAAGGCGGAACGTTCCAACCAAAATGCGTGAGAAGTCTACAAAACGACCTCTGGGTTGCGCCCAGAACGAGTAAGTGAAACGCATCTGCGCCTCTGCGATGGGATGAGGCGCAAAAAACTCACGGCCAAGAGTATCCGCGTGATTGATTCGTGGGAAATCTTCACTTAATCTTGAACATGATGGCCGGTTTCAGAGTCTGGCCGTCTCTACACCCGGAACGACGATTGCGACCCGTCTTTCCATTCGGTGTCTTGAATGAACTGCGAATACCAGCCGCCGAGGCGGCTGGTATTTCGGTTGTGCGCCCAGCATGGGCGCATTCTTGTGGGTGGAAGTCCCACCGTAAGCTGGTCATGGCGAGCGAAGTGAAGCGCAACTGCGGAAGGGCGAC
>NZ_SMCL01000007.1:0-213461 GCF_004343065.1 Neorhizobium sp. S3-V5DH
CGCTTTGCCCTCAGCCATTGCGGTGTTGCGATCACCCCAATGACAAACGAGGCCGGAGCATCATAACAGACGCTCCGGCCTCTCAATGTATAAGGCGGCCCGGAGGCCGCCTTTTCGAAATCAACGAGCAGAAAGCTTATTCTGCCGAAGCTTCGGCAGCCTTTGCGGCTTCGGCGGCTTCTGCAGCTGCCTTTGCTTCGGCGGCATCCGCTGCCGCCTTTTCGGCGGCAAGAGCCTGGGCTGCTGCAACCTTTTCGGCTTCGATACGTGCCTTCTCGTCGGCGACTGCCTGACGCTCGGCTTCGTTCAGCTTGCGGGCGCGGGTGCCGGTGTTCTCGACGATACGAGCCGACTTGCCGCGGCGGTCGCGGAGGTAGTAGAGCTTCGCACGACGGACCTTACCGCGACGAACGACTTCGACGCTCTCGACCATCGGGGAGTAAACCGGGAACACACGCTCGACGCCTTCGCCGTAGGAGATCTTGCGGACCGTGAAGCTTTCGTTCAGACCGCCACCGGAACGGGCGATGCAAACGCCTTCATAGGCCTGTACGCGGGTACGGTTGCCTTCCGTCACGCGAACGTTGACGCGGACCGTGTCGCCCGGAGAAAATTCTGGAAGCGTACGCTTGGCTGCAATCTTGGCGGCCTGTTCGGCCTCGAGCTGCTGAATGATGTTCATCGTCTCAAACCTTTGGTTCTTCTGAAACAGCCAGAGCGCTCGATGAATATTCCTTGGTCACGCCTCGGAATTTGCTATTAGGCAGAGCGGGTTCGCCATTCTTTGTTGCTGGTCGACGGGAGTTTTCCCATTTCCGGCTGCGCCAATACACGAAAGAGTCCCGTTTGTCATCCCGTTGATTGCGATTTTGTGACGGAAATGCCGCCTGCTTGCCGCCCGGCACCTCTGCCGTTATGTGGGGCTACGGGATGAGGAAACATCAATGACAATCACAATGATCATATTGCTCGCTGCGGCGGGTTTTCTGTCAGGCGCGGTGAATGCGATCGCCGGCGGCGGTACGTTCTTGACCTTCGGGGCCATGACGCTTGCCGGGGTGCCGCCGATTTCCGCCAATGCGACCTCCTCGATCGTTCAATTCCCGGGCTATATTACCTCGACCATCGCCTATTGGGACGAGATATCTCACCGCTGGCGTAGCGCCCTAATACTCGCCATCATATCCGTCGTCGGCGCATTCGCCGGCTCCTTCCTGCTCCTGTCGCTCGATAATCCATCTTTCCGTGAGATTGTGCCCTGGCTGCTCGCGGCCGCGACGGCCGTCTTTGCCGCCGGTCCGTGGCTGAAGCCGAAGGCATCGGCGGAACGGTCGGCCAACTCGCCGGCCTGCATCATCGGTCAGTTCCTGACGTCGATCTATGGCGGTTTCTTCGGCGCCGGCATGGGCATCATGATGCTGGCTGTGCTCGGCATCACGACCGGCGGCAGCTATCATCATCTCAACGCGCTGAAGAATATGCTGGCGGTATTGATCGCCGCCGTCGCCATCGTGGTCTTCGTCGGCGGCGGGGTCATCGCGTGGCCGGAAGCACTGGTGATGATTCCTGCCGGCGCACTTGGCGGTTACGCCGGGGTCTGGATGGCGCGGCGTATCTCGCAAGCCGTCTTGCGCTGGTGCGTGGTAGCCGTCGGGGTCGGGCTGACGGTCTATTATTTCGCGACCGGCTGATCGGAAAGGAGATCGGGGCGGCGTTCGGCGGTCAGCTTCCGCGCTTCCTCCAGCCGCCATTTCTCGATCGCGGCGTGGTTTCCGGAGGTCAGCACCGAGGGGATCTCGCGTCCTTCGAAGACCTGCGGCCGCGTATATTGCGGATGCTCCAGCAGCCCGTCCTCGAAACTCTCATGGGTGCCGGAAAGCGCATTTCCCATGACGCCGGGAAGCATACGGATCACCGCATCGAGCAGCGTCAGCGCCGCGGGTTCTCCGCCGGAAAGAATATAGTCGCCGATCGAAACCTCTTCGAGATTGCGCGCATCGATCACCCGCTGGTCGACGCCTTCGAACCGGCCGCAGACGATCACCACGCCATCTCCGGAAGCGAGTTCTCGAACTCTTTGCTGTGTCAGCGGTTTTCCGCGCGGGCTCATCAGCAGGCGAGGGCGGTTGTCGCCTCCCGAAACATGGTCGATCGCTTTGGCGAGAATGTCCGGTTTCAGGACCATGCCCGCACCTCCCCCGGCCGGGGTGTCGTCCACCGTCCGGTGCCGATCCTCCGCAAAATCCCGGATCTGGACGGTTTCAATCGACCACTGGCTGCGCTCCATGGCCTTTCCCGCGAGCGAAAAGCCGAGATGTCCGGGAAACATTTCCGGGTAGAGCGTCAGGACCGTCGCGCGAAAGCTCATTTCTTGCCCTTGCGGGGAAGCCCAGGCGCTGAGCCTTCGTCGGGGTTCTCGATGAGGCCCGCCGCCTCCGGGTCGATAAGGATCTTGCCGCTTTCAAGATCGATCTCCAGCACCGCGGCTTCGGAGAACGGGATCAGGGCCGGGCGGAGGCCGGGCCCTTTCAGCTCCAGGAGATCGCCAGCGCCGAAGTCGTATACGCCGCTCACCGTACCATAGCTCTTGCCGTGCTGGTCGACCGCTTCGAGGCCTTCGAGATCGGCATAGTAGAACTCGTCTTCCTCCAGTTCCTCGTCCGGCAGATTGTCGCGCTCGATAAAGAGTTCGAGGCCGTTCAGGCTTTCCGCGGAGCTACGGTCGTTGACGCCGCGAAACCGCACGATTACGACGTTCTTGGCTTCGCGGACCTCGAGAATCTCGAAGGCCCGGCCGTCGGCGCTATGCAGCTTGCCATAATCTCCCAGCGCTGTCGGATCGGCCGTGTAGGAGCGCACGCGGACCTCTCCCCTCAGACCTTGGGCAGCGCCTATCGTCGCCATCAGAACGGGGTTTTCGAGCTTGGTCATGCGGGTCGTTCCGGTTCCATTTGCGTTTCATTTAATCTCTGGGAGGCCAAAAGCAAACAGCAAAAGGGCAGCGCGTTGCCGCGCTGCCCTTTTCACGAAAAAATGGCCCGGAAAAGCTTATGCTTCGGCAGAAGCAGCGGCTGCGTCGGCGGCCTTTTGGGCACGCTCGGCGGCGCGTTCCTGGGCCTTCTTGCCAGGCTTTGCCTTTTCCGGATTGCTGCGGGTGTCGCGCTTTGCAATGCCGGCTTCGGCGAGGAAGCGCAGGACGCGGTCGGTCGGCTGTGCGCCCTTTGCGATCCATTCCTGGATGCGCTCGGCGTTCAGTTCGACGCGCTTTGCGTCGTCCTTGGCGAGCATCGGGTTCCATGCGCCGAGCTTTTCGAGGAAACGGCCATCGCGGGGCGAGCGAGCATCAGCAACGACGATGTGGTAGTACGGGCGCTTCTTGGAGCCGCCGCGGGCGAGACGAATCTTCAGGGACATTTTCTTACTCCTTAGTCTTTCCGTTGTCCGCCGGTGTCAGGCGGATTGTTTGGTGCCGCCATGTTCGGCGGCGATGGCTTCATGATGCCGGATGACTTCCTTGATGACGAAGTTCAGGAACTTCTCGGCGAAATCCGGGTCCAGATGGGCTTCCTTCGCCAGCCGGCGGAGGCGTTCGATCTGAAATTCCTCGCGCGCCGGGTCAGCCGGCGGCAGATCGTATTGGGCCTTCAGAAGGCCCACTTCCTTGGTGCAGCGGAAACGCTCCGCCAGCATGTGCACCAGCGCCGCGTCGATGTTGTCGATCGACTGGCGGTAGCTCGAAAGCCTGGCTTTGACGTCGGGATCAACCACGAACTTCCTCCCTGTCACTTCTTTTTCGGCAAGCCGGGAAGACCCGGAAAACCGCCGCCGAGGCCGGGCAATCCGCCCATTCCGCCGCCTGGAAGACCCGGCATCGAGCCGGGCTTGATACCTGCGGCCTGCGCCTGCTTCTGCAGTGCTTCAAGTTGCTTCGGATCGAGCTTGGACAGATCGGGCATGCCGCCCATTCCACCCATTCCGCCGCCAAGCCCCATCTTGGAGGCAAGGCCGCCCATCATCTGCTTCATCATGCCGCCCTTGCCCTTGCCGCCCATCATTTTCATCATGTCGGCCATCTGGCGGTGCATCTTCAGAAGCTTGTTGATTTCGGCAGCGTCCGTGCCGGAGCCGGCTGCGATACGCTTCTTGCGGCTGTGCTTCAGCATATCAGGGTTGGCGCGCTCGGCCTTGGTCATCGACTGTATGATGGCGATCTGGCGATCGAACATCTTGTCGTTCATGCCCGACGCGGCGAGCTTGTCCTTCATGCCGGCCATGCCCGGCATCATGCCCATGATGCCGCCCATGCCGCCGAGCGATTTCATCTGGCGAAGCTGGTCGGCGAGGTCATTCAGGTCGAACTTGCCCTTGGCCATCTTCTCGGCCATGGCGCGCGCCTTTTCGGCGTCGATATTTTCCGCAGCCTTTTCGACCAGCGAGACGATGTCGCCCATGCCGAGGATGCGGTCGGCGATGCGGCGAGGATGGAATTCTTCCATCTCCGTCATCTTTTCGCCGGTACCGATGAGCTTGATCGGCTTGCCGGTCACGGCACGCATCGAAAGCGCCGCACCACCGCGGCCGTCGCCGTCCATGCGGGTCAGAACGAGGCCTGTGATGCCGACGCGTTCGTCGAAATTGCGGGCGAGATTGACGGCGTCCTGACCGGTGAGGCTATCGGCGACGAGCAGGATCTCGTGCGGATTGGACTTCCGCTTAATCTCCGCCATCTCCTGCATCAGCGGCTCATCGATATGGGTGCGGCCGGCGGTGTCGAGGATGACGACGTCATGACCGCCGAGTTTGGCTGCCTGCACGGCGCGTGCTGCAATATCGGTCGGCGACTGGCCGGCAATGATCGGCAGCGTGTCGACGCCCGTCTGCGTACCGAGCTGACGAAGCTGTTCCTGGGCTGCCGGGCGGCGCGTGTCGAGCGACGCCATCAGCACTTTCTTCTTTTCTCGATCGGTCAGCCGCTTGGCGATCTTGCCGGTCGTGGTGGTCTTGCCCGAGCCTTGGAGGCCGACCATCATGATGACGACGGGAGCTACCGCATGCAGGTCAATGCCCACACCTTCCGAACCGAGCATTTCAACAAGCTCGTCATGGACGATCTTGACGACCATCTGACCGGGCTTGATCGATTTCAGAACTTCGGCGCCGACGGCCTTTTCCCGCACCTTGTCGGTAAAGGAGCGGACGACTTCCAGCGCCACGTCCGCTTCGAGAAGCGCACGCCGAACCTCGCGCAAGGCGGCGGAGACGTCCGCTTCGCTCAATGCGCCACGGCCAGTCAGTCCACTCAAGATGGAGCCAAGACGGTCCTGGAGGCTTTCGAACATCGTTTCTTCCTTTTCCACGTTTCGGGAGTGCCCGAAACGTCGGGTTTCTCCGCGACAAAAACAAGGCGCCACAGGAGGCGCAAAGCCAAAAAGCACCCGAGGGCGCAACGCGCTGTCGGATGTTGACCTCCGGGCTCGGTAAAATCGGCCCCGGTCGGCGGCTCCAAGTTCTCGACTTGTCAGCAGATCGCCGGCTTAAACAGGAAAAGGCGGCGAAAGTCAAGCTACACAGGCGCTGTAACATTTCCGCGACCCGTTACTCGTCGCTTGAAGCCGGCCATTGCCAATCCTATAGCTTTGGCATGAACCGTCGAAAATTTCTCAAATGGTCCGGTATCGGAGCGATCGCAGCGCTTGCGGGCGGCTTTGCGGCAAGGGGAGCCATGGCTGCGAACAAGTATTACTCAGGCCCGATCTCCGATCATTTTGACGGAACGCATTTCTTCAATCCGAACGGGGAGGACCCCGAAGGATTGCTCAATCTCCTTCGCTGGCAGCTCGGTGGCGGCAGGGTCGATTGGCCGGCTGCGTTTGCAAGCCCGCTTCCGCAAGCCATGCCGGAAACGAGGATATCGGGCGAAAGGCTGGTGGTCACCATGGTCGGCCATGCGTCGCTGCTCATCCAGGTCGCCGGGCTGAACATCCTGACCGATCCCGTCTGGAGTGATCGCGCCAGCCCCGTCTCCTTTGCCGGCCCGAAGCGGGTCAATCCGCCCGGCATCCGCATCGGCGACCTGCCGCCGATCGATGTGGTGCTCGTCACGCATAATCATTACGACCATCTGGACCTGGAAACGCTTTGGGTGCTGCAGGGACGCGACAAGCCGCAGTTCATCACCCCGCTCGGCAATGATGCGATCATCCGGTCGCATGTGCCGGATGCGACGATCACTGTCATGGATTGGGATGGGCGTGAAAACATCACGCCTGACGTCACATTCCACTGCGAGCCCTGTCATCACTGGTCGGCGCGAGGCATGGGAGATCGGCGAATGGCACTCTGGGCCGCCTTCGTGATCGAAACGCCGGCAGGCAAGATTTATCACATCGGCGACACCGGCTTTCACCAGGGCATCAATTATCGGGCCGCCAAGGAAAAACATGGCGGATTCCGACTGGCCAACCTGCCTTTCGGGGCCTACGAGCCGCGCTGGTTCATGAAAGCGCAGCACCAAAATCCGGAAGAGGCGGTGGAGGGCATGCTTTTTTGTGGTGCAGCCTCGGTAGCCGGCCATCATTGGGGCACGTTCCAGCTCACCAATGAGGGCATAGAGGAGCCGGTCGCCGCGCTTTACGCCGCGCTTGATGCGCAACGCATTTCCCGCGACCGTTTCCGGCCTCTCCGGCCGGGCGAGGTGTTCGAAGTTCCTGCGGTTTCCGCCTGAGGCCTCGAGGAACGGTTTGACGGCATCTTCGAAAACGCCGATAGGGTCTGCTCATGAACATTCAGACGTCGACTGAACAGCAGACACGCATCCAGCGCCTCAAGGCGCTCACCGATGCCGCCCATCATGGGCTCGACCAGCGCATCATGGCGGCGGAGCCGTTCGCCAGCCGCGAGCGCTACGGATTGTTTCTGGAGGTACAGCATTGCTTTCATGCGGATGTATCGCCGCTTTATCACTCTCCCGAGCTTGGCTCGTTGCTGCCCGATCTCGCCAGCCGTTGCCGGCTCGATGCCCTGCGGCGGGACATAACCGATCTCGCCGGCAGCGCCCCGCCGATTCTGACCCCTCGGACCGGACCGCTCGGCGTACCGGCGGCGCTTGGCTGGCTCTATGTGGCGGAAGGTTCGAACCTCGGAGCCGCGTTCCTTCTGAAGGAAGCCGAAAAGCTCGACCTGTCGGAAAAATTCGGTGCGCGCCATCTCGCCGGCCATCCCGACGGACGCGGCCTGCACTGGCGAACCTTTGTCGCCGCTTTTAACGGCCTCACCCTCTCCGAGGCCGATGAGGCTGACGCGGCTGAAGGTGCCAGAGCAGCGTTTCGGCGCGTCCATGCGCTGGTGGAAGAGACTTTCGCCTGACGCCTGCTTCAGATCAGTGATCCCGTCGAGCTCCGGGTTTTGCGGGATCGGTGGCCGCGATCCAGATGACATGCCGGGCGCCGCCGCGTTTGCCATTGGCACGGATATTGACGACCTCGGTCGAAAAGCCGCTCTGTTTCAGGCGTCGGGTAAAGCCCTCGTCCGGCCCGGATGACCATACCGCCAGAACACCGCCTGGCCGCAAAGCGTCGCGTGCCGCCCGCAGGCCGTAAGCGTCATAGAGGCGGTCGTTCGATGCCCGGGTCAAGCCATCGGGACCATTGTCGACATCCAGGAGGATGGCGTCGAACCTGCCCTGCGCGCCGCGAATGACGTCGCCCACGTCCCCCTGATGGATAAGCGTGCGCGGATCGTCGAGACAGCCGTGGAAAACGCCGGCCATCGGTCCACGTGCCCAGCCGATGACCGCAGGCACAAGTTCGGCAACAGTCACGGAGGCGTCGGGAGGCAATACCGACAACGCGGCCCGCAAGGTGAAACCCATGCCGAGTCCACCAATGAGGATGGCCGGACGTGGGCGGCCTGCGATTTTCTGATGGGCCAGAGTAGCGAGCGCTTCTTCGGATCCGCTCAGCCGGCTGTTCATCAACTCGTTGGAGCCCAGCATGATCGAGAATTCCTGGCCACGCTGCTTGAGCCGCAGTTCGCCGCCATTGCCCGGTATCTCTGCGCGATCCAGCTGAATCCAAGGTAACATCGATCAAAGCCCTGTTTGTGACGGCTCCCCTATCATGAGGGGCGAGGCTGCGCCATCGCCGAGAACCAAGGGAGCATTCGGCATGGGATGAAATATGCAGCAGCACCGACATTCGCGATCCGAGGGCTGAAGGGCCGAACGCCAGAGCCGTCCTCAATGCCCGCCGGAGCCGTGAGCGTTGATGATGGCATCCGCCTCCTTCCCATAAAGTTCCTCGAAATGATCGAAGGTCTTGGAATAGTAGCCAATACCCTGGGTGGCCGACCGCAGCGACCGTGTCAGCTCTTCCAGCGCCCCGCCGGGCACAAGAGCCCTGAAAATGTCCCAGCCTTTGGCATTTTCGTCGCGATCGAAACCCAGGACCTGTCCTTTCAGGGACGACACGAGGGTTACTATGCCTCCCGAAAAGATCGAAGGGATGTGGATCTCGACCCGTGAAACCGGCTGCATCAGCACAGCCGACGCCTGGGACAGGGCCTGGCGTGTGCCCATTTTTGCGGCCGCCCGGAATGCGAAGTCGGAACTGTCCACGGAGTGATACTGTCCGTCGGTCAAGGTCACGCCGACGTCTATGACCTGAAAGCCTAAAGGTCCCTTCTCCATCGCCTCGCGCGCACCCATCTCCACCGCCGGTATATAGTTTCGCGGTACCGTGCCGCCTTTGACGGTTTCGGCGAAGGTGAAACCACCGCCCCGTTCGTTCGGCTTTACGTCCAGATGGACATCGGCGAACTGACCGGCTCCGCCGGTCTGCTTGCGGTGGCGATAGTGCACGGTCGAAGGCTTGGATATGGTCTCGCGGTAAATCGGGTTCGGAACCTCGTCGGTCACTTCCACGCGAAACACCTCCGAGAGAGTGTTGCGTAGCTCGCGCAGATGCACCGGCCCTTGCACGCAGACCAGCATTGCGCCGGTACCCTCTTCCTGCATGACCTTGAGCCCGCGATCCGTCTCGGCAAGTTTCGCCAACGTTGCCGAAAGCTTTGTTTCATCGCGCTCGTTGACGGGAACCAGGATACGCTCCAGCATCGGCGTGGGTGGCGTCGCCCAATTGGGCGGGACAGCGGCTTGTCCGGAAGTCAGCAGCGCCGGAATGGGAATATGGTCGGATTTGACTGCCGCGAAGATGGAGCCTGCCTTGCTGGCGGCGCCGGCCACCTTGCCGTTGCCGTTTTCCTGGATGGGTCCCAGACCGGCGCCGTTTAACGGCGAGCCCTGCTTCAGACCGTCGATCATCGACCGGACGACAATAGTCTTCCCGACATTGGCTCTATGAAATGCATGAAAGCTAACGGCAGAGAGTCTTTCATTCTCCAGTCCCGCTGCCGCGGCAAGCCGAGCCTGAAGGGCGGCGACCTGGGGTGCTTCGTGCCGCAGCGCCTTCATCAATCGCATGACGCCGTTCGTATGAGAGGCTGCACCGAACATGACCGGGATCACCCGGTTTTCCTTCAGGATACGGGAAGCGATGCTGAACAGGGTATCGCTGGCAGGCTCGCGATCCTCGACCAATTCTTCGAGCAACCAATCGTCGAATTCCGAAAACTGTTCCAGCATCTCGGCCCGCGCTTCGTGTTCCCGCTCGAGGATGTTTTGCGGCAGCTCGACCAGCGAGGACGGTTGGCCCTCGCGATAGCGCCAGGCCCGTTCCGAGATCAGGTCGCAGCTGCCGATGACCTTCTCACCTTCGCGTATAGGCACTTGCCGTAGAACGAGCGGATGGTTCGAATAAGCCTGGAGCGCCGCAATCACGTCACGCAGCCGCCCGCGGGGTTCGTCCATTCGGTTGACGAAGAGGATACAAGGCGTGGCCGAAGCCTCGATGGCGCGCAGATAAGGTGCGGCCAGTACAGCATCGTCGGGGGAGGGCGAAACGCAAAGAATGCAGGCGTCACTTGCCAGCAGTGAATCCTGCGCAATCGCGAGCGCCTCGTTGGCACCGGGCGTATCGATCGCGCACCATGGTTCGTTGATGAATTCAAATTCTGCCAGGCTTAGATGGTAAGGAGAGCTGTACTTTCGGGGGGAGCCTTCCAGTGAGGCGAGTTTGGCGACGAGCGTGGATTTGCCCGTCTGCGATGGTCCCAATACCGTAAAGCAGCGCATCGGCGATCCTCCATTGCCAAAGCATGCACCAGAACACCAAGAATGCCTTCAACCGGGATAGCGTTCTAGATGGTTGCATTCATTCTTAAATATGAAGGGCAGTGGCGAGGTCCATAGTCGATCGGTCGATGGTTGGCGCTTTTGGTTCCCACTGGTATTTCTAACGCGTTTCCGCCATATACAGCCCGAACAGAGATGGAACTGATCCAATGAGTGCAATGGTCGAATTCGCGAGGATGAACGGGCTTGGCAACAAGATCCTGGTTGTCGACATGCGCGGCCGCACCGACAAGGTTACGCCCGAGGCTGCGGTTGCGCTCAATGCTGATCCGGCGACCCAGTTCGACCAGATCATGGCGATCCACCATCCGAAGGCCCAGGGCACCGACGCCTGGATCGACATCCTTAATTCCGACGGATCTAAGGCGCAGGCCTGCGGCAACGGCACGCGCTGTGTCGTACAGGCGCTAGCCGCCGAGACCGGCCGCAAGGCCTTCACCTTCCAGACGGTCGCCGGCATCCTCAACGCCGTCGAACACGAGGACGGGACGGTTTCCGTCGACATGGGTCGCCCCGTTTTTGAGTGGAACAGGATCCCGCTCGCCGAAGAGTTCTTCGATACGAGCCGTATCGAGCTGCAGATCGGGCCGATCGACGCTCCGGTGCTGCATTCGCCTTCGGCCATGTCGATGGGCAATCCACACGCTATCTTCTGGGTGGATCGCGATCCGATGGAATTCGACCTGGAGCGTTTCGGGCCGCTTCTGGAAAACCATCCAATGTTTCCGGAAAAGGCCAATATTACGCTGGCTCAGGTCACGTCGAATTCCTCGCTGCGGACCCGCACCTGGGAACGCGGCGCAGGGCTGACGCTCGCCTGTGGCTCGGCCGCCTGCGCATCTGCCGTTTCCGCCGCTCGCACGGGCCGCACTGGCCGAACGGTGACGATCGACGTTGCTTCCAGCCCAATCCGCCAGCCGCTCATCATCGAATGGCGCGAGGACGATCATGTCGTCATGACCGGCCCGGCCGAATGGGAATGGTCGGGCAAGGTCGACCCGGAGACGGGTTCCTTCACGCGGGACGAAGAGCCGGGAGTCCTGGCAAAATGAGCGGCGTCGAGGTCATCACCTTCGGCTGTCGGCTCAACACCTATGAATCGGAAGTGATGCGGGCCGAGGCCGAAAAGGCTGGGCTCAACAACGCGATCCTCGTCAATACCTGCGCCGTCACCGGCGAGGCCGTTCGCCAGGCCCGCCAGGCGATCCGCCGCGCCCGGCGCGAAAATCCGCATGCCCGCATCATCGTCACCGGCTGCGCCGCCCAGACGGAAAAGCAGACCTTTGCTGACATGGCTGAAGTGGATGCCGTGCTCGGCAACGAGGAGAAGCTGAAAAGCACGTCCTATCGCAGCCTGCCGGACTTCGGTGTCTCGGCGGAAGAGAAGCTCCGCGTCAACGACATCATGAGCGTCAAGGCAACCGCACCGCAGATGGTGAAGCACATCGACGGGCATGTGCGCGCCTTCATTCAGGTACAGAACGGCTGCGACCACCGCTGCACCTTCTGCATCATCCCCTATGGCCGCGGCAATTCCCGCTCGGTGCCGATGGGCGCCGTCGTCGAACAGGCCCGCAAACTCACTGAAAGCGGCTACTGCGAGATCGTGCTCACCGGCGTCGATGCCACAAGTTATGGCACCGACCTGCCAGGCCAGCCGTCGCTCGGATATCTTGCGAAAACGCTATTGCGCCAGGTGCCGGAAATCCTCCGTCTGCGCCTGTCCTCCATCGACAGCATCGAGGCGGACAAGCATCTTTGGGATCTCATCGCCGACGAGCCGCGCTTCATGCCGCACCTGCATCTGTCGCTGCAGCACGGCGATGATCTGATCCTCAAGCGGATGAAGCGCCGCCATTCGCGCGCCGAGGCTCTGGCCTTCGCCGAGCAGGCGCGGCGCTTGAGACCTGAGATCGCGTTTGGTGCAGACATGATCGCGGGGTTCCCGACCGAGACGGAAGAAATGTTCGAGAACGCCGCGAGGCTGGCCGAGGAGGCGGGCATCTCCTTCCTGCATGTCTTCCCCTACAGTCCACGGCCCGGAACGCCGGCGGCCCGGATGTCGCAACTCGACCGGGGGTTGATCAAGGATCGTGCAGCGCGTCTGCGTGGACGCGGGGAGGCGCTGCACCGCGCTCATCTCGACCGTATGATCGGGACGGAGCAAGTCATTGTCGTCGAGAACAACGGCAAGGCGCATACGGAAAACTTTTCTCTGGTGGCAGCGCCCGGCCTTGTTCCCCGCGACCTCAAGCGCGTTATCATTACCGGGCACAACGGCAAGCACCTCGAAATGCAGGTCGCGCCGGCCCTTGCCTCATCTCGGGCAGCATAACGGAAGACGGATCTCTTATGGCATTAAGCTTCATCAAACGCGTCTTCACCTTCGGCAAACCAGGCGAAGAGCAGGCACCTGAAGCGGAACGTCCGGAGGATCTGCGTTCGGTTGAGGCCGAACTCGAGCCAAAGTCGCGGCATGAAGACCTGCCGGTTTCGCCCGTCGATCCGGTCGCGCCAACGGAGATCGAAACCGCGGGCGGTCCGTCTGCGGACCGGGCGAGCGAGAATATCACGGAGCCCGAAGCCGATGATGAAACAGCGGCCATTCTTCCGGGCGTCGAAGCGGCACCTGATATCGGCATGGTACCGTTATCTTTGCTGCAGGCGGAAGCCGAAGCTGAGGAAGAAGAGGGTGTCGCATCCGTGGAAACACCGTCCTCTGTCCTGCCGGACATCTCCCCTCCTGTGGGGGATATTGCATCGGAAGAGGTTCCCGCCGAACCCATCCTCCCCAAAGGCTTCTCCACTGCTCGCCACGAACTCCAGCCCGCTCCAGTCGCCCCCGCGCCAAAACTTACCTGGTTCCAGCGACTGCGCGCTGGCCTTGCCCGTACTTCCTCGCAGCTCACAGGCCAGATCACGGCGCTCTTCACCAAGCGCAAGCTTGATGAAGATACGTTGGAGGAGCTGGAAGATCTGCTGATCCAGGCGGACCTCGGCGTGGAGACGGCGATGCGTATTACCGGCGCGCTTTCGTCCGAACGCTACGGCAAGGATGTCACGGGCGAAGATGTGTCCCGTATCATGGCGGCCGAGATCACCAAGGTGTTGTCGCCGGTCGCCAAGCCGTTGCAGCTCGACCTCAACCACAAGCCGCATGTCGTCCTCGTTGTCGGTGTCAACGGAACCGGCAAGACCACGACGATCGGAAAGCTAGCGGCAAAACTCTCCGGCTCGGGGCTCAAGGTCATGCTCGCCGCCGGCGATACTTTTCGTGCAGCGGCCATCGAGCAGCTGAAAATCTGGGCAGACCGGACGGGGTCCGAATTCATCGGCACGAAACTCGGCGCGGACGCCGCCGGCCTTGCCTATGATGCCTACGAGCAGGCACGTGCGAAGAAAAGCGACGTGCTGATCATCGATACGGCCGGCCGGCTGCAAAATCGCGCGGAACTGATGGCGGAACTCGAAAAGATCGTCCGCGTTCTTGGGAAGCTCGATCCGGATGCACCGCATACCGTGCTGCAGACCCTCGATGCCACGACCGGGCAAAATGCCCTGCAGCAGGTCGAAATCTTCCGCAACGTCGCTGGCGTCAGCGGCCTGATCATGACGAAACTGGACGGCACGGCGCGCGGCGGCATTCTTGTGGCCATCGCCGCCAAGCACAAGCTGCCGGTTTATTTCATCGGTGTGGGTGAAGGCGTGGACGATCTGGAGCCTTTTGAGGCGGGAGATTTTGCGCAGGCCATTGCCGGTTTGACGCATTGATGACACAGAAAGACGATTTGGCTTCTCAAACGAAAGCCTCGAAGTTGGGACCCATGCAGAGTATCGAAAGCGACATCACGCCGACCAAGGAAGAAAAGCAGCATCCGATGCTGAAGCTGGCGCTCGAAATCGGTCCGCTACTCGTCTTCTTTTTCGGCAACCTTCGGGGCGAATGGCTGGTGTCGAAATTTCCGGCGCTTTCAGCGATCGGCGGCCCCTTGCTCGTCGCGACGGCGCTTTTCATGATTGCGACCGTTATCTCGCTGGTCATTTCGAAGATCGTCTTCCATCACCTGCCGGTCATGCCTTTCGTTTCCGGCATTGTGGTGCTGGTCTTCGGTTCGCTGTCGATCTGGCTGCAGGACGAGACCTTCATCAAGATGAAGCCGACGATCGTCAATTCGCTCTTCGGCGTGACGCTGCTCATCGGTCTTATGTTCGGCAAGTCATTGCTCGGTTATGTCTTCAACGCAGCCTTCCAGCTCGATGAAACGGGTTGGAAGAAGCTCACGTTTCGATGGGGCCTGTTCTTTCTGGTGCTTGCGGTCATGAACGAGGTGGTCTGGCGCAATTTTTCCGATGCCGTCTGGATCAATTTCAAGGTCTGGGGCACGATGCCCATCACCATCGCCTTCACACTCGCCCAGATGCCGCTCATCATGCGACACACCATTACCGAACCTGTCGCGGAAACCGAAAAGTGACGGCAGCCGATCTTTCCGATTCCGGGTCGTTCTCCAGGCGCTGGCTGTATGCTGCGCTTGCCCTTTTCCTGCTGCAGGTCGCCGTGCTCTATGCAATGGGCCGAATCCCGATTTGCGAATGCGGCTATGTGAAGCTCTGGGAAGGGGGCGTGAATTCCAGCGGGAACTCGCAGCATCTTTCGGACTGGTACACCCCGTCCCACATCATCCACGGATTCCTTTTTTACGGTCTCGGCTGGGTTCTTTTCCGGCGCGCGCCGCTTACCGCGCGGCTGTCGCTTGCCGTGCTGATCGAGGCCGCATGGGAAGTGCTGGAAAACACGCCGATGGTGATCGACCGCTATCGGACGGCGACCATGGCGCTCGGTTATACCGGCGACAGCATCCTGAATTCTGCAATGGACACGGTCTTCATGGCGCTCGGCTTTTTCGCCGCTGCGCGCCTGCCGGTCTGGCTAACGGTCGCGATCGCCATCTTCTTCGAGCTTGCGACCGGATATATCATCCGCGACAACCTGACGCTCAACGTGTTGATGCTCGTCTGGCCGATCGACGCGGTGCGGGAGTGGCAGGCGGCGATGCCCTGATCAGCTGCCGGCGGCGGCCTTCTCGATCGCCGGCATGAGATCCTGGGACATGCTGCGCTCGTCGAAGGGGCCGACCTTCTTGTAGAGGATCGTGCCGTCCGGCCCGACCAGATAACTTTCCGGAATGCCGTAGACGCCCCAGTCGATTGCCGCCTTGCCGTTCGGGTCGACACCGATCGCCTTATAGGGATTGCCGAGCTCACCGAGGAAACGCAGCGCGTTGTCGTTGCGGTCCTTGTAGTTAATGCCAACGATCGTCAGCCGCCCGTCCTTCGCCAGTTCCTTCAGGATGGGATGCTCCTGCCGGCAGGGTACGCACCAGGAAGCGAAGACGTTCACCAGCGTCAGTTTGCCGGCAATCGCGGCATTGGTGAGCGCTGCGGTGTTCGATCCTTCGAGCGGCGGCAGCGCAAGCGAGGGAGCCTTCTTTCCGATGAGCGCCGAAGGGATGGCAGAGATGTCGCGGCCGTTGACGTCCTGATCATAGAGCATCTTGCCGGCGACGGCCGCAAATCCCAAGAAAATTAAAAGCGGAAGAAGAGCGATTGCGTAACGTGTCAGACCCTTGCGCTGTGCCTGTCGGGTTTCGGTCTCGGTGCTCATGGTTTGTCACTCTGGGTCGCATCATCCCTGAGCTGTGAAGAGCGACGACGTATGCCGGAGGCTTCCAGTTCCGCCAGCTCGCCTCGCCGAGCGCGGCCGTCAAGCCAAACCCAGGCGATCAGACAGAGGGCCACCAGGGCCGTCAGGGCATAGGACAGGGCGATGTAGAATGTATGCGTCATCACCCTGTCATGCCTCCCGTCCGGCCGCGCGGGCGGCAAGCCGTCGCTGGGCGGCGACGCGGCGCCGCCAGATCTCGTTACGCATTGCCGCGATGTGCAGCGTGAAGAACAGCAGTGTGAAGGCGATGGCCATCACAAGCAGCGGCCAAAGGAATTCCCCGTCGATGGTGGGTCCGTCCAGACGAATGACGCTCGCCGGCTGGTGCAGCGTGTTCCACCAGTCGACCGAGAATTTGATGATCGGAATGTTGACGAAGCCGACAAGGATGAGGACGGCGGAAACGCGCGCTGCCTTGGACGGATCGTCCATCGCGCGGTTGAGCGCAATAAGGCCTAGATACATCAAAAAAAGCACAAAGACGGAGGTCAGCCGCGCGTCCCAGACCCACCAGGTGCCCCACATCGGCCTTCCCCAGAGCGAGCCTGTCGCAAGCGCAATCAGCGTGAAGGCAGCACCTAGCGGCGCGGCGGCCCGGTGGCTGACATCGGCAAGCGGATGTCGCCAAACCAGAGTCCCGATCGCCGAGAGCGCCATCACCGAGTAACACATCATCGACAGCCAGGCGGCCGGGACATGCACATACATGATGCGCACCGTCTGCCCCTGCTGATAGTCGCCTTCGGTTGCGAAGCTCAGATATAGGCCGATAGCAAACAGAACAGCGGTGACGGTTCCCATCCAGGGCAGGACGCGCGCGGCCAGTGCCAGGAAGCGCGTCGGGTTGGCAAGATCGCTCAGTTTGGTGATCGCGAGGCTTTGGGTCATGAGCGCTTTCTAATCTAAGTCGCGGGCAGCATATTGATTCTAGTCAATCGTTGGCGTTTCTCAAAGCCAGCGCCGCACCCAGCGGTCCTAGTACCGCAAAAAACATCGTGATCGCCACCAATATAAGAAAAGGCGGCATAAAGGGGGCGGGATCCTCGACGGCGGCGTAGGAGGCGCTGACACCGAAGATCAGCACTGGGATCGCCAAAGGAAGGACAAGGATCGAAACCAGCAATCCCCCACGGGGAAGAGCGACGGCAACTGCGGCGCCGACCGCACCGATGAAAGTCAGCGCCGGCGTGCCGATAAGGAGCGTCAGCATGGTTGCGCCGATCGCCGTCTCGTTCATGTTCATGAACAGCCCGAGCAGCGGCGAGGCGATCACCAGCGGCAGGCCGTTGCCCAGCCAGTGGGCCAGGCATTTGACGAGGACCGTCAGAACGAGCGGATGCTCCTGCATCAGGAGAAGATCGAGCGATCCGTCCTCGCGATCGGTCTGGAAAAGACGGTCCAGGCCGAGAAGGGCTGAGAGCAGCGCGCCGATCCAGACGATCGCCGGGCCGATGCGGGAGAGCAGGTTCAGATCCGGCCCGACGCCGAAGGGAATGACGGCGACGACGGTCATGAAGAACAAGACGCCGATCAACGCTCCGCCGCCGGCGCGGACTGAAAGCTTGAGATCGCGAAATAGGAGGGCGGTCACCATCTCTCTCCCATGATGCCGGAAAACCCTGTCATCCGTAACTCCTTCGCATTCTCCAGCCCGAGCGGCTGGTGAGTGGCTGCGAGCAGAATGCCACCTTTGGCGAGATGCGCCTTGATCAATGTCGTGAACACTCCCTCCGCATTCACGTCCAGCGCTGCTGTCGGTTCATCGAGAATCCAGACGGGGCGATAGGCGACGAGGAGCTTTGCGAAGGCCATGCGCCGTTGCTGGCCGGCCGACAGATAACCGAACGGCAGGTGGACGATGCTTCCGAGGCCCACCAGTTCGGCGGCTTCGTGTACCGGCAGGCCATGGCCGCCTTTGACGTCGCCGAAGAAATCTTTCCAGAATGCGAGGTTCTCGGTGACGGAGAGTTCCGCCTTCATGGCGTTGCGGTGGCCGAGGTAGTGACAGGCTTCCGCGGCGCGCATTCCCGATTCGGCTGATTCGGAATGCCACTCCACCCGTCCGCTCTCCGGACGAAGCAATCCGGCCACGACGCGCAGCAGGGTCGATTTTCCCGAACCATTGCGGCCGGTGAGCACGAGGCTTTCGCCCGTTTCCAGAGCAAAGGAGACGTCTTTGAAAATCAGGTCTTCACCGCGTCGTGCGGCCAAACCGTCGGCCGTCAGCCGCATACTCGATGCCTTTGTTAAGATTTTAACCACCCGACTGAAAAATTTTGCGCGATTGCCACTTTAGCAGTCTGGAACCCTTCTTAGAAATTATCTATAAGCACTGCAACCACGCCAGCGGCCGGCGTGATTTCCATCTTGCGCCGAACCTGAAGACCTAAAAGATCTTCTCGTGCGGACAGCGGAAATGGTCGCACCCGCATCCTGATGTGCATGAAGTGCATAGGCGTCCGCACGCGCGTGTTGGCTCTATATCAGCGGGGTTACTATCCGTGGCTAAATCTCTCGACAGTTTCAATTGTCGTTCTGTCCTCACCGTAGGCGGCAAGGACTATGTCTATTACAGCCTTCCCAAAGCCGAACAGAACGGCTTGGCCGGCGTCTCGAAACTCCCCTTCTCCATGAAGGTGCTGCTCGAGAACCTGCTCCGCTTTGAAGACGGTCAGTCGGTGACGAAGGAGCAGATTCTTGCGGTTGCCGAATGGCTGAACAACAAGGGTCTGGCTGAGGCGGAAATCGCCTACCGCCCGGCCCGCGTGCTGATGCAGGACTTCACCGGCGTTCCGGCCGTCGTCGACCTCGCGGCCATGCGCGACGGCATCAAGGCGCTCGGCGGCGATGCGGAAAAAATCAACCCGCTCGTTCCGGTCGATCTCGTCATCGACCATTCGGTCATCGTCGACGAATTCGGCACGCCGCAGGCGTTTGCCAGGAACGTCGAGCTGGAATACGAGCGCAACGGCGAGCGTTACCGCTTCCTGAAGTGGGGTCAGCAGGCGTTCAAGAATTTCCGCGTCGTTCCTCCGGGTACCGGCATCTGTCACCAGGTTAATCTCGAATATCTCGGCCAGACGGTCTGGACCAAGGACGAGGACGGCGAAACGATCGCCTATCCGGACACCTGCGTCGGCACCGACTCCCATACCACGATGATCAACGGCCTTGGCGTCTTGGGCTGGGGCGTTGGCGGGATCGAAGCCGAAGCGTCCATGCTCGGCCAGCCGGTCTCCATGCTGCTGCCTGAAGTGATCGGCTTCAAGCTCACCGGCAAGCTCAAGGAAGGCGTCACCGCGACCGACCTCGTGCTGACCGTCGTGCAGATGCTGCGCAAGAAGGGCGTGGTTTCCAAGTTCGTCGAATTCTTCGGTCCGGGCATGGACAACATGCCGCTCGCAGACCGCGCAACGATCGGCAACATGGGCCCGGAATACGGCGCGACCTGCGGCTTCTTCCCGGTCGACGGCGAAACCATCAACTACCTCACCATGTCCGGCCGCACGCATGAGCGTATTGCGCTGGTAGAGGCCTATTCCAAGGCTCAGGGCATGTGGCGCGAAGGCGACGGTTCCGACCTGGTCTTCACCGACACGCTGGAACTCGATCTCGGCGACGTCGTGCCGTCGATGGCAGGCCCGAAGCGTCCGGAAGGCCGCATCCCGCTTGAAAACATCGCGTCCGGCTTCGCCACTTCGCTCGAAGGCGAGTACAAGAAGCCGGGCCAGCTCAGCAACCGTTACGCTGTCGAGGGTACGGATTTCGATCTCGGCCATGGCGACGTGGCGATTGCCGCAATCACGTCCTGCACCAATACGTCCAACCCGTCGGTACTGATCGCTGCCGGCCTTCTCGCCCGCAATGCAGTCGCCAAGGGCCTTAAGTCCAAGCCATGGGTCAAGACCTCGCTCGCACCGGGATCCCAGGTTGTCGGCGAATATCTTGCCAAGTCGGGCCTGCAGGCAGATCTCGACAAGCTCGGCTTCAATCTCGTCGGCTTCGGCTGCACCACCTGCATCGGCAACTCCGGTCCCCTGCCGGCGCCGATCTCCAAGACGATCAACGACAAGGGTCTCATCGTTTCGGGCGTGCTTTCGGGCAACCGTAACTTCGAAGGCCGCATCTCGCCTGATGTCCAGGCCAACTACCTCGCTTCGCCGCCGCTCGTCGTTGCCTACGCGCTCGCCGGCACGGTGCAGAAGGACCTGACCAAGGAGCCGATCGGCGAAGACCAGAACGGCAACCCGGTCTATCTCAAGGACATCTGGCCGACCTCGCACGAAGTGCAGGAATTCATCCAGAAATACGTCACCCGCGAACTCTACGAAACCAAATATGCCGACGTCTTCAAGGGCGATGCGAACTGGCAGGCGGTCAAGGTTCCCCCGGGCGATACCTATGCATGGGACGACAAGTCGACCTACGTGCAGAACCCGCCCTATTTCGTAGGCATGGGCAAAAAAGGCGCTGGTCTCAAGGATATCAAGGGCGCCCGCGTCCTCGGTCTCTTCGGCGACAAGATCACCACCGACCATATTTCTCCGGCCGGTTCGATCAAGGCGGCATCGCCCGCCGGTGCCTATCTCACGGAAAACGGCGTCGCCGTTGCGGACTTCAACCAGTACGGCACGCGTCGCGGCAATCATGAAGTGATGATGCGCGGCACGTTCGCCAACATCCGCATCCGTAACCACATGCTCGGTCCGAACGGCAAGGAAGGTGGATACACCATCCACTATCCGTCGAAGGAAGAGATGTCGATCTACGATGCGGCCATGAAGTACAAGGAAGAGGGCGTTCCGCTCGTCATCTTCGCCGGTGTCGAATACGGCAACGGTTCATCGCGCGACTGGGCGGCAAAGGGCACTAATCTGCTTGGGGTCAAGGCCGTCATCGCCCAGTCCTTCGAACGTATCCATCGCTCAAACCTGGTCGGCATGGGCGTCGTCCCGTTCGTCTTCGAAGAAGGCACGACCTGGGCTTCGCTCGGCCTCAAGGGTGACGAGACTGTCACCATCGAAGGCCTGGAAGGCGACATCAAGCCGCGCGAGTGGAAGACCGCCAAGATCACCTATGGCGACGGCACGGTGAAGGAGATCAACATCCTTTGCCGTATCGATACGCTTGATGAGGTCGTCTACATGAACAACGGCGGCATTCTGCAGACCGTTCTGCGGGATCTTGCCGCTTAAAGGCGATTGATCTGCACCCGCCGGAGGTTTTCCGGCGGGTGCATTCCGCTCCTGAACTTTCCCGCGTTACCTTCCGAAGGTCCGGCTACCTTGGCCATCGTCATCTTCATCGGAATGGCCGTCACAGTTTTCCTGACATCCCTGCTTTCGGGAATTTTCGGGATGGCGGGCGGGCTGATCTTGCTCTGGGTCCTGCTTTTTCTCTATCCGGTCGGGACCGCGATCGCCATTCATGGCGTTATCCAGATGGTATCGAACGGGTCCCGCGCCTGGTTCTCGCGCGCCTATATCGACTACAAAATCCTTGGCATTCTCGGCTTGGGGCTGATCATCTCAAGCATTTTCCTGTTGATCGTCGACTACCAGCCGAACATCGTCGTCGTGCTGATCGCAATCGGCCTGATGCCGATCCTGGTGTGGCTGCCGGTCTCGAAGCTCCAGCTCGATGCCTCGAAACCGTCCCATGCGCTTTTCTGCGGCCTGATCGCCGGAGCCTTGACGGTCGGCGTCGGCGTTTCCGGACCGACTATCGACATCTTCTTCATCCGCACCATGATGGACCGGCGCAAGGTTATCGCCACCAAGGCGGCGATCCAGGTCGCCTCGCATGCCACCAAGGTCGTCTTCTACTGGAATGCGGCTTCGGTTCTGCCGCCGACCGATTGGATAGCTATTCTGGTCGCGGCGCCGATCGCAATTTTCGGGGCGCGCGCCGGCAATGGCATCCTGCAGCGGATAACGGATGCGAACTTCAGGGCCTGGACGCGCTGGATTGTGACGGGCGTGGGCGCGGTCTATTTCACCCAAGGCCTTTTGAAGCTGATCTGATCGCGGCTGACGGCCGAAAGAAGATCGGATTGGATTGGCGAAACAATGGCGATCAAATATCCGGTCTTCACCCCTTCGTGACTTTCTCTTGACGGGAGGGGGTGGTTACCTTCCGCCGTCCCACGCGTTAGGCTCTTGATCGCCGCGAGCAATAGTGGATAACAGATGCCCTGATAAGGAGGTCCACCGCCGATGCCGTTCCGCTCCATTTCTCTGGTCCTTCTTGCGAGCCTGGTCTCCGCCGGCGCTGCGTTTGGGGGCGAGGTGAGGGCTCCCAAGGGCGTCGTCGAGCTATTTACCTCGCAAGGTTGCTCCTCCTGTCCGCCGGCGGATGGGACGCTGCGCGATCTGGTCGTGCAGGGGGATGTGGTCGCGCTTTCCTATCACGTGGACTATTGGAATTATCTCGGCTGGACCGACACCTTGAGTTCCAGGGAAAATACCGAGCGTCAATATGGCTATGCGAAGACGTTGGGGCGAAGCGGCGTCTACACGCCGCAAGCGATCATCAACGGCCGCGAGCATGTAAAAGGCACCGATCTTGCCCTTATCAACGATAAGGTGAAGGGTCTGAACGACAGCGGCAACGGGCTGAACGTACCGGTGACTGCCGCCATGCGGGGAGACGAGATTGAGATCGAGATCGGTGAAGGCAAGGGTCAGGCGGACGTCGTCGTCGCTTACTTCACCAAGCGTCAGCAGGTGGATGTCACCAAGGGTGAGAACAGCGGCAAGACCATGGAATACTGGCACAGCGTCTACGACGTGCAATCCGTCGGCACCTGGAACGGCCAGAGCATGAAGCTCAATCTCCCGGGTAAACTGATGGGTAAATCGAAGAAGGACGGCTGCGCGATCCTCTTGCAGACTTCGGGTGCCGGAGGGGAGCCCGCGGCCATTCTCGGAGCTACAATTCTCATGGCTGGCCGCAAGAAATACTGATCCGCCGCAGCCGGGCTTCGTCCGTTCAGGGAGAATCGGTCGGCGGCCCGATCCAGGAACATTGGGGGGCTGGGGGTAAGGGTCAATGCACCGGATCGGGCCATATGGCGCTAGGAACGCGCCAACCGATAGGCGCCAATCTCGCTTTGAAATCTGGCGCTGTTTTGTCCGAAATAGGGCGAGAATAAAAAACGCCAAGTCCTCTCCACAGCTCGGCGATCCCCGGGGTTGCATTTTTCGGGCTCTCGGGCAGACTGTCACATCTCCGACATTTGTGATTTGGGAGCCTTGATGACCGATCAGCCGGAATTGCCGGGGGGCGAAAGAACGCAGGAAACCACCGTCGTCAATCTCCACGAATACCGGCAGAACCGCGATCCCGTTCCTGTTACCTTTCACAGACGCGAACTCGACGCGATTCTGAGGATCTACGGGCGCATGGTAGGCGAAGGAGAATGGAAGGACTACGCGATCGATCATCTCAGGGATCGGGCGGTTTTTTCCA
This sequence comes from Neorhizobium sp. S3-V5DH, assembly GCF_004343065.1. Classification (NCBI taxonomy): domain Bacteria; kingdom Pseudomonadati; phylum Pseudomonadota; class Alphaproteobacteria; order Hyphomicrobiales; family Rhizobiaceae; genus Neorhizobium; species Neorhizobium sp. S3-V5DH. The sequence continues at coordinate 23,445 of NZ_SMCL01000007.1, forward strand.
TCTTCAAGCGGGCGGGCGAGATGCCGCTTTACCGGATCGAAAAGAATCCCAAGCTAGCCGGGAAGCAGGGCGCCTATTGCGTGCTCAACACCCACGGAATGATCCTGAAGCGTGGCCATGAACTGCCGCAGGTGCTCAAGGTCTTCGACAAGGTTTTGAAACTGATTGACTGAGCCTTATCCGGCAAACAGAGTGCCGGGATAGGCACTTGGGTCTGGATCGGTTTCCTTGCCCTCACCGAGAGAGATCTGCATCAGAACCGTATCCAGCCATTTCCCATGCTTGAAGCCGGTGCCCTTGAGCGTGCCGGTCATTTCGAAGCCGAGACTGGCATGCACCGCTACGGAAGCCGGGCTCGCCCCGCCGATGACGGCGATCATCTGCCGGAAGCCGAGCGCCTCGCAGCGGATAAGGAGCTCCTTCAGAAGCGCCTTGCCCACTCCTCTGCCGCGCGCTTCCGGAGCGAGATAAATGGAATCCTCCACCAGCCACCTGTAGGCCGGCCGGGTCCGGAAGGCCGAGGCATAGGCATAACCGAGCAAGGCCCCGTTCTCGCCTTCTGCGGCGATGTAAGGATAGCCCTTCGCTTTGATCGCTTCGAAGCGGCTCGTCATCTCGACTTGGTCCGGCGGGACGATTTCGTAGCTGGCCGTACCGTTGAGGACGCTGTCGCAGTAAATTTCAGTAATGACTGGGAGATCGAAGGGAGAAGCATCGCGAATGCGGAAAGTCATGGAGGGAAATCACTGGCAGGTGAAAGAATGTCGTATCGCCCAGCCTATGCGGCGGCTTCCAGCGGGGCAACAAAAAAGGCGGCTGAGGAGCCGCCTTTTTCTATTCATGCCCTGCAGGCTTATTCGTCGCGGTTGCCCATGAACTGCAGCAGGAACGTGAAGAGGTTGATGAAGTCGAGGTAAAGCGTCAGTGCGCCCATGATTGCCTTGCGACCCATAACGGCAACGTCGTCGCCATCATAGTACATTTCCTTGATCTTCTGCGTATCGTAGGCGGTGAGGCCCGCGAAGATCAGCACGCCGATCACGGAGATCGCGAAGCCCATCGCAGAAGACTGCAGGAAGATGTTGACGATTGAGGCGATGATCAGGCCGAACAGACCCATGATCAGGAACGTGCCGAAGCCCGACAGATCCTTCTTGGTCGTGTAACCGTAGAGCGACAACGCGCCGAAGGAGGCGGCGGTCACGAAGAAGGTCTGCACGATGCTCTCGCCGGTGAAGACCAGGAAGATCGAGGACAGAGACAGGCCCATCAGCGCGGCATAGACCCAGAAGGTTGTCTGCGCGGCCGCGACGCTCATCGAATTGATGCGGAAGCTCAGGAAGAAGACCATCGCCAGCGGAGCCAGCATGACAACCCATTTCAGCGGGCTGGTATAAAGGAGCTGGCCGAAAGCCGTAAGCTGGCCGTCGGCAACCGCCATCTGCCATGTCAGGAAGGCCGCTACACCGGTGATCGCAAGCCCGAGCGCCATCAGGTTGTAAACCTTGAGCATATAGGCGCGAAGGCCTTCATCGATCATCGCGCCCGACTGGGCGCCAGCGCGCGCCATTCGGTTCTGGTAGTTGTTAAAGTCAGCCATTGTTTCCTCTTTAAGCTCCGGAATTATTCACGGTGTCGGGCCCCCTTATCTTCAGACCCAGGCGCCGCTGCGGAGCTCCAGCAAGCCTACCGGCAAATATGATGTGATATTGCTTTACATACAAGAGGTGTGGCGAGCGAAAACGCAAACCACTACGGCAATTTAGCAACCTGAAGACGTTATGACGGCAAGTTTATCGGCGAACATGGGCGTGCAATCATCCCAAGGTTGAATCACAGTTCGCGGAGCACAGGCGCAGCTTTCTGCCCAAGGATACGCCAGGTTCCTGCGAGGCCGATTCCGACCGTCAGAACGAGAGATACAGCGAGCGTAAGGACCGCGACATCCGGGAGGAACGTCGACGGCAGCCTCATGATGCGGCTGACGACGAACCAGGCGGAGATGCCGCCGGCAAGCAGCGCGAAGACGGCGGTTGCTGCGCCGAGCATCATATATTCGTAACTGAAGGCGCGCATCAGCATGCTGCGGGTTCCGCCCAGAGTCTTGAGGATGACGGCGTCGTGGGTTCGCGCCCGATTGCCCGCGGCGAGGGCGCCGGCAAGTACCAGAACGGAAGCGATGAGGGCTACAGCGGCCGCGGCGCGAATGGCTGTGGCGAGCTGGCCGATCAGCTGATCGACAATATCGATCGCATCCTTGACGCGAACGCTGGTGATTGTCGGATAGGCGTTTGTGACGGAGCGAAGGGTCGCGGCTTCCTGCCCAGGTGTCGCAGAAGGGTCGGTAAGGGTGGCAAGCCAGGCGTGCGGCGCGCCGCGGAACGTGTTGGGCGAGAAGACCATCACGAAATTGATGGCAAGCGATTCCCACTCGACGTTTCGGAAATTGGCGATGCGGGCGGTAATGTTGCGGCCGAGCACGTTGACGGTGACGGTGTCGCCGAGTTTCAGTCCCAGTTCGCTCGCCTCTTCGGCGGAAAACGAGACCAGCGGCTCTCCGCTATAGTCGGATGGCCACCACTGGCCGGCGGTCAATGTCGAGTTGGCAGGCAGCTTTTCCTCGTAGGTGATGCCGCGGTCGCCGCGCAACACCCAGCGACCGGCTGGGGGCACGTTCATTTGCGTGACGTCCTGGCCGTTGAAGGCCAGAATCCTGCCGCGAAGCATGGGCACCTGCGTGACGGAACCCTCTGGCGAATGCTGGTTGAGAATGTCCAGGAAGCCTTCGCGCTCGGAGCTCTGGATGTCGACGAAGAAGAAATTCGGAGCCTGCCTGGCGATCTGGCCCGTGAGCTGCCGGCGCATATTGCCGTCAATCAGGGCAAGCGTCACAAGGAGAGCGAGGCCAAGGCCCAGAGAGAGTACAACGGAAGGCGTCAGCGCACCGGGCCGATGGATATTGCCGATCGCAAGCCTCAATGCCGGCGAATTCATGCGCGGGCTCCGGCGCGCAAGGCCGGCAATCAGGACGGCGACGAGGCGAAGCAGAACGAAGGCTGCGGCGACGGCGGCAAGGAACACCGCTGCGACGAACCGGTCTTCGGCGGTGACGATCGACAAGGCTGCAAGAGCTGTCAGCGCAGCCGCCGCTGCTACGAGATAGGGCCAGGAAGGTAGCCGGACGTTGTCGAAGCTCTGCTCGCGAAAAAGCGCTGTTGCCGGTACTTCGCGAGCGTGGCCGAGCGGCAGGATTGCAAAGGCGAAGGTGATCAGCAGTCCGAAGAAGGCAGCATAGAGGAGAGCGGAGGGATAGAATGTCACCTCTTTCGGAACCGGAAGAACGCCCTCGAGAAACTGCAAGGCTATAAAAGGCGCGGCTGCGCCGATCGCCAGCCCGATCGCAATGCCGACGGTGGTCAGCATCAGGATCTGGATGAGGTATATCAGCGTCACCACCGAAGCCGGTGAGCCGAGGCATTTGAACGTGGCGATTGTCGTCCGCTTTGCATCGAGGAAAGCCCGCACGGCATTGGCGACACCGACGCCGCCGACGATGAGCGCGGTCAGGCCGACAAGCGTCAGGAACTGCGAGAAACGTTCGACATTTTCCGTCAGCGACGGTGCTGCGCGGTCGCTCGAACGGATCGACCAGCCGGCGCTCGGGAATTCGCGATTGGCACGGCCGGTCAGTGTCGCGCGAATTGACGGGTCGTTGAGTTTGACTTTGTAGGCATGCTCGACAAGGCTGCCGGTGGTGATGAGGCCGGACGCCAGGAGCGCCTCCCTTCCGATCAGCAGGCGGGGTGCAAATCCGAAACCGTCGGACAATGCATCGGGCTCGGCGGCGATCGTCCCGCGCAGCGTCAGCTTCACATTGCCGAGCAAGATCTGGTTGCCCTGGCGGAGTCCGAGGCGTTCCAGCAGCAAGGGGGCGGCCAATGCACCAAAACCATCGCCGTCTTTGGCGAGCAGATCGGGAAGCGGCGCCGAAGGTTCAGAGCGGAAGGTTCCGTAAAGCGGATAGAGGTCGTCAACCGCCTTGACCTCTGCAAGCGCCTGTTCCGAACCGTCCGGCTTGCGGGCCATCGAGCGCAGGCTGGTTGAAAGGCTTACCTCGCCCAAGCTGTCGAGGAAGGCACGCTCCGCTTGCGTCGCTTCCCGATTGTTGAGTTCGAAGCGAACGTCGCCCGCGAGGATTTCCTGCCCCTGGCTGGCAATGGCGCCCGTGATGGCGCGCGAAACCGAGTTTACCGCAGCAATCGCCCCCGTACCGAGCGCGATACAGGCGAGGAAAATATGAAACCCTGCCAGGCCGCCGCGCATTTCGCGCAGTGCCAGGCGGAAAGAAATGGAAAGGCGGGGGAAGACGCGGTTCATGCAAGAACCGCCTGAACCGGAGGATGGATCGCACTGTCGCCGACGATTTCACCGGAGCGGACCCGGATCTGCCTGGAGCAGCGGGCAGCGAGCGCATTGTCGTGGGTGACGAGCAGCATGGTCATGCCGCGCTCGGCCTGCTTGGCAAACAAAAGGTCGGCAATCTGCCGCCCGGTTTCCGCGTCGAGATTGCCGGTCGGCTCGTCGGCGATCAGCACGGAAGGCGACGGCGCGAGCGCGCGCGCTATTGCCACGCGTTGTTGCTCGCCGCCGGAAAGCTGACCGGGATAATGGCTGAGGCGTTCGCCGAGGCCGACGGCGGCAAGTTCCCGTTTGGCGATGTCGAACGGGTTCTTCACGTTCGCAAGCTCCAGCGGTACGGCGACGTTTTCCAGCGCAGTCATGTTGGCGATCAGGTGGAAGGACTGAAATACGATGCCGATCTTTCGGCCGCGAAATTCGGCGAGGGCGTCTTCGGAAAGCGCATGAAGAGGCGCGCCGTCGATGACGATCTCTCCGCTGTCCAGACGCTCCAGACCGGCGAGCACCATCAAAAGGGTGGATTTTCCCGAACCGGAGGGCCCAACGATGCCGACCGCCTCATTGGCCCGGATCTCCAGGTCGATGTTCTTCAACACATGCACGGAAGCCGCCGCGCTGCCGAGGGTGAGATCAGCCTTCTTCAGCGTGATGATGGTTTTAGTCAAAGCAAAGCTTCCTATATTGGCCTTGAAACGGGCATTCCGTGCCGCATGACAGTGGCGTTCAATCTAGGAGACGAACCGTGAGTTTTAAAGCAAGCGCCCTTCACTTCATCGTCATGTCGGCGCTTTGGCTTATCGGATTGCCGGCGGTCGCTGAGGACCGGTCGATTCAGCTCATCGGCTTCGGTGACAGCCTGATGGCGGGCTATCAGCTTGCGCCTTCGGAATCCTATACCGCCCAGCTCGAGGCGGCGCTCAGGGCAAAAGGCCACAATGTGGCGATAACCAATGCAGGCGTCTCGGGCGATACGACCTCCGGTGGCCTTTCGCGCATCGACTGGTCGGTGCCGGACGGGACAGACGGCGTCATCCTGGAACTCGGCGCCAACGATGCGCTTCGCGGCATCTCCCCGGAACAGTCGGAGCGAAACCTCGATCTCATGCTCGCCCGCCTGAAAGAACGGGGGATTGCGGTTTTTCTGGTCGGCATCCTTGCCCCTCCGAATATGGGCGGCGACTACGCCCAACGCTTCAATCCGATCTACCAGCGGCTTGCCGACAAATATGGCGTGCCGCTCTATCCATTTTTCCTCGACGGGGTGACGACAGTGGAGGGAATGCAGCTCGAAGATGGCATGCATCCCAACGCCAAGGGGGTTGCAGTAATGGTCGAGAAGACGATCCAGCCTGTCGAAAGCTTCCTGGGGGAGATTAAGGATAACGGCAAATAACATCTTGCACGGAACCCCGTTGCATGATTCGCTGTTAACATCTGCAAAGATTCGAGGAGGTCCCTATGCCGAGACTATTCACCGCCCTCGAAATTCCACGCAATGTAGCAATGAGCCTATCACTGCTGCGCGGCGGGCTTCCCGGAGCCCGATGGATCGATGTGGAGAATTATCACATCACCCTGCGCTTCATCGGAGATGTCGATGGCCGCACGGCCGATGAGATCGTCGACCGGCTGGACCGTATCGACCGACCGGAATTCCAGATGACCTTGACCGGGATCGGTTCGTTCGGGTCCAAGAAGCCTCATTCGGTGTGGGCCGGGGTTGCTCCATCGCCGGACATCTACGCACTTCAGGCGGAAATCGAACGGATCTGCCAGCGCATCGGCCTGCCGCCGGATCCGCGCAAGTTCACTCCGCACGTTACTCTGGCGCGGCTCAAGAACTGCCGGCTGGACGACATGGTGCAATATCTTTCCGGCCGCGGCAATTTCTACACCGCGCCATTTACCGTCTCACGCTTCGTGCTGCTGTCATCGAAGGAATCCGTCGGCGGTGGGCCGTATCTGACGGAAGAGGTCTTCCCGTTGCAGGATATCAGCTACGGCAACGCCCATGCCGCAGATCTGGAACCGGTGAAGGGCCTCCTTTAAGGAGCGCTTTCGCATGCACTACGAAAAGCTGGATACGGCCGCTGCTGAACGCGAGCTCGCCTCACTGGATGGATGGGAGCTGAAGGCGGAAGGTGACGCCATCTTCAGGAGCTTCAAGTTCAAGAACTTCATAGAGGCCTTCGGCTTCATGACGGAATGCGCCATGCGCGCCGAGAAGCTCAATCACCATCCGGAGTGGGCGAACGTTTATTCCCGGGTGGATGTGCTGCTGACGACGCACGACGCCGAAGGCCTGACGGACCTTGATTTCAAGCTGGCCAGAGCCATGGACAAGGCATTCTCCCGCCGCAATTGAACTGCATTTTCCGGGCGCCCATATTGGGTACACGCGGCAAATGCCGAGCGAAGGGAGAAACCATGGACAATGTGAAGATTGGTGAGATCCTCCTGCCGGGTGACGAGGAAACGCAAGAACGCCAGGAGCGGCAGGTGCGTGCGAAGTTCTGGCCGACGCTGAAGCGCGCCGTCAGGCAGGTTCCTTTCAGCCGCGACCTGGTTGCCGCCTATTACTGCGCCGTCGACCGTCGTACGCCGGCGCGGGTGCGCGGCGTATTACTTGCAGCTCTTGCCTATTTTGTCCTGCCACTCGATTTCGTGCCCGACGTCTTCGCGCTTGTCGGCTTTACGGACGATGTCGCCGTATTGGCCGTCGCTTTTCGGATGATCCAGGGACATATCGCCGATCGCCACTACGACGCCGCCGACGAGGCTCTCGCGGACAATCCGGAGACGACAGCCGGTGCGGGCGCGAAATAACGGCTCTACCCTCAAACCAGCGAGGCCGGCTCTTCGAGCGCTTTGCGGAGCCGTTCGAAAGCAAGCCTGATGCGCGATTTCACGGTACCAAGAGGGATGCCTGTCGAAGAGGCTATCTCCGAATGGGTCTGGCCGAGGAAAAAAGCCGCGCGCACGAGCTGCATCTGTTCATCGGGAATGTTCTCGAGCGCGGCCCGCACCCTTGCATCACTTTCTGCCCGTTCGAGCAGGATATCCGCACTCGGCACTTCGGGGGGGCAAAACCAGTATTCGCTGATCTCTATCTGCCGATGTTTAGCCCGGCGGTCCCTGTCGATGCGGCGGTTGCGTGCGATCCGATAAAGCCAGGTTGAAAGGGAGGACTGGCTGGGGTCATAAAGATGCGCTCGATGCCAAAGAACAGCCATGACCTCCTGCACCAGTTCCTCCGCCTCGTCCGGCTTCATCGAGCGTTTGACGAGCCATGACTTCAGACGAGGAGCGAAATGGTCGAACAGCGTTGCAAAAGCCGTCTGATCGCGGTTGTCGGCCACCGCCTTGGCCAAATTGGCGAAGTGGTCTTTCTCATCCAGGTCCATCTAATTTACGCAAACTTTCCCATAGGAGGCCCCGTCATATTCGCCCATTCTAATGTCATATAGGGACCGAGGAAAAGGACAAACTCTTGCCCCAATCCTTGTGTCACTGATTGACAAACCACATGAAAAATTCCCCGCCAGATGAGACTTGGAGATAGTTGCGAGGAGGATGTCCACGCAGGGGCGTGGCGGTGGATGGGACATTTACAGTATTTCAACGGTGCGATTGACGCTTTGGTAACCAGGATTAAGTCAAAATGAACCGAATCAGGATCATGCCTGGCAAAGGCTTGCCCGCTCGGGCCGTTGCAAGAAGACAAAACCGGCAGGAGACCATGTCTGTAAGAACAATCGCAACCGCACTGGCACTCACGCTGGCGAGCGCCAGCGTCGTTTTCGCTCAAACCCCAACGCGCATCCAGCAATTCAAGGCGTGGGGTGCCTATTCCTATAAATCGGGCAATAGTACCGTCTGCTATGTACTGTCGGTTCCGACCGCCAAGGAGCCAGCAAGCGTCGACCACGGCGATATCTTCTTCATCGTGACGCAGCGCCCGGGCCAGAACATCTCCTACGAGCCGCAGGTGATGGTGGGCTATCCGCTGCAGTCGAATTCCAAGGTCACCGTCACGATCGACAACAAGAACTTCGTGATGTTCACCAAGGACAAGGCCGCCTGGGTGGAGAATGCTGCCGAAGAGCCGGCGCTGGTCGCAGCCATGAAGACCGGTCAGAACATGAGCGTCAGCGCGGTCTCAGGCCGCGGTACCAAGACCTCCTACGCCTATTCGCTCTCGGGCATTTCCGCTGCGCTGAAGCAGATCGAAGCCTGCAAGTAAGCTCTGTTGCACCGATGGTTGAAGAAAGGCCGGCCTCTCGCCGGCCTTTCGCGTTTCAGCAAGAATGGACGCGGCGGCAATTTAATGATAAAGGCCCTGACAACGAAGGTCAGGCGCCAAAGCGCCCCTATGACCGAGATTGGTTTCACATACAGACATGCGCTCGCCGCTCCGCTTCAGAACCGGGGGCAAGGCCATGTGTTCGATGGGATAAGAGAATGTCGGTATCCGAGGCCGTTATGGCCCCCCTCAAGACGCCGCTCGTGGCGCGTCCGGACCTGATGTCAGGTAAGCCCTCCCTGATCGGGCTGACGCGCGAGATGATGGCGGATGCGCTGAAGGAGAAGGGCGTGCCGGAAAAGCAGGTGCGCATGCGCGTCAGCCAGCTCTGGCATTGGCTCTATATCCGCGGCGTTTCCGATTTCGACGCCATGACTAATGTGGCGAAGGACATGCGGGAGATGCTGAAGACGCATTTCACCATCTCCCGCCCCGAGATCGTCGAGGAGCAGATCTCAAGCGACGGCACCCGCAAATGGCTGCTGCGGTTTCCTCCGCGCGGCGCTGGTCGTCCGGTGGAGGTCGAGACGGTCTATATACCGGAGGAAGGCCGCGGGACGCTCTGCATTTCGAGCCAGGTCGGCTGTTCGCTTACCTGTTCATTCTGCCATACCGGCACACAGCGGCTGGTGCGCAACTTGACGGCAGAAGAGATATTGGCCCAGCTGCTGCTGGCGCGGGACCGTCTCGGCGATTTCCCGGGCACGGACACGCCGCCCGGCGCTTTCGTGCCGACCGGCGAGCGCAAGATCACCAATATCGTCATGATGGGTATGGGCGAGCCGCTCTATAATTTCGGGAGCGTCAAGACCGCATTGCTGATTGCGACCGACGGGGACGGCCTGTCACTGTCGAAACGGCGCGTCACGCTGTCGACCTCCGGCGTCGTTCCGGAAATCTACCGGACGGGCGAAGAGATCGGCGTCATGCTGGCGATCTCGCTGCATGCGGTGCGTGACGAACTGCGCGACATGCTGGTGCCGATCAACAAGAAGTATCCGCTAAAGGAACTCCTGGAAGCCTGCCGTAAATATCCGAGCCTGTCGAACGCCCGCCGCATCACCTTCGAATATGTGATGTTGAAGGACGTCAACGACAGCCTTGAGGACGCCAAGCTGCTGGTGCAGCTCCTGAAGGGCATTCCTGCCAAGATTAACCTGATCCCGTTCAATCCCTGGCCCGGAACAAACTACCAATGTTCCGATTGGGCCCAGATCGAGAAATTTGCCGATTTTATCAACCAGGCGGGTTACGCCTCGCCTATCCGCACGCCGCGCGGCCGAGATATCCTCGCAGCCTGCGGCCAGTTGAAGTCGGAATCGGAGCGGATGCGCAAGACCGAGCGGCTGGCCTTCGAGGCGATGATGATCGCCGGCCACGGCGAGGACGACTGAGAAAAGGCCGGTTCGACCGGCCTTTTTCTCTATCTGGCTTGGGTAAAAAAGATTTTTGCCGCGAAGATCGAAAAGACCCCGGCGAAGGTATAGTCGATGCCGCGCAGCACCTTGGGGTTGGCCTGCAGCCAGCCCGAAAGCCAGTCGGCGGCCAGGACCACGATCAGGTTCACCGGCATACCGATGACGATGAAATAGAAGCCGAAGAAGATCAGCTTGCCGGTGACGTGCGGATCACCCGCGGTGACGAACTGCGGCAGGAAGGTCATGAAGAATATGATGACCTTGGGATTGAGGATGTTGACCCAGAACCCGGTGGAGATATTGGCAAGCGGGCTGCTCATCGTCTGCTCGATCTTGTCCACCTTGAAATTGGAGCCGAAGCGGATCGCCTGGATCGCCAACCAGAGCAGGTAGGCAGCCCCGCCTGTCTTGAGAATGAAGAACGCGGTGGGCGAGGCGGTAATCAGCGCCGAGATGCCGAAGGCGACCAGCAGGGTGTGGCAGACGACGCCGAGGCTGGTACCGAACACGACGAAGAGCGCCGGCCGCCGTCCCTGCGCCAGCGCGCGGCTTATGGACAGCGTCATGTCCGGGCCGGGCGTCAAAGCGAGCAGGAGACCCGCAGCGGTGAAGGCGAGAAGGGTTGCGATGCTCGGTAGAAAATCCATAATGCGCTCGATAGCCGGACAGAGGGAGTTCCCATTTATCCGGCTTTCGAGGTGATGCCAAATCAATCAAGGCCTGGAGATGAAATCTTTCGCGGCGTCGGCGAAATCCGGATGCCAGCGGGAGAGCGGAGGACGGTTTTCGATGATGTCACCGACCGCCCAGGCCATGCGTCGCTCATCGGTGGCCCGGTCGACGTCGTTGTCCGGGCAGAGGATGTAGAAATCGCCGCGCTCCAGGCTCGTCAGCATGAACTCGACCGTTTGTTCCGGCGTCCAGGCGCCGTCGGGTTTTTCGGTGCGGTCGCCTTTCGTCAGACCGGTAAACACGAAGCCGGGGATCAGCAGATGCGCCGAGAGCTTGCAGTTGGGCGTGTTGCGCAATTCGTGCTGGAGCGCTTCGGTGAAGGCTTTGACGCCGGCCTTGGCGACATTGTAGGCCGGGTTGCCGGGCGGCGTGGTAATACCTTGTTTTGAGCCGGTATTGATGATGAGCGATGGTTCGCCATGGGCGATCATGGCCCGACCGAATGTCCGCGTGCCGTGGATCACCCCGAGCAGGTTGACGGCGAAAATGCTGTCCCAGTTTGCCTGTGGCCCGAATATCGTGCTTCCGGGGCTGATTCCGGCATTGTTCATCAGCACATGCACGCGGCCGAAGCGTTGCAGGACGGCCCGTTCGAGAGCCTCGATCTCGGCCGGTTTCGAGACGTCTGTACCGATCGCAGCGACATCTGTCTCGCCGTCCTCGGCAAGGGCGGCGACCTCGCGGCAGGCCTCCGCCAGTTTGTCTCCTTCCAGATCTGCAAGCACGACGGAGAGACCCATGCGGGCAAACTCTTTGGCGGCAGCCAGACCGATGCCGGATGCGGCTCCAGTGACGACGGCGACATTATCCTTTTTCAGAGCGGGATGAGTGATGGTCATTGCAGATCTCCTCTATGGCGCTGCTGTTCAAAGGTCCGGCGGGATATGGAGCCCGCAGCAAAGCGCGTCAACATGACACCATCGTTATGATTGCCCGGTTTTTCTTGCGTGCCCCAAGAAACTCGCTAAAAGTGCCGCAATTCCCGACCTGGCGGTTTTCCGAAAACCGCCACCACCCGCAGACGGACCTGAAATCGACATGGCACTTCCGAAAGACGTTAAGAAAGTCGTTCTCGCCTATTCCGGCGGTCTCGACACCTCGATCATCCTGAAATGGCTGCAGACCGAACTCGGCGCCGAAGTGGTGACGTTCACCGCCGACCTCGGCCAGGGCGAGGAGCTGGAGCCGGCCCGCAAGAAGGCCGAGATGCTGGGCATCAAGGAGATCTATATCGAGGACGTCCGGGAAGAATTCGTTCGCGACTTCGTCTTCCCGATGTTCCGTGCCAATGCCGTCTACGAGGGCGTCTACCTGCTTGGCACTTCGATCGCCCGTCCGCTGATCTCCAAGCATCTGATCGAGATCGCCAAGAAGACCGGTGCTGATGCGATCGCCCATGGCGCCACCGGCAAGGGTAACGACCAGGTCCGTTTCGAACTCTCGGCCTATGCGCTAAACCCGGATATCAAGGTGATCGCGCCTTGGCGCGACTGGGCCTTCAAGAGCCGCACGGACCTTCTCGAATTCGCCGAGAAGAACCAGATTCCCGTCGCCAAGGACAAGAAGGGCGAAGCGCCGTTCTCCGTCGACGCGAACCTTCTGCACTCGTCTTCCGAAGGCAAGGTTCTGGAGGACCCGGCCCAGGAAGCACCCGAATACGTGCATATGCGCACGATTTCCCCGGAAGCGGCGCCGGACAAGGCGACCGTCATCAAGGTCGGCTTCAAGCGCGGCGACGCAGTCTCGATCAACGGTGTCGAGATGTCTCCCGCAACGCTCTTGGCGACCCTCAACAACTACGGCCGGGACAACGGCATCGGCCGTCTCGACCTCGTCGAGAACCGCTTTGTCGGCATGAAATCGCGTGGCGTCTACGAAACGCCCGGCGGCACGATCCTCCTCGCGGCGCATCGGGCAATGGAGAGCATCACGCTCGACCGCGGTGCGGCACACCTCAAAGACGAGCTGATGCCGAAATATGCCGAGCTGATCTATTACGGCTTCTGGTTCTCGCCGGAGCGCGAAATGCTGCAGGCGCTGATCGACAAGAGTCAGGAGCATGTGGAAGGCGAAGTGACGCTGAAGCTCTACAAGGGCAATGTCATGGTCACCGGCCGCGAGAGCGAAAAGTCGCTCTATTCAGACCAATTGGTCACCTTCGAGGACGATCAGGGTGCTTACGACCAGAAGGATGCGGCAGGCTTCATCAAGCTCAATGCGCTGCGCCTCAGAACACTCGCCAAGCGCAATCTCCGTAAGTAGCGATACCGCACAATTCATCAAAGCCGGCCCGCCTCCGCCTGAGGCGGGCTTTTTTATTCGTTCCGGCTGGCCGCGAGGAAGCCCAAATATCCGAGCACCGCGATGATGTGCATGGCCGGGATGACGCTGCCAAACGCTACCAAGGGTGCACCGATCCAGGCGATGAGAACGCCTCCGACAAACCCCGCCCCCATCTGGATGAAGCCCATCAGCGCGGATGCCGAGCCGGCAATGTGCGGAAACGGGGCAAGGCCGGCGGTAGTGATATACGGCGAGATGAAAGCCGTGCCAAAGGTGCAGATTGCAACCGGTCCCATGATCGATAGAAAAGACGGTGGCAGGAAATAAACGGAAAGCGCCATGATGATGCCGCCCCCGCCGCTGAAAGCAAGACCGAAAACCGGCGCTCTGCGACCGGGCAGCCATTTCGACGTCAGGCGCAGGCAGAGCGACCCGATCAGATAGAACCCGGACTGCATCAGCATGCTCATCCCGTATTGGGTAGGGGTGAGCCCCACGTCATCAATCAGGATGAAAGGCAGGGCAGTCGCCTGCGCATAGAGCGCGCCTATACAACCTGCCAGGACGATCGCAGCAAAAAGAAATCTTACCTGCACGGCGATTTCGCAATAGGCGGAGATCAGCCGGAGCGGTCGAAGCCTGCTGCGGTCAGGGACCGTCGTCTCTTTCAGATAGACGGTTGAAAGAAAGACGAGGATTGCACCGAAGCCGACCATCAGCAGGAAAACGGATTTCCAGCCGAAGGCAGCGAGCGTGAGGCCGCCGATGGTCGGCCCTGCGGCGGGACCGATCGCCAGGATGATGCCCATCGTGTTCATGATGCGCGCTGCTTCCGCGCCAGTGAACTGGTCGCGAACGATGGCGCGCGAGACCGTAATGCCAACCGAGGCTCCAATGCCCTGGATCAGGCGGCCCGCGAGAATCCATTCGACCGTCGGAGCAAAGACGGCAAGCAATGAACCGCCGAGATAGATGGCCAGGAAGCTGAGCGCGGCGGATTTGCGGCCGAACGCATCCGATACCGGGCCGGCGACAAGCTGCGCCAGCGCAAAGCCTGCGAAATAGAGCGACAGCGACATCTTGATGGCGGCTTCGGTCGTGTCGAATGCCCGCACCAGCTCCGGCATGGCAGGCGTATAGATGGCCATGGAGATCGGCCCGATTGCCGTCAGCAGGGCGCCAATGACGGTCGTGCGGCGCTCGCTCATAAGCGCAGGCATGGGGGGCATGCTACCGGCTTTCATCGGACGAAAACTGCGGCGGCTGGGAAATGTTGATCGCCTGGAGCTTGGCATTGAAGACTGCCAGGGTGTCCCGTAGGACGCGGTTCTCCTCGCTGCTCAGGCCGTCGGTCGCCTGCGTCAAGATGATATTGAGTTCCTTGCGGATCGCGCAGATCATCCCATCGGAGGCGGGCGTCAGGTTTATCCGTTTCGCCCGGCGATCAGAGGAGCACTGCTGCCTTTCGATGAGGCCGCGCTCCTGCAGTTTATCGAGATAGGAGCAGACCGTCATCGGCTCGATACCCATGCGGGTTGCGATGTCGAGCTGCCGGCTGCCATCGGCGGCAGCGATGCTCATGAGAACCCGTGCTTCGCCGGGTGTGAGACCAAGACCCGCCTCGGCGATGCGACGCTCGAAGGCTGCTCGGAGAAGGCGGGCGCTGTCGACGATCAGAAAACCCAAGGGATCCATCTCAGGGCCAGCCTCCGCAATTGCATCGGAGAATTTCATAAGGCCCCCTTACTATCTTTTAGAGGGAAGGCAAATGAAAAACCCGTGTCCGCTCGCATTGACAGCGGCAAAGGGCGCGGCAAGACTGCGTAGAGCCATTGCATTGGAGCCCGCCATGTCCTCTTCGCTGCTTGCCGGCGCGTTTCTCGCGGCTCTGGCCTACACACTCATTCCCGGCCCTGCATTCCTGGCGCTTCTCGGCATCGGTGCCGGACAAGGACGTCAGGCGGGTGCCTTTTTCATGGGAGGACATCTGGCGGGAGATATCCTGTGGTCTGCCCTGGCGCTGGTGGCTATCATTGGAGCAAAGACTGTTGGCACCGCCGTCTTCGACATCCTCGGCGTTGTTTGCGGCCTCTATCTCGGCTGGATTGGCTGGAGTGCATTGCGGGCAAAGCCGAAAGAAGATGGCGGCGCTTTAATGGCTGTCGAGCGCCCCTTGAGGCGTGGCCTGATCTTCGGGCTGACCAATCCCAAGGGGTATCCAGTGGCTCTGGCGACGTTTACGGCACTGCTTGCCGGGTCGTCAGACGCGCTGGATTTTGCAGGGCTGCCGATCCTGCTGGCCGTCTCCCTTGTCGGATTCCTGACCGCAGACCTCGTGCTGATTGCTATTATCGGTGCAGGTTTCGTGCGGCGCTTCTACCGCAGGCATGAAAGGGTGATCGTGCGGCTTTCCGGGCTGCTGTTCATCGGATTTGCGCTGCAGGCACTCTGGCACTCGGCGCCAAATCTTTTCGGCTTTCGCAGGGCATGAGGCTGCCCCGAGCCGTTCAGATTTCGAGGAAGGCCATGACGGAGCGCAGGACGTCGGCACGGTGCGCATCTCCGAGCGATATCGCGATCTCGAGCTGGTTTCGGTAAAAGTCGTGGAAGTCGAACCCTGTCTCGTCGGTTACTTCAGACAGATCGACAACTTGCCCCTGGGCATCGACGGCATGCGTCGGAAGCTCCTCGGAAAGCGTGATATAGGTATCCTGGTCGATCTTGCCGGCCTGGTAGTTCTCCAGGGCCAAGGCACGCAAATCCCGTGGGGTGATAGCCGAGAAATTGATCGGCAAGTCACCCGCTTCGGGCACCTGAAAGATGATCTGGCCGTGCCGGCTTTCCTGCTGTGAAGGCTTCTCGATCTTGGCGTTTCGAGAATTCTCCCTTTGAAGAAAATGGGTAGACCAGCGCAAGGAACTGATTTCCATGGCTATATCCCGAGTCACCGGATATTGCGTTGAAGGTAGCCGTCCGCGCTGCACTGCGTCAAATAGTTAATATACGTTAATTATTGGGTGTGATTTTTTGCCGGCGGTCAAAAACGTCGGCGCGGATACCCAATTCGGCAAGCTTCTCCTATATGAATGGCGACCCATCTTTCGAAGGATATGCGCATGTCTTCAAATCCTCCCGTGAACCCTGCTTTGGTGGAATGGAACGGCCATTTTGGCCTGCCTCGTTTCGATCTGGTGAAAGATGAGGATTTCGCCCCGGCCTTCGATGCCGCGCTTTCGGCCCATGAGGGCGAGATCGAGGCCATCGCGAACAATCCCGAAGCCCCGAGCTTTGCCAATACCGTGGTTGCGCTGGAAACAGCGGGCGACGAACTCTCGCGGGTTTCGGCGCTTTTCTGGGGTAAGGCCGGCGCACATACCAACGAGACCATTCAGGGGCTCGAACGGGAAATGGCACCGAAGCTTTCCCGCCACTATTCGAAGATCGGCATGAACGCTGCCCTCTTTTCCCGCATCGACACGCTTTGGGAAAAACGCGGGGATCTGGGCTTGACCCTTGAGCAGGAGCGCGTGCTTGAGCGCCATTGGAAAGGGTTTGTCCGGGCTGGCGCCAAGCTGCCGAAGCCGCAGCAAGAGCGGCTGGCGGACATCAACGAGAAACTCGCCGGTCTTGGCGCGAAGTTCGGCCAGAACGTGCTGGCGGACGAAAAGAACTGGTCGCTGAAGCTCTCGGACGAAGCGGAACTCGAAGGGCTGCCCGAGATGTTGCGAGATGCCATGGCGGCAGCGGCCCGCGAGCGGGGGGAGGCTGACGGTTATGCGGTGACCCTGTCGCGTTCGATCATCGAGCCCTTCCTGACATTTTCGACGCGCCGGGATCTGCGGGAACAGGCCTTCAAGGCCTGGCTTGCGCGCGGCGCAAACGAAGGCGAAACGAACAATCTCGGCGTCGTGCGCGAGACATTGGCGCTGAGGGCCGAAAAAGCCAATCTTCTCGGATATGACAGTTTCGCGGCTCTCAAGCTGGACAACACCATGGCTAAAACGCCGAATGCGGTCAACACGCTGCTTCGCCAGGTCTGGGAAAAAGCACGAGCCAAAGCGCTGGAGGAAGAAGCGAGCCTCGGCCGCCTGATTGCAGAAGAAGGCAAGAACCATGAGGTGATGCCCTGGGACTGGCGTCATTACGCGGAAAAGCTTCGGCAGCGGATGTTCGATTTTTCCGAGACCGAACTGAAGCCGTATCTCCAGCTCGAAAAGATCATCGAGGCATGTTTCGACGTCGCGGAACGGCTCTTCGGCATCAAGGCAACAGAGGTAAAGGGCGTCGCTGCCTATCATACCGACGTGCGGGTCTTCGAGATCCGCGCCAAGGATGGCGCGCTGAAGGCGCTTTTCCTGGGTGACTATTTCGCCCGCGCCTCTAAACGATCCGGTGCCTGGATGAATTCGTTCCAGTCGCAGCACAAGCTGACGCTGAAAAACGGTAAGCAGGGCGAGTTGCCGATCATCTATAACGTCTGCAACTTCGCCAAACCTGCGGAGGGCAAGCCGGCCTTGCTGTCGCTGGACGATGCGAAAACCCTCTTCCATGAATTCGGCCATGCGTTGCACGGCATGCTGTCGGATGTGACCTATCCGTCCGTTTCCGGCACCGGCGTTGCGCGGGATTTCGTCGAACTGCCGTCGCAGCTTTACGAACACTGGCTGACCGTGCCCGAAATCCTCGAAAGATATGCCGTTCATTACGAAACCGGCCAACCGATGCCGAAGGCCCTGCTCGACAAGGTGCTGGCAGCCCGCACCTTCAACGCCGGCTTTGCCACCGTCGAGTTCACGTCCTCGGCCCTGGTCGACATGGCCTTCCATACGCGTGATGCCGTGGAAGACCCGATGGCGGTGCAGAAGCAGGTGCTGGACGAAATTGGCATGCCGGCTTCGATCGTCATGCGCCACGCTACGCCGCATTTCCAGCACGTCTTTGCAGGCGATGGTTATTCGGCCGGCTACTATTCCTACATGTGGTCGGAAGTGCTCGATGCGGACGCCTTCTCGGCTTTCGAGGAAACGGGCAACGTCTTCGACCCTGTGATGGCGCGCAAGCTGAAGAACAATATCTATTCGGTGGGCGGCTCGATCGACCCGGAGGATACCTACAAGGCGTTTCGCGGCAAGCTTCCCGACCCGCAGGCCATGCTGAAGAAAAAGGGTCTTGCGATGGTCGAGGAATTGGCCGGCAGCGACGCCTGAGCGTCTTTGCATAGCTGCCATCGACGCGGCCCCCTTTCGCAAATGCGAAAAAGCATGTAATAGCGCGCCAACGAAATTTGGCGCGCCTTGTCATTTTGCCGCGCCGCAGCCTCAGAGATACACCATATGGCAATTCGCAACATCGCGATTATCGCGCACGTTGACCATGGGAAAACGACCCTTGTCGACGAACTTCTGAAACAGTCCGGCTCGTTCCGCGACAACCAGCGCGTTGCAGAACGCGTCATGGACTCGAACGATCTGGAAAAGGAACGCGGCATCACCATCCTTGCCAAGGCGACCTCGGTCGAGTGGAAGGGCGTGCGCATCAACATCGTCGACACTCCCGGCCACGCCGATTTCGGCGGTGAGGTGGAACGTATCCTCTCGATGGTGGACGGCGCGATCGTTCTCGTCGACTCGTCCGAAGGACCGATGCCGCAGACCAAATTTGTGGTCGGCAAAGCGCTGAAGGTCGGACTTCGCCCGATCGTCGCGATCAACAAGATCGACCGTCCGGACGGCCGCCACGAGGAAGTCATCAACGAAGTCTTCGACCTGTTTGCCAATCTCGATGCAACGGACGAGCAGCTCGACTTCCCGATCCTTTACGGTTCCGGCCGCGACGGCTGGATGAACGTCAATCCGGAAGGCCCGAAGGACGAAGGCCTCGCGCCGTTGCTCGACCTCGTGCTCAAGCACGTTCCGGAGCCGACCGTCGAAGAAGGTCCGTTCCGTCTGATCGGTACGATCCTTGAAGCCAATCCGTTCCTTGGCCGCATCATCACCGGCCGCATCGCCTCGGGCTCGATCAAGCCGAACCAGGCTGTGAAGGTGCTTGGCCAGGATGGCAAGCTGATCGAAACTGGCCGTATTTCGAAGATCCTCGCATTCCGCGGCATCGAACGCCAGCCGATCGAGGAAGCGCATGCGGGCGACATCGTGGCGATCGCCGGTCTCTCCAAGGGCACCGTTGCCGATACCTTCTGCGATCCGTCCGTCACGGAAGCCATGAAGGCGCAGCCGATCGATCCGCCGACCGTCACCATGTCCTTCATCGTCAACGACAGCCCGCTTGCCGGCACCGAAGGCGACAAGGTTACCTCGCGCGTCATCCGCGACCGTCTCTTCAAGGAAGCGGAAGGCAATGTTGCGCTGAAGATCGAAGAAGCGGAAGGCAAGGATTCCTTCTACGTTTCGGGCCGCGGCGAATTGCAGCTTGCCGTTCTCATCGAGACCATGCGTCGCGAAGGCTTCGAGCTTGCCGTTTCGCGTCCGCGCGTCGTCATGCACAAGGATGAAAACGGCACCCTCATGGAGCCGATCGAAGAAGTCGTGATCGACGTCGACGAGGAGCATTCGGGCGTCGTCGTGCAGAAGATGTCGGAGCGCAAGGCCGAAATGGTCGAACTGCGCCCGTCCGGCGGCAATCGTATCCGCCTGCGGTTCTATGCGCCGACGCGCGGCCTGATCGGTTACCAGTCGGAGCTTCTGACCGACACGCGCGGCACGGCGATCATGAACCGCCTGTTCCACGATTATCAGCCCTTCAAGGGCCAGATCGGCGGCCGCGTCAACGGCGTGCTGCTCGCCAACGCCGCCGGCGAAGCCGTGGCCTATGCGATGTTCAACCTGGAAGACCGCGGTCCGATGATCATCGAGCCGGGCGAAAAGGTCTACCAGGGCATGATTATCGGCATTCACAGCCGCGACAACGACCTTGAGGTCAACGTGCTGAAGGGCAAGCAGCTCACTAACATCCGGGCTGCCGGCAAGGACGAAGCTGTCAAGCTTACGCCTCCGATCCGCATGACGCTCGACCGTGCGCTTTCCTGGATCCAGGACGACGAGCTGATGGAAGTGACGCCGAAGAACATCCGGCTTCGCAAGATGTATCTCGATCCGAACGACCGCAAGCGCTACGAAAAGTCGAAGCTCGCGGGGTGATCTCCTAACCTCACTTTGCAGACTTGAAACCCCGGTAGAGATACCGGGGTTTTTTCTGTGCCTTCGCACTGCGCAGGCTTGTCGCAAAGGTTAAAAACACGTTAACGTCTGCCTGTCGTCCACATCAGAAGCCTGTGGGCAATCCGTCCTACTCACAAAGGTGGAATAGCGGATTGCCTGCGTGAGGACCTAAAGTAGCGTTATGAAGACGTTGTCGATCGATGTCCGGCGAGCGGAACCGGAAGATGCGCGTGCCATCTCGGATGCACACCGGGAAGCATGGAAGCAGGCCTATGCCGGGCTCATTCCGCACAAGCCGTTGACGCAGATGCTGGAACGCCGGGGAGAAACCTGGTGGCGGAAGGCCGCGCGCGGACCGGCGACGCTTCTGGTTCTCGACGTCGCGGGCGATATTGCTGGTTATGCCACGATCGGCCTGAACCGGGCGCGGGCCTTGCCGCAGGACGGCGAAGTCTACGAAATCTATCTGCGCCCGGAGTTCCAGGGGATCGGCCTCGGCAGGCGGCTGTTCGGCGAGAGTCGCCGGCTTTTGCGCTCCCTCGGCTGCGAGGGATTGGTCGTCTGGTGCCTCGAAGACAGCGAGCACGCGACGCGATTCTTCCGCCGCCACGGCGGTGTCGACGTGGCCGAAGGCATGGAAGACTTCGGCGGGACCCAGCTCAGGAAGATCGGCTTCGTCTGGTCCTGAACCGCAGCCATGCGGTTCGAAAACCCTTCGCTTCGAACGCCCACGCTATCTAATATTCCTCCAATGTCTTGTTGCCTTGCAGCATGATTCCCGCTATCGACGCGTGACTTTGTCCACCTGATCGAGGAAAAAGAATGCGTATCGATGCGATTTCCGTTGGTAAAAATCCGCCTGAAGACGTCAACGTCATTGTTGAAGTGCCTGTCGGCGGCCATCCGATCAAGTATGAGATGGACAAGGAAGCCGGTGCGCTGGTGGTCGATCGCTTCCTCTACACGCCGATGACCTATCCGGGCAATTACGGCTTCGTGCCACATACGCTTTCGGAAGACGGCGACCCGATCGACGTCCTCATCTGCAATACCCGCCCGCTGGTTCCGGGCTGCGTCATCAATGTCCGGCCGATTGGCGTCATGGTCATGGAAGACGATGGCGGCAAGGACGAGAAGATCATCGCCGTGCCGGTGCCGAAGCTGACCCAGCGCTATGACAAGGTCAAGAACTACACCGACCTGCCTGAGATCACGCTGAAGCAGATCGAGCATTTCTTCGAGCACTACAAGGATCTGGAGCCCGGCAAGTGGGTGAAGATCGGCGGCTGGCAGGATGTCGAGGTCGCCAAGAAGCTAATCGTCGAAGCCATCGACCGTTACAAGGCGCAGAAGTAATTCTTACGGCTCAAGTAATTTCTTGAGCTTCTTTTCCAAATCCTCCGGGTCGCCATCGATCCGGAGGATTTTTTTGCGCGCCGTTTCGCCCGACACGATCGAAATGGAGGATTTCGGAAGCCGGAGCGTATCGGCAAGCAACAGGATCAGCGCCTTATTGGCTTTGCCGTCTTCGGGCACTGCAGTGACGCGGGCCTTGAGGTAAGCCTCGCCGGCGGCAGACGTTTCGATCCCCTCGACGCCATTGCGGCCAGCGTTCGGTGTCAGCCGGACTGCGAGCCGCATATGATCAGTATGCCTGCTGTAGGGGAAGCTCACGCAAACAGGGGGTAGATCGACGTCCACATCAGTGAACGGATGAAGAAGATGATCAGAAGCAGGATCACCGGAGAGATGTCGATGCCGCCTAGGTCCGGCATGATACGGCGGATCGGACGTAGTACCGGATCGGTGACATTGAAGAGGAAGCGGCCGACCGCATCGACGAACTGGTTCCTCGAATTGATGACATTGAAGGCATAGAGCCACGAGAATATGGCGCTGAAAATCAGCACCCAGGTATAAAGGTTCAAGGCCAAATCGATGGTCTGAAACAGGGCGAGCATCCACGTCTCCATTTCGTTGTTGACAGACATGTAGACATTGGCGAACTAACGAGCAAGTGCTGCGCCCGTACCTCGTCGGAATCATGTTTAATGGGCGGCGGGTGCAATGCCGGTTTCCGGTTTCGCTGAAAGTGCTGCTTCATGTCCATTCCCGCCTCCGGCGATCGGTTCGCCGCCTTCCGGCATTCCTCTTACTCGCGCTTCTTCTTTTCCCGGTTTCTCTCGGCTTTTGCGATCCAGATCATCAGCGTCGCCGTCGGCTGGCAGATGTATGACGAGACCGGCAACGCGCTCTATCTCGGCCTGATCGGGCTATTCCAGTTCCTGCCTTCTCTGTTGTTGATCCTGGTGACGGGATCGGTTGCCGACCGCTATAACCGGCGTGCGATCATGGCCATCTGCATGGTGGTGGGTGCGCTGTGTGCAGCGGCGCTTCTGGGGCTGACGATCGCGAATTCCTTTTCTCCCTGGCCGGTATTTGCGATCCTGATCCTGTTTGGTATCGAGCGCGCCTTCATGGGACCTGCCGTGCAGTCGCTCGGGCCCAACCTCGTGCCGGAGCAGGATCTGCCGAACGCCATTGCCTGGAATTCTTCGTCCTGGCAGACCGCATCCATCCTTGGTCCGGTAGTGGGCGGTCTGCTCTACGGCGCAAGCGCGGTCGTGGCCTATACCGTTGCCGTGATCTTTCTGATACTTGCCGCCATTCTCGTTTTCATGATCCCGAAGCCGGTCCAGAAAAACCCTGCCAACAAGGTGAGCTGGGGCGAGATCGTGGCCGGCTTCCGCTTCATCTTCGGGGAGAAGGTGGTGCTTGGAGCAATCTCGCTCGATCTCTTTGCGGTGCTGCTCGGCGGGGCCGTGGCGCTGATGCCGATCTTCGCGCGTGATATTCTGGAACTCGGTCCGTGGGGCCTCGGTATGCTGCGTGCCGCCCCGGGTGTCGGCGCCATCATCGTGGCCATCTGGCTGGCCTTTTATCCCATCCGCCATCACGCCGGCCTTGCCATGTTCGTCGGTGTCGCCCTGTTCGGCGCCGGGACGCTCGTGTTCGGGATTTCCGCGACCCCATGGCTTTCCATCTCGGCGCTGATGCTGATGGGGGCATCCGACATGATTTCGGTCTACGTGCGCGAGACGCTGATCGCGCTCTGGACGCCGGACGAGGTGCGAGGCCGCGTCAACGCTGTCAACATGGTCTTTGTCGGCGCGTCCAACGAGCTCGGTGAATTCCGGGCCGGCACCATGGCGTCGATCTTCGGAGCGGTACCGGCCGTAGTCATCGGCGGCGTCGGCACGCTCGCAGTGGCGGTCATCTGGTCACTTGGCTTCCCGAAGCTTCGGAAGATCGACAGCCTCGAGGCGCCGGACCGGTAGGTTCAATCGCCTCGCGAGGCAGGCTGGCGGCGGGCATCTGCCGCTGCGGCCCCTTTATCGGCAAGTTTGCCTTCGAATACCGTACCGAGGAAATTCCACAGCCACTCCTTGAGCGGCGCGTCGAAGATCATCCGCCCTTCCAGATGCTCGCGGCCTTTCTGGGCATTCGGCATGATGAAGCGGTGCTCACCATGCACCACCCACCGCTGCATCATGGCGCGTGTAAGCTCCGCATGGAACTGCAGGCCCCAGGCATTGTCGCCGTAACGAATTGCCTGGTTCGGATAGGCATCGCCCTGTGCAAGCAGTTGCGCACCATGCGGCAGTTCGAAACCCTCGCGGTGGAAATGGTAGACCATTTTCGGCCAATGCATCAGCAGGCGGCCGTGCTCGGTGGCCCGCAAGGGATACCAGCCGATCTCTGTCAGCCCCTCCTTGTCGGGTGCTACCGTGCCGCCGAGATGACGCACCATCATCTGCGCCCCCAGGCAGATGCCGAGATAAGGCTTGTTCTCTTTCAGCGGAACGCCAATCCAGTCTATCTCCGTCCTGATGTAGGGCTCGGGATCGTTGACGCTCATCGGCCCGCCGAAAATGACGGCGCCGGCGTGTCCGACAAGCGTTGAAGGCAGCGGGTCACCGAGCACGGGACGACGGATGTCGAGCGGAAAGCCCTTGTCGATCAGCATCTGCCCGACGCGGCCAGGGGAAGAGCGCTCCTGATGCAGGACGATGAGCACGGGAAGCTTTTTGGTATGGCGGGAAGGCTGCATCAACATGTCGGTACGTCCCTACTGCTCTCCCTCATCTCCTCCCGTTGAACGTGCCGCAGCTTGCTGACGCTGCAGAACCCTGTCGCGCGATGAAACCCCGAGAAGATCTGCGATTCTCCAGATCACGTGATCCTCGATCTCGCTGCGCTGGCCGTCCGCATAGACGATATCCCAGAGGATGCCGAGAAGTTCGACGCGGTCGTCTTCGTCGACAAGGTGTTTTTTAAGATCGGAAGTGAAACGGTAATAGTCAACTGCCTCGCGGCCGGCGTCGTGCCCGGCCTCGATCAGCGCCTTGAGGCGAGCTTCGCTCAGGTCGTAGCGTTCGCGCAGGAGATCGCGAAACGTCTGCTGCTCCTGTTCGGAGACGTTGCCGTCCGCCTCCATGACCTGGAAACAGAGGGCGACGAAAGCCACTCTCGGATCGTCGGGCGCGAATTCCCGGGCAGAATTGGATGATGTGAGAGTTTGGAGAAAGGCCTGAATTCGGTCCAACATTCTTTTTTCAGGCCTCGCCTTCTCTAGAAAAGCCGGAGCCTCGTCGCGGGCTGCCCGGCGTCCGGATCCTTCACGCCGGGATCATCCGGCGGCCGCCCGAAAAATGGAACTGGCTCCTCCTCGGTTTCGGTCAGTTTTTCATCCTTTGGCTTCACATTGGCAGGTGCTGGTGTTTTTGCTGCAACAGCTAACTCGCTTTTTTGTGTTTCCGGAGCAGGGGCTGGTTGAATGACGATCTGTTTCGGCGGCTCTTCCTCCTTTGGCGTCTCCACGGGCGGCAGGCTTGCAATCGCTTTGTCGGCCGCGAGTGTGCCCTCCTCGATCGGGCCTTGGAGCTGGCCGAAGGGCGCCTTCCATTCGAAGGCGTCGAGGCGGCCTGTCACGGGCGAGATGGGCAACCACTTCTCCGAAACGAAGCCATCGGCAACCCAAGCCGGATCCCGCGGAGCCCGCAGTGCCTGTGCCATCCAATGACGAACGCGGCCCTGGTCATTGGTTTCGGCTTCCTCGATGTCGGCGAGAAGGAGATAGACCTCCTCCCGCGGTTCCATGCGGGCTGCAGCTTCCGCTTTTGCCCGGGCCTTCCTGAATTCCTGAGCGTCGAGGGCGGCCTGGGCCACGGCGATGAGGGATTCGATATTGTTGGGCCGCAAGGCCTCCAGCTTTTCGGCGCGCTTCAGCCGGTCGGTGGTGCTGTCGCCGCTACGGGCGCGAACATAGGTCTGGGCGATCTCCGGATGAGGCTCGAGCTTCCAAACGGTTTCGAGAGTGGATGCCGCCTTGCGGATATTGTCCTCGCGCAGCCAAGCTTTTGCTGCAATGACGGCGGCTGGTACAAGATCCTTGGCGAGCTTCAACGCCGCCATAGCGTCGTCCCGGGCGCCTTTCGGGTCCCCTTCAAGCCGGTCGCCGGCTCTCGCGGTCAAGAGCACGGCCTTCCAGCGATCGGCCTGCGCCTTTTCCAGGATGTTGGCCATGCGCTGTTGGTCGAGAAGGCGGAGCGCGTCATCCCAGCGGCCCGACTGGCTGTGGGCCTCGAGCGTCGCTTGTGCCGCCCAGGGCAGATATGGCGCATGCTCCGCAGCCTTTTCCGCGTATTGGCGGGCTGCTTCGTTGGCGCCAAGCCGGCGGGCCTCCATGTAAAGACCCCGCAGGCCGAGTTCCCGCGTTTCCGGATCCTCGACCATCTCCTCGAATTTCTTGCGGGCGTCGTCGTGCCTGCCTTCGATCAGCGCCGTCTGCGCTTCGAGGAGGTGGATCAGCGGCTCCTGGTCCGAGCTGAGCAGGCCACGGGTGCGAAGGCTCATCTTGCGGGCGAGCAGCGCATTGCCGGCGCCAGCCGCGATCAAGCCGGTGGAGAGCGCCTGGTAACCGCGATCGCGCTTGCGGGCGCGGAAATAACGGCGGACGGAATAGGGCGAGGTCCAGATTACGCCGACGATCCACCAGAGGATCATGGCGGCGGCAACAAGCGCGACCACCATTGTGGCCGCGACCATGATGCTGGTCTCGATCAGGTGATCCTGCCAGGTGATGGAGATGAGGCCGGGCCGGTCGGCGAGCCAGGAGAAGCCCCAACCGAGAGCCAGAACGACGAGGAGGAAAATGAAAAGTCTGATCATTCGGGTCTTCGTCCTCAGCCTTGGGTACCGGTCACGGCGCGCGTCAGCGTGCCGCCAACGAGATCTTCCACCTGAATGCGAGCATCAAGCTTCTGCCTGAAGTCGCGGGAGGTGGCCTTTGCCGGCTCCGGCAGGGCCTCCCACTCCCGCACTGAAGCCTTGAGATCGCCGTTGCGAAGAGCTTCCTCGATGCGGGCGACGATAGCCTCGGGTGTGTCGCCCTCGACATTGCCCACCCGCCGCACTTTCACCACCGACATTGCGGAAGAGAGAAGCCGACCAGCAATTCCCTGATCGGGATCTGGCTGGATGGTGGCTTCCAGCATGGCGTCGGCCGCCTTTGGAAACTCCCGCTGCAGCTCGGCGCGCGACGGTACGCCCGTAGCGGCGAATTTCTGCAGGTCGGCAATCGCCGGATCGTCACCGGCAACACTTCCAAATGTCTGGAGCTCGGTTTCAAACGAGCCGCCCCTATCGATCGCGGCTTTGAGCGCTGCCGCCGCAATTGCCCGGGCCACCTGCTGCTCCGGTCCCCGATCGTTCACTTTGGCTTCGACGCCCTCAATCCGATCCTCGAGATGAACATTGTTGCCGGCTGTCGATTCCACGGCGGAACGAAGCAGTGCTATGTCCTCTTTTAGGGCGACAATTGCCTGCTCCGATGCGGCACCGTTCGAATTGCCTGTCGCAGCTTCAAGGGCCGCAACACGATTGGCGAGTCCTTCGTCTGCAGTTGGCGCAGGCCGGGATTGCAGCGCGGCGATCTCCTGGCGGAGTTGGTCGATTTGCGAAGATAGGGCAGTCGTGTCAGTTGCAGGTGCGGCTGGAGAGGCGCCTGGAAGATAGCCGGCATATTGCATGCTGCTCGCAAGCGCCAGTGCGACGATACCGCCGAAAATCCCTGCCGCGACGAGTGTGGATGCCGCAGGGCTCCTTTTCGCTGGCGGGGCGGGGACCGGCTCAGGTTCGGGAGCAACGGTGGCGGATTGCGGTTGTCTTGCATCGTCCGGTTCGGCGTCGGCAAGTGGTGCCTCGTCCTCGATGCCTGACGTTGTCGACACAGGTTCGTCAGCGATATCGGCTTCCACCGGCTTGTCGGTGTCGACGGATGTTTCCGCCTCCAGTTCCGCCGGTGTCACCGGCTCGTCGGAATCGATGCTGCGCACCGGCTCGGCGACGGCCTCCTCTGCCGTGAGGTCGATGGTCACGGGTTCTTTTTCTGCCTTTGACCGGCGCGGCGGTTTTTCCGATACCATCTCGACCTCTTTTTGCATGTGCTCTGGGGAAACTAGTCAGCGGGCGGGCGGAAGAAAAGGGGCGGGCGGGAATTTGCCGCCTCTCCTCGACTAAAGGAGAGCCAGAAGCCCGTTCTCGTCAGCATGCGCGGCGATCTTGATCTTTCTGTGAAATTCGGGAGGCACTGCGGCGGCGACATTGTCGCTGAGACAGATTATCTGCGCATTCGAGAGCGCGTCTGCAAATGGCGCCATAAGCTCAAAGAACAGCCGCGCATTTTCCCGTGAATAGAGAAGGACCGCGTCGACCGGCGGGTCCAGCACAGCGTCGCGGACAGATTCCCGATCATAAGGCAGAGGGGTCATCTCGTAGATTTCCGCTACGGCGAGAGGCATTTTCGCCGTTCGAAGCCCTTTCTCGAAACTGGCCGAACGCGGCCGACCGGCAAGATAGAGCAGGGGAGCGTCGAAGATCGGGGCGTCGGCTAGAACCAGCCGGGCAAGTTCAGAACCGGTCCCAGGTCCCTTCCGGATTTTTCGGAAGCCGGCTTCTTCCGCCGCCCTGGCCGTCGCTTCCCCGACAGCATAAAGCACCTCATCCAGATAGGGCGAGAGGCAGTCCACAGACGAGAGAACTCTGGCCGCTTCCGCACTCGTCAGCGCAAGGGCGGCGTGAGGTTTCTTCAGTGCAGTTTCGGCAATGTCCGGACGACGCAGCGCTCGCGTCAGCGGCAGCAGGATCGGCTGGTGTCCCAGGTTCACCAGCCGATCGGCAGTGCGTCCGGCCGATGGTTCAGGGCGGGTAACGACGACCCGCATGGGGTTAGGACCAGTCTTCGAAGAAATCACTGCCGGCGGTCGCCCGCACCGCCTCGCCGGCCTTGCGGCCAAGCGCTTCCGCATGCGCGCGTTTTCCCTCAACCGCGATCGAATGCTCCCGTTGTCCGTCCGGGGTGAGAATGAGGCCTGAAAATTTCAGGTGGTCTCCGTCGCAGACGGCATAACCGCCGATCGGCGTGCGGCAGGAGCCGTCGAGAGCGGCGAGGAAGGCGCGTTCGCAGGAGACAGCATCATAAGTCGGCCGGTCGTTGATCGGCTCCAGCAATTCATCGATGCGGCTGTCGCCGATGCGGCTTTCGACACAGATCGCGCCCTGCGCAGGAGCCGGCGGAAAATCAGCCGGATCGAGAAGTTCGGTGACGACCTCCTCCTTGGCAAGGCGCTTCAGGCCGGCGAAGGCCAAAAGTGTCGCATCCACCTGGCCTTCATCCAGCTTGCGCAGCCGCGTTTCGACAAGACCGCGGAAGGTTATGACATTGATGTCCGGCCGGATACGCTTGATCAGGGCCTGTCGGCGCAGCGAGGAGGAGCCGATAGTCGCATGGTCGGGCAATGCGGTGAGTGTCGGCGCGGTCCGGCCGATGAAGGCGTCACGAAAATCCTCGCGCGGCAGATAGGCCGACAAGCGGAGACCGTCCGGCAGTTTGGTCGGCATGTCCTTAGACGAATGCACGGCGAAGTCGAGGTCGCCGGAAAGCAGCTGTTCTTCCAGTTCCTGTGTGAAGAGCCCTTTGCCGCCGAGCTCGGTCAAAGCGCGGTCGGTGATGCGGTCGCCCTTGGTGGACAGCACGACGATCTCGAACATTTCCTCCGGAAGACCGTGTGCCGTCATCAGCCGGGCACGTGTTTCGGAGGCCTGGGCGAGCGCCAGCGGGCTGCCCCGCGTTCCGATCCGGAAAGGTTTTGTTTGCATCCGCGTCATTCCATTGTTACCGGAGGCTTTCGTAGACCGGATTATCCGGCATCGCAATCAACGATAGACCCATGGCGACCTTTCTTCGCATCCTCGGCATAGAAACAAGCTGCGACGAAACGGCGGCGGCGGTCGTTGCGCGCCATGAGGACGGACGTGGTGAAATCCTGTCCGATGTCGTTCTGTCTCAACTCGACGAGCATAGTGCCTACGGCGGCGTGGTGCCGGAAATCGCCGCACGGGCGCATGTCGAGGCGCTGGACGGGCTGGTGGAAGAAGCGCTCGACCGGGCAGGCGTTTCGCTCGATGAAATCGACGCCGTGGCCGCGACCTCGGGTCCGGGCCTGATCGGCGGGCTGATCGTCGGGCTCATGACCGCGAAGGCGATCGCGCGTGCGTCGGGCAAGCCGCTGCTGGCGATCAATCACCTCGAAGGCCATGCACTAACGGCGCGGCTGACGGACGGGCTTTCGTTTCCCTACCTGATGCTGCTCGTTTCGGGAGGACACACCCAACTGGTCCTGGTGCGAGGCGTGGGGGAATACGAGCGCTGGGGCACGACCATCGACGACGCGCTCGGTGAAGCTTTCGACAAGACGGCGAAACTGCTCGGCCTGCCCTACCCGGGTGGCCCAGCGGTGGAAAAGGCCGCACAAGCGGGCAATCCGGACCGTTTTTCGCTTCCGCGCCCTTTGGTCGGTGAAGCTCGGCTCGATTTTTCCTTTTCCGGCCTCAAGACTGCGGTGCGACAGGCGGCCACCGAAATCGCGCCTTTGAGCGATGAGGATATCGCCGATATCTGCGCCTCCTTCCAAAAGGCAATCTCGCGCACGCTGCGCGACCGGATCGGCAGGGGGCTGGCGCGCTTCAAGCAGGAGTTCGCAGCGCTCGATGTCGATCCGGCACTGGTGGTCGCTGGCGGCGTCGCCGCCAACCAGGAAATCCGCCGTACCCTGCAGGCTCTTTGCATCGAGAACGGGTTCCGGTTTATCGCGCCGCCGCTCAGGCTCTGCACGGACAACGCGGCTATGATCGCCTGGGCCGGACTTGAGCGGCTTGCGGGAGAGTTTCCGGCAGACGCGCTGGACGTGGCGCCGCGCTCGCGCTGGCCGCTCGACAAGCAGGCGCAGGCCGTTCTCGGTTCCGGAAAGCGGGGCGCCAAGGCATGAGCGGCAGAGAGCGGATCGTCGTCATCGGTGCCGGCGCCTTTGGTACTGCGCTCGCGGCCGTGGTCACTCTGGAAGGTCGCTATCCCGTCACCCTTATCGGCCGCGATCCCTCGCTGATGAGCGACCTTCGCGAGGATCGCGTGCATGACGCGGCATTGCCCGGGGTGCCGCTGCCGGATGCACTGGAATTTTCCGTCGAGCCGGACGCCATCGGTGAAGCGAGCATTGTCCTGTTTGCGATGCCTTCGCAGGCGCAGGCGGATGCGGCGCGGCATTATGGGCCTTATCTGACGAAGGACGCCGTTGTCGTCACCTGCGCCAAGGGGATCGACAGATCGTCCGGCAGTCTGCTCACCGACGTGCTCGAGCGGGAATTGCCTCGCTCTCGAATTGCGGTGCTTTCCGGCCCAGGTTTTGCCGCCGATATCGCGCGAGGCCTGCCGACCGCGATGGTGATTGCCGCTGAAGGCCATGATCTGGCGGACCGGCTTGCGAATGTCCTGTCGGGCCGCGCCTTTCGGCTCTATGCATCGACTGACCGCATCGGAGTCCAGCTCGGCGGTGCGCTGAAGAACGTGCTGGCAATCGCTTGCGGCATTGTCGAGGGTGCCGGGCTTGGCGAATCCGCCCGGGCCGCGCTGATTTCCCGTGGGCTGGCGGAAATGTCGCGGCTGGTCGAGGCCATGGGTGGCCGGGCGGACACGGTCAGCGGTCTTTCCGGCCTCGGCGATCTGGTGCTGACCGGCACGAGCCATCAGTCGAGAAACCTCCGCTTCGGCATTGCGCTTGGGCAGGGCGATCCGGCCGAAACGATCGGCGGCGGGCCTTTGGTCGAAGGGGCCTTTGCTGCCTCCGTTGCCGCAAGGCTCGGGGAAAGGTTTTCGGTCGAACTGCCGGTGACCGACGCGGTTGCAGCGATCATCGACGGAAAGCTCGATGTCATGGCAGCGATGGAACAGCTGATGACCCGGCCGATCAAAGCTGAGTAGAGCACTAGATATTCAAAGGAGAGACCATGCTGTTCGCCTTTCTCTGCACCGACAAGCCGGGGCATCTTGATGTCCGGATGGAGACCCGCCCGGCTCATCTGGAGCATCTAAACAAGCTCAACGAACAGGGAACGCTGAAGATAGCAGGTCCCTTTCTCGACGATGAAGGCAAGCCGAACGGCAGTCTGGTGATCGTCGAAGCCGCCGACATGGCCGCTGCGCGGACGATCGCGGAAGCAGATCCCTATTATCTCGCCGGCCTGTTCGAAAAGGTCGAGATCAAGCCTTACAACTGGGTCTTCAACAAGCCGGCTGAGTGAGGCATCGATGGCGTACTGGCTTTACAAATCCGAACCCTCCTCCTGGTCCTGGGAGCAGCAGAAGGCTGCCGGAGAGAAGGGCACCGAATGGACCGGCGTGCGTAATTATCTGGCACGCAACAACATGCGGGCGATGAAGCTCGGCGACAAGGGCTTCTTCTACCATTCCAACGAAGGGCTGGAGATCGTCGGGATCGTCGAGGTCTGCGCCCTGTCCCATCCGGATTCGAGCGCCAAGGGCGATCCGAAATGGGATTGCGTCGATATCCGCGCGGTCGCGGACGTGCCGAAGCCGGTGACGCTGAAGGATATCAAGGCTAACCCGAAGTTCGAGAAGATGTCGCTCGTGACGTCGATGCGGCTTTCGGTGCAGCCGGTGACGGATGAGGAATATTTCGAGATCTGCAGGCTCGGGGGGCTCGACAATCCTCCGCGTTCGCCGGACTGATCCCGTCTTGAAGACCGATCCCCGGACCTTCATCCTCCAGAACACCGAGCTGATGAGCCCGCCGCATGTGCCGGAAATCCGATTGCATCTGGCGAGCGAAGCGCATGATCTGTGGTTGAAGACGGAAGAGGATCTGGAGGAGATCGGCTTGCCACCGCCCTTCTGGGCTTTTGCCTGGGCAGGCGGGCAGGGGCTTGCCCGCCATATACTCGATCATCCGGAAACGGTAGCCGGCAAGAGGGTCCTTGATTTTGCCTGCGGTTCCGGGCTGGTGGCGATTGCGGCAAAGCTTGCCGGCGCCGAGGATGTGCTGGCTGCGGATATCGATCCGTGGACCCAAACCGCTGTCGCCCTGAACTCTGCCGAGAACGGCGTCGATCTCCGCTTCATCTCAAAAAATCAGATCGGCAAGCCGGTCGATGCGGATGTCATCCTCGCCGGCGATGTCTTCTACGACCGGGATTTTGCCGGGGTGCTGATCCCGTGGTTCACGCGGTTGGCGAGCGAGGGACGTCTGGTTCTGGTCGGCGATCCCGGGCGGAGTTATTGCCCGAAGGACCGCCTGGAGCAGCTCGCCGTCTATGAAGTGCCGGTAACGCGGGTGCTGGAGGACAGCGAGGTAAAGCGGACGACGGTCTGGCGATTCCGGTAGGCGCGCCAGAGTTTTCCCGCGCAGTCTCCTGCCGTGGTTTCAAAGATCGGAGAGCCCACACGAATGCGGAACCTCATGAGTAATATATGTGTGGCTCCGCATTCGCGTGGCCTTCGGCGTTCTCTCGGGACTTCCGGTCCCTACAGGTGATCACCTCGCCTCGCTGCGTGGCTTCATTTGCGATTTCCTTTCGGGAAACCTTGCCACTTGCACGGCTCAACCGAACCTGGCCCGGCAGCCAGGGGGAGGCTTGATAGGAAGAAGCCCGGTTGCCCGGTTCTCTTCCATGGCTTTCACCTCTTCCGCCATCCCCGCACGTTACGGGTCCGATGGAAGCGCCGGCTCCCGCCTGCCCGCGAACGTCTCGCGAAACACTCCGGCGACGGAAGCGGGAGGATTGTAGGCATGGGTTTGGAGGGTGGGGAAAATCCGGCATGCATTTTTTTTGGAAATCGGCGGCAGATGGCCCAATTGGACTGGCGACGAGCATGGGTGTTTTACGCTCACCCCTTGGCTTGGACAACGGCGCCACGACTCGAAACCGGCCAAGAGCTCTTCCCTAGCTTCGTACACGTGCGGAGGCGGTGCCGGTCTTTTGAGACCGGTGATCGCAAGCAAGAACGAGATGATGTGTTCTCATCACTCCAACTCCGGAGCCGGCCGATGAGAGTAGGAGTTGACTGCCTAGATTCGCGAGGTGACACTCGCGTTCATCAAGACGGAGACAACCATGGAAGAGCCAAGCTGGCGGCATATGCGATCCGCACCGAGGGACGGCAGTCGTATTCTCGTCACTATCCGTCCATCCGAACAAGGGCCGGGAGCAGTCGATCTCGTTTACTGGTCAAGAGGGGATCGATTCGGTGGAGAAGCCTGGCGCTCCTCTGATTCCGTCCCGGGCCGGATTATCGAATATGCGGAACCGGAACTGAAGTGCTGGATGCCCATGCCCGCCGCCAATGTCGATCAGTTGGCCTTCCCATCCGCGTGGGAGGGCAAGGACGAAGAGGAACTAGACGGATCGGGGATTTAATTTCCTAAAGGGTGCAGGCATTCTCAATTGCCGCCGCGGATGATGCAGACGCCGGCTTCGAAGGCGCAGGCGGTGGGCGAGGCGGAGACGTTGCCGCCCATTTCCTTTTCGACGTCGATGACTTTCGCTTTGGGCGCCGGAGCGATCCGTTCCTCACCGCGCAGAGGCCAGTAGTCGGCATCGCGCACGAAATAAACCCCGTGGCCGGGAACGCTATAGGCTTGGATGGAGCCTCCATAAAATCCGCCGGTCGAACGAGAGCGCCTTATCCAACGGTCGACAAAGCCGCCCATGCGGTCGATTTCGGGCGGACGGTTCCAGCGGCCATCGCCCTGGCGATCCCAGCGGCTGTTTTCGACGCGATGATGGCGATGGTCGCGGTCGTGCCGGCGATCGCCGGCATCTGCAGTGGAGGAAAAGAGCACGGCGAGGGCGGCGGCGAGAAGGACAGGGTTGATGCGATTCGCTGTCATGGCGAACTCCTGCGGTCAATCGTTAACAGAAGGTTAACACGAAACTGCAGCGGCCGTCGCGTGGGCAACGATTTCTTTGGCAATCGTGGTTAATGTGCAAAGCCCGATCCTGAGGAACCAGCCATGAGAAAGACACAATCGATTAAATTCAAAATCCCCTTGAATTGTTCTTGTCGACCGGCATCCGTCAGATTAAACCACGCCAATGATGCAATGCACATTTCTTTGGCATGCTGCATTGCGGGCAACCGCCCTTATACCGCATACGACGCCGCGAGGTTCTGATGGCGAATGTGACAAATAACCGGCCCCTGTCGCCGCATCTGCAGATCTACAAGTTTATTCCCACCATGGCGATGTCGATCGTCCACCGTATCACCGGTGGCGCGCTCTACTTCGGCACGCTGCTGGTCGCCGCCTGGCTTATCGCTGCGGCCTCGGGCGAGGAAAATTTCAACCAAGTGAACTGGCTGTTCGGATCGATCATCGGTCAGCTGGTGCTCTTCGGTTATACCTGGGCTCTCCTTCACCATCTGCTCGGCGGCCTGCGCCACATCATGTGGGATGTCGGCTACGGTTTCGAGAAGGAATTCTCGACCATGCTGGCCAAGGCCAATCTCGTCGCCTCCATCGCCCTGACCGTCCTGGTCTGGGTGATCGTGCTGATCGCCCGCTGAGGAGACTGAACTGATGGACATGCGCACTCCTCTCGGGAAAGTCCGCGGGCTCGGCTCGGCCAAGAGCGGCACGGAACATTTCTGGCGGGTCCGGACCACGTCGCTGGCGCTGGTTCCGCTGCTCGTCTTCTATATCGTCTTCCTGATCATCTATGCCGGCAAGCCCTATGCCGAAGTGGTCGGCGCTCTTGCCAATCCCTTCGTTGCGACGATCAACGGCTTGACCGTCATCGCCAGCATCATCCACATGCGTCTCGGCATGGAAGAGATCATCCAGGACTACATCCATTCCGAAATCACGAAGCTCGTTCTTCTGATCCTCAACGCCTTCTTTTCCCTCGCGGTGGGCGGCCTCTGTCTTTTCGCCGTCCTGAAAATCGCATTTGCAGGATAATCCGTCATGGCATCCGTCACACCCATCGCCCAGAACGGCAAGGCCTATACCTATGTCGACCATTCCTATGACGTGATCGTCGTCGGCGCCGGCGGCGCCGGCCTCCGCGCCACGCTCGGGATGGCCGAACAGGGTTTCAAGACCGCCTGCATCACCAAGGTCTTCCCGACCCGCTCGCACACCGTCGCGGCACAGGGCGGCATCGCCGCCTCGCTGCAGAACATGACGCCGGACTCTTGGCAGTGGCACCTTTACGACACCGTCAAGGGTTCCGACTGGCTCGGCGACGTCGATGCCATGCAATACATGGTCATGGAAGCGCCTAAGGCCGTCTACGAACTCGAGCACTACGGCGTGCCCTTCTCGCGCAACGAGGAAGGCAAGATCTACCAGCGCCCGTTCGGCGGCCACATGCAGAATTTCGGCGCCGGCCCGCCGGTGCAGCGCACCTGCGCCGCCGCCGACCGTACCGGCCACGCCATCCTGCACACGCTCTACGGCCAGTCGCTGAAGAACAATGCGGAATTCTTCATCGAATATTTTGCTCTCGACCTGATCATGTCGGATGACGGCAGCCGCTGCACCGGCGTCGTCGCCTGGAACCTCGACGACGGCACGATCCATCGCTTCGCCGCCAAGATGGTGGTGCTGGCGACCGGCGGTTACGGCCGCGCCTATTTTTCGGCGACATCCGCCCATACCTGCACCGGCGACGGCGGCGGCATGGTGGCCCGCGCCGGCTTGCCCTTGCAGGACATGGAATTCGTGCAGTTCCATCCGACCGGCATCTATGGCTCCGGCTGTCTGATCACCGAAGGCGCACGCGGCGAAGGGGGTTACCTCGTCAACTCCGAGGGCGAGCGCTTCATGGAACGCTACGCCCCTTCGGCCAAGGACCTAGCCTCACGCGACGTCGTCTCGCGCTGCATGACGCTGGAAATCCGCGAGGGCCGCGGCGTCGGCAAGAATAAGGACCACATCTTCCTGCATCTCGACCATCTTGATCCGGCGGTTCTGCACGAACGCCTGCCGGGCATTTCCGAGAGCGCCAAGATCTTTGCGGGCGTCGACGTGACGCGGGAGCCGATCCCGGTCCTGCCGACGGTACACTACAACATGGGCGGTATTCCGACCAATTTCTGGGGCGAGGTGCTCAATGCCGACAGCGCTAATCCGGAGCGGCTGCTACCGGGCCTGATGGCCGTCGGCGAAGCGGGTTGCGCCTCGGTTCACGGTGCCAACCGCCTCGGCTCCAACTCGCTGATCGATCTCGTGGTCTTCGGCCGCGCCGCGGCGATCCGCGCCGGGGAGGTGATCAACAAGGCCGAGCCGATCCCGGCGCTCAACGTGGCCGCCTGCGACAAGATCATGGAGCGCTTCGATGGCCTGCGGCATGCGAACGGCTCGACGCCGACCGCGGTGCTGCGCGACAAGATGCAGCGCGCCATGCAGGAGGACGCAGCCGTTTTCCGCACCCAGGAATCGCTCGAATCCGGCTGCCGCCGCCTTTCGGAGATCTGGAAAGAGCTGCCAGACGTCAAGGTCACCGACCGCTCGATGATCTGGAATTCCGACCTTGTCGAGACGCTCGAACTTCATAACCTGATGGCAAACGCTATCACGACGGTTTACGGAGCCGAGGCACGCAAAGAAAGCCGCGGCAGCCACGCCCGCGAGGACTATACCGAAGGTCCTTTCGGCGGCCGCGACGACGTCAACTGGCGCAAGCATACGCTTGCCTGGGTCAACGAGGCGGGCGATGTAAAGCTGGACTATCGTCCGGTCCATACCGAACTGATTGCAGAGGGCATCGATCCGCATAAGATCGAGCCGAAGGCCCGCGTGTATTGATCCAATGACGATGAAGCCGCAAATCGCTGATGTCGCCGAGGGGGCTGCCATGGGCCGCTCCCTCGGCATATTCGCGATCAATCTCGATCGCTCGCCCGACCGGTGGACACAGATCGAGCGGCATTTCGGTCATCTGGCGTGGCCGCTTCAGAGGATTGCGGCTGTCGATGCACGCAAGGATCCTGCTGCCGTTCTATCGGTTCGAGGGCTTTCCCTGCAGTTTCCACCGGACGGGGTTGCCTGGAACAGCCATCGCAACCGGATCTTCATGCTGACGGAAGAGGCTTGCCTTGCCGGGCATGTGTTGACCTGGCGGCAGTTTTTGAAAACCGATCTCGCCCATGCGCTGGTGCTGGAAGATGATGCGGAGCCGCAGGCCGGCTTTGTTGAAACCCTGTCCGAACTGCTGCAGTCGGAACCAAGCGCGGATATCGTGAAGCTCGAAGGGGTGTTCCGGCCAGGTGGGCGGAAAGTTCTTCCGTTGCGGCGGTTCGGCGCCCATAGACTGGTGCGGTCGCTCCGTCCTGCATCGGGCTCGGCTGCCTATCTCGTCACCCGGCGTGGTGCGGAACGCTTGCTGGCGCGTGTCGATCACATCTGCGTGCCTGCCGACGATTTCCTTTGGAATCCGGCCTTTCACGGCTGCGATGTCGCTCATGTTTCGCCCTGGCTGATCATGCAGTCGGGCATGGCGAGCGTCATCGCCACCGATAAATCGGCAAAACGCGCGAGCGTCAGGGCTCCCTTTGGCCGGGCTGCGCTGATGCCGCTGCGCCGTGGCTTCGAGCGCTTGAAGCTCATCTGGGCTGTGACCGACGGCCGGCCCTGGAAACTCCTGAACACGATGGTCGCCCCATGGGCGCCTGATGACTATAACCTGAAAGACAGAATGTCGATTGCTGCCATAGATCGGAAGTCTAGCAATGGTTGAACTCGCTCTCCCCAAGAACTCCCAGATGACCGAAGGCAAGGTCTGGCCGAAACCGGCAGGCGCCAAGAACGTCAGGGAATACCGTGTCTATCGCTGGAATCCCGACGACGGCCAGAACCCGCGCATCGACACCTATTACATCGATGTCGACGACTGCGGGCCGATGGTTCTCGACGGCTTGCTCTACATCAAGAACAATATCGATCCGACGCTGACGCTTCGCCGTTCCTGTCGCGAGGGGATCTGCGGCTCCTGTGCGATGAACATCGACGGCACCAATACGCTCGCCTGCACCAAGGGCATGGACGATGTGACCGGAACGGTGAAGGTCTATCCGCTTCCGCATATGCCTGTCGTCAAGGACCTGGTTCCGGATCTTACGAACTTCTATGCGCAGCACCGCTCGATCGAGCCGTGGCTGAAGACCGTCTCTCCGCCGCCGGCCAAGGAATGGAAGCAGAGCCACGAAGACCGTCAGAAGCTCGACGGCCTCTATGAGTGCATCCTGTGCGCCTGCTGCTCTACCTCCTGTCCGAGCTACTGGTGGAACGGCGACCGTTACCTCGGCCCGGCCACCCTGCTGCAGGCCTATCGCTGGCTGATCGACAGCCGCGACGAAGCCAAGGGCGAACGCCTCGACAATCTCGAAGATCCGTTCCGGCTCTATCGCTGCCACACGATCATGAACTGCGCGCAGACCTGCCCGAAGGGTCTGAACCCGGCCAAGGCGATCGCCGAAATCAAGAAGATGATGGTCGAGCGCCGCGTCTAGGCGTTTCCGACAGCCGATCCGGTCCCCGACTACGGGGATCGGAAGGCGTGCCTTGACCGCCGGGGATCCTTACCTCTCGGCATCCGTTTTGTCGACTTCCTTCAGGGGTCGACAAAGAAGCGTTCGAGGGCGGGCATCATTTGTTCCAATACGACTTGATTAACCAAAGCGAATTACGGTAATTCCGTCTCAATTCGTTGGCATTGGTGGCGGCGTACCAACTGAAAGCGGGAGCTAGATGATGCAGTTCAGATATGTGGCGACGGGCCTTTTCCTCGTAACGGCGCTCGCCGGTTGCCAACGTACCTCCTACAGCCCCTATAGCGATCTTCCTTCGCAGCCTGCTCCGCTTCAGGCGCAACCCGTTCCATCCGTTCAGGGTGGACAGCTTCCGCCTCCCGGCGGCACATCGCAGTTTCCGACTGCGCCGACGGCAAATCCGAACATGGCCGCGGTCGATCCGAATGCGGCTGCCCCGGCGAGTGCCCTCGACATCAAGAAGGAAGCCATGGTCGGCAACTGGCGCGTCTCGAACGCCGGCCAGTCCTGCGACATGTTCCTGACGCTTACCAATCTAGGTAGCGGCTCGCGAGGCGGCACCCGCGGTTGCGCCGGCGAGTTGACCGCCATGGGCTCCTGGGAAGTGTCGGGCAAGATGGTTCAATTCAAGAATCGCGCGGGCGACGTGATCGGACGGGTTTACAAGACGGCCGAAAACCGTTTCGACGGCACCCTGAATTCCGGTCAGGCGGTCAGTTTGAGCCGCTAAAAGGCTTCGACCTTCGAGGACGCCCGGTTGGAACCTATTCCTGAATACACAACGAGCGTCACCGAAGAGCTGAAAGCTCTCACGGCATCAGGCGTGTTGACGGCCGATGCGGCGCAGTTCGCCGTGGCGGCAAAGCTCGATCACATCCTAATATGCCTGCGCGATACGAAGCCGGCCAAGAAGAAGAGCGCTCTCGGCTGGCTGTTCGCCAAGGGCGGCGGGCGTCCGCGGGAAATTCACGGGCTTTATGTGCACGGGAGCGTCGGGCGCGGCAAGACAATGCTGATGGACATGTTCTTCAAGAAAGCGTCCATCCGGAAGAAGCGTCGGGCCCATTTCCACGAGTTCATGGCCGACGTACACAACCGCATCCACGCGCACCGTCAGAAGCTGAAGCGCGGGGAGACGCGCGAGGCCGATCCGGTGCCGCCGGTCGCTGCGGCTATCTACGCGGAAGCGGAGCTCCTCTGCTTCGATGAATTCTCGGTAACCGACATCACCGACGCCATGATCCTGGCGCGCCTTTTTACCGAGCTTTTCGGCCTCGGCTGCATCCTGGTGGCGACGTCCAACGTGGCTCCTGACAACCTCTATAAAGACGGCCTGAACCGCGGGCTCTTCCTGCCGTTCATCGGCTTGCTGGCCAAGCATGTGGACGTGGTCACGCTGGGTTCTCCAACTGATTACCGCCTGCAGAAGCTTGCCACCCTGCCGGTTTACATAACTCCGCTCGATGGGCGCGCCGATGCTGCTATGGAGGCCGCCTGGCATCAGGTGACAGACGGAAAGAGGGTCCAGCCGCTTGAGATACCGATGAAAGGCCGCAGCATCCATGTGCCCGAAGCGACGGGCCGGGCGGCCAGGTTCGATTTCAGGGACATTTGTGGAAGGCCGCTCGGTGCCTCGGACTATCTGGCGATCGCCGAGCGGTTCGATACCGTTTTTGTCGAACGTATTCCGCGGCTTGGGCCAGAGAAGCGCAACGAGGCGAAGCGTCTGATCAATCTGGTCGATGCGCTGTACGATCAGAAGGTCCGTCTCTATGTCTCCGCGGCCGCCGCGCCGGAAGACATTCTTCTTGAACGCCGTGGCACTGAAGGCTTCGAGTTCGACCGCACGGTCTCCCGCCTATTCGAAATGCGGAGCTCGGATTATCTCGCAGCGCACCAGGAACTGCGGGCTCAAGCTTAACGATCTAGTGATATAAATTATTACGTTTACGTAAGAATTTTATGATCTAACCGATTGAAAAACCTGCTTCCAAAATAATCCATTGCCATTACAGCTGGATGAAGGTATGCGGTCTGGCACATTGGCAGGCTTGCCGTAGCTTGCCGTGGATTGGATCTCGAAAGGAAGCTTTTCGATGGCGCGCAAGAAGATCGCACTTATTGGTTCTGGCATGATTGGTGGCACGCTGGCGCATCTCGCCAGTCTGAAGGAACTGGGCGACATCGTCCTCTTCGACATCGCCGACGGCATTCCGCAAGGCAAGGGCCTCGACATCGCCCAGTCCGGCCCTGTTGAAGGCTTCAATGCGAAGCTTTCCGGCGCAAGCGATTACGCAGCCATTGAAGGAGCCGATGTCTGCATCGTCACCGCTGGCGTCGCCCGCAAGCCCGGAATGAGCCGCGACGATCTGCTCGGCATCAACCTCAAGGTTATGGAGCAGGTGGGTGCCGGCATCAAGAAATATGCCCCGAACGCCTTCGTGATCTGCATTACCAATCCGCTGGACGCGATGGTCTGGGCTCTGCAGAAGTTCTCCGGCCTGCCGAAGAACATGGTCGTCGGCATGGCCGGCGTGCTCGACTCCGCCCGCTTCCGCCTCTTCATTTCCGAAGAATTCAACGTTTCCGTTCAGGACGTTACAGCCTTCGTTCTCGGAGGTCATGGCGACACGATGGTGCCGCTCGCCCGTTATTCGACCGTCGGCGGCATCCCTCTGACTGATCTCGTGAAGATGGGCTGGACCACCAAGGAACGCCTTGAAGAGATCATCCAGCGCACCCGCGACGGCGGCGCCGAAATCGTCGGCCTGCTGAAGACCGGCTCGGCCTATTACGCCCCGGCT
This sequence comes from Neorhizobium sp. S3-V5DH, assembly GCF_004343065.1. NCBI lineage: Bacteria > Pseudomonadati > Pseudomonadota > Alphaproteobacteria > Hyphomicrobiales > Rhizobiaceae > Neorhizobium > Neorhizobium sp. S3-V5DH. The sequence continues at coordinate 65,546 of NZ_SMCL01000007.1, forward strand.
GCTTCCGCAATCGAAATGGCGGAATCCTACCTCAAGGACAAGAAGCGCGTCCTGCCGGTCGCAGCTCATCTGACCGGCCAGTACGGCGTCAAAGACATGTATGTCGGCGTTCCGGTTGTCCTCGGTGCCGGCGGTGTCGAGCGCGTCATCGAAGTCGAATTCAACAAGGACGAAGAAGCGGCTTTCCAGAAGTCCGTCGGTGCAGTTGCCGGCCTCTGCGAAGCCTGCATCAACATCGCCCCCGCTCTGAAGTAATGGGCGCGCTGAAGTAATAGAAACAGGGACAAACCCATGAACATTCATGAATATCAGGCCAAGGCTCTGCTGAAGGGTTATGGCGCGCCGGTTGCTGAAGGCGTTGCTATCCTGAAGGTCGAAGAGGCCGAAGCTGCTGCCAAGTCGCTTCCCGGCCCGCTCTACGTGGTCAAGAGTCAGATCCACGCCGGCGGCCGCGGCAAGGGCAAGTTCAAGGAGCTTTCTCCTGAAGCCAAGGGCGGCGTTCGTCTTGCCAAGTCGATCGACGAAGTGGTCGCCCATGCCAAGGAAATGCTCGGCAACACCCTGGTGACCGCGCAGACCGGTGAAGCAGGTAAGCAGGTCAACCGCCTTTATATCGAGGACGGCGCAGACATCGCCCGCGAACTCTACTGCTCGCTGCTTGTCGACCGCTCGGTCGGCCGCGTCGCCTTTGTGGTGTCCACCGAAGGCGGCATGGACATCGAAGCCGTCGCCCACGACACGCCCGAAAAGATCCACACGATCGCTATCGATCCGGAAGCCGGCGTGACCGCCGCCGACATCGCGGCGATCTCCAAGGCTCTGGCGCTCGAAGGCGCTGCTGCGGAAGACGCCAAGTCGCTCTTCCCGGCGCTCTACAAGGCCTTCAACGAGAAGGACATGGCCCTTCTGGAAGTCAATCCGCTGATCGTCATGCAGAATGGCCACCTGCGCGTGCTCGACGCGAAGATGTCATTCGACGGTAATGCGCTGTTCCGACACGACGACGTCAAGGCGCTGCGCGACGAGACGGAAGAAGACGCCAAGGAAATCGAGGCCTCCAAGTGGGACCTCGCCTATGTGGCGCTCGACGGCAATATCGGCTGCATGGTCAATGGTGCCGGTCTCGCCATGGCGACGATGGACATCATCAAGCTCTACGGCAAGGAGCCGGCGAACTTCTGTGACGTCGGTGGCGGCGCTGGCAAGGAAAAGGTCGCTGCGGCCTTCAAGATCATTACCGCCGACCCGAAGGTCGAGGGCATCCTCGTCAACATCTTCGGCGGCATCATGCGCTGCGACGTCATCGCCGAAGGCGTTGTCGCGGCGGTGCAGGAAGTGGGACTGAAGGTTCCGCTCGTCGTGCGCCTCGAAGGCACCAATGTCGAGCTCGGCAAGAAGATCCTGAACGAGTCTGGTCTCGCTATCACGGCGGCTGACGACCTTGACGACGCGGCGAAGAAGATCGTCGCGGCGATCGAAGCCTAACCTGGAAGGACCGGAACCAATGTCTATTCTCGTCAACAAAGACACAAAGGTCATCGTCCAGGGCCTGACCGGCAAGACCGGAACTTTCCATACGGAGCAGGCGCTCGCCTATTACGGCACCAAGATGGTGGGCGGCGTTCATCCCAAGAAGGGCGGCGAATCGTGGTCGTCCGGCGTCGACGGCACGTCGCTGCCGATCTTTACCTCGGTTGCGGAAGCCAAGGAAAAGACTGGTGCCGACGCGACCGTGATCTACGTGCCGCCGGCAGGCGCCGCAGACGCGATCATCGAAGCGATCGAAGCCGAGATTCCGTTCATCACCTGCATCACGGAAGGCATTCCGGTCATGGACATGGTGCGCGTCAAGGCTCGCCTCGACCGTTCGAAGTCCCGCCTGCTCGGACCGAACTGCCCAGGCATCCTGACGCCGGAAGAATGCAAGATCGGCATCATGCCGGGCTCCATCTTCCGCAAGGGTTCGGTCGGCATCGTTTCCCGTTCGGGCACGCTCACCTACGAAGCCGTGTTCCAGACCTCCAACGAGGGTCTCGGCCAGACGACAGCTGTCGGCATCGGCGGCGACCCGGTCAAGGGCACCGAGTTCATCGATGTGCTTGAAATGTTCCTCGCTGACGAAGCCACGCAGTCGATCATCATGATCGGCGAAATCGGCGGCTCGGCGGAGGAGGATGCCGCACAGTTCCTCAAGGACGAAGCCAAAAAGGGCCGCAAGAAGCCGATGGCTGGCTTCATCGCGGGCCGTACGGCGCCGAAGGGCCGCACCATGGGTCACGCCGGTGCGGTGGTTTCCGGCGGCAAGGGTGACGCGGAATCGAAGATTGCCGCCATGGAATCGGCAGGCATCAAGGTGTCGCCGTCTCCGGCCCGCCTCGGCAAGACCTTGGTTGAAGTCCTCAAGGGCTGACGCCACATAAGGGACAATCGCTGTCGATAGATAGGCGGCGATTGATCCGGCAAGTTTCAGACAGGCGAAGCAGTCCAAGCCTCGCCTGTCTGTTTCGCGCCTTAGGCGCGCGCCGCCCCGGCGGCTGAAAATAACAGACGAAGACCAGGAAAATGCGGATGCCGGAAGTTGTTTCGGTTTCCGATTACGTCAGGAGGCGGGCGCGGCGCCCGCAGGAAACCATGGCACGGCAAGAAGCCAACGAGCAGTTCCTCATCACTTCCTTCCTCGACGGCGCGAATGCGGCCTATATCGAGCAGCTTCATGCCCGGTATGAGGACGCCCCGAATTCGGTAGCCCCGGAATGGCAAGCCTTTTTCAAGGCACTGGCCGATAACCCGAATGACGTGAAGAGCGCGGCGCGTGGGGCCTCCTGGCAGCGCAAGAACTGGCCGATCGCTGCCAACGGCGAGCTGGTGTCGGCGTTGGACGGCAATTGGCCGGTCGTGGAAAAAGCCATCGAAAGCAAGGTCAAGGCGAAGGCCGAAGCTGCGGCAGTTGCCGCCGACAAGCCGGTCAACGAGGCTGACATCCTGCAGGCAACGCGCGACAGCGTCCGCGCCATCATGATGATCCGCGCCTATCGCATGCGCGGCCACCTGCATGCGAAGCTCGATCCTCTCGGTCTTGCCGCTCCGGTCGAGGATTACAACGAGCTTTCGCCGACGGCATACGGCTTCACGGAAGCCGACTACGATCGCAAAATCTTCATCGACAACGTGCTGGGTCTTGAATACGCGACCATCCGCGAGATGATCGCGATCCTCGAACGCACCTACTGCTCGACGCTCGGCGTCGAATTCATGCATATCTCCAACCCGGAAGAGAAGTCTTGGATTCAGGGCCGTATCGAAGGGCCGGACAAGGGCGTCGAATTCACGCCCGCCGGCAAGAAGGCGATCCTCCAGAAGCTGGTCGAGGGTGAAGGCTACGAGCAGTTCCTCGACGTCCGGTTCAAGGGCACCAAGCGCTTCGGCCTCGACGGCGGTGAATCGCTGATTCCGGCGCTCGAACAGATCATCAAGCGTGGCGGCCAAGAGGGGCTTGAGGAAGTCGTGCTCGGCATGGCGCACCGCGGTCGCCTCAACGTGCTCACCAACGTCATGGGCAAGCCGCACCGCGCCGTGTTCCACGAATTCAAGGGCGGCTCGTTCAAACCTGACGAAGTCGAAGGTTCGGGCGACGTGAAGTACCATCTCGGCGCTTCCTCGGACCGCGAGTTCGACGGCAACAAGGTCCATCTGTCGCTGACGGCCAACCCTTCGCATCTCGAAATCGTCAACCCGGTCGTCATGGGCAAGGCTCGCGCCAAGCAGGACCTGCTGGCGAAGGTGTGGGAAGGTGACGTCATTCCGCTCAAGGAGCGTGCCAAGGTTCTGCCGCTCTTGCTGCACGGCGATGCGGCCTTTGCCGGCCAGGGCGTCGTGGCGGAAATCCTCGGCTTGTCCGGTCTGCGCGGCCACCGCGTCGCCGGCACCATGCACTTCATCATCAACAACCAGATCGGCTTCACCACCAATCCGGCCTTCTCGCGCTCCTCGCCCTATCCGTCCGACGTTGCCAAGATGATCGAAGCCCCGATCTTCCACGTCAACGGCGACGATCCGGAAGCGGTCGTCTATGCGGCGAAGGTTGCAACCGAATACCGGATGAAGTTCCACAAGCCGGTCGTGATAGACATGTTCTGCTACCGCCGCTTCGGTCACAACGAAGGCGACGAGCCGGCGTTCACGCAGCCGAAGATGTACAAGGTGATCCGCGGCCACAAGACGGTTGCACAGCTTTACGCCGACCGCCTGATCTCGGAAGGGTTGCTTTCCGAGGGCGAATTCGAGAAGATGAAGGCCGATTGGCGCGCTCATCTCGAAGCGGAGTTCGAAGCCGGCCAGAGCTATAAGCCCAACAAGGCCGACTGGCTGGACGGCCAGTGGTCCGGCTTGCGCTCGGCCGACAATGCCGACGAACAGCGGCGCGGCAAGACCGCCATGCCGATGAAGCAGCTGAAGGAGATCGGCCGCAAGCTGTCGACGGTTCCGGACGGCTTCAACGCCCACCGCACGATCAAGCGCTTCATGGAAAACCGCGCGCAGATGGTCGAGACCGGCGAAGGCATCGACTGGGCGATGGCCGAAGCTCTCGCTTTCGGTTCGCTTGTCACGGAAGGCACAAAAATCCGTCTTTCCGGTCAGGATTGCGAACGCGGCACGTTCTCGCAGCGTCATTCGGTGCTCTACGATCAGGAGACCGAGGAGCGCTTCATTCCGCTCGCCAATCTGTCTCCCACCCAAGCCCGCTACGAAGTCATCAACTCGATGCTCTCGGAAGAGGCGGTGCTTGGCTTCGAATACGGCTATTCGCTGGCGCGTCCGAATGCGCTGACGCTTTGGGAAGCGCAGTTCGGGGACTTTGCAAATGGCGCGCAGGTGGTTTTCGACCAATTCATCTCGTCGGGCGAGCGCAAGTGGCTGCGCATGTCCGGTCTCGTCTGCCTTCTGCCGCATGGCTATGAAGGCCAGGGCCCGGAACATTCGTCCGCCCGTCTGGAGCGTTGGCTGCAGATGTGCGCCGAAGACAATATGCAGGTCGCCAATTGCACGACGCCGGCGAACTACTTCCACATTCTGCGCCGGCAGGTGAAGCGCGACTTCCGCAAGCCGCTGATCCTGATGACGCCGAAGTCGCTGTTGCGGCACAAGCGTGCAACCTCGACGCTGGCCGAAATGGCGGGCGAATCCTCCTTCCACCGCCTTTTGTGGGACGATGCGGAGGTCATCAAGGACGGCCCGATCAAGCTGCAGAAGGATGCCAAGATCCGCCGCGTCGTGCTCTGCACCGGCAAGGTCTATTACGACCTGCTCGAAGAGCGCGAAAAGCGCGGCATCGACGACATCTACCTGCTGCGCATCGAACAGCTTTATCCGTTCCCTGCCAAGGCGCTCATCAACGAGTTGTCCCGCTTCCGGAACGCGGAGATGGTCTGGTGCCAGGAAGAGCCGAAGAACATGGGCGCCTGGGCGTTCATCGATCCGTACCTGGAATGGGTGCTGGCGCATATCGATGCGAAGTATCAGCGGGTCCGTTATACGGGTCGCCCGGCTGCGGCTTCGCCGGCAACGGGTCTGATGTCCAAGCATCTGGCGCAGCTCGAGGCCTTCCTCGAAGACGCGCTCGGCGGCTAAGGAGAGAGGCCGATGGCCTATTTTCACCTGAAGCTCGTACCGCCAAGGCCGGGCTTTCCGTTCGATGCATCGCCGGAGGAAATGTCGGCGATGCAGCTTCATGCCGATTATTGGCGGGAGCTTGCGGAAACGGGCAGCGCGATCGCCGTCGGTCCGGTCTTTGCAGTGGACGGGGCTTTCGGCATCGCTGTGGTGGAGGCCGCCGACGAGCCCGCTGCCCAGGCGCTGGCGGACGGGGATCCGGTGATCAAGGCGGGCTTCGGCTTCCGGTTTGAAATTTCTCCCATGCCCTCCATCATTCTCCGGAAGTCAGCGGCAACCGCCGCGGCTGCCGAATAAACGAAAACAACCATTCAGGAACTCACAACAATGGCCACTGAAATCCGCGTTCCCACCCTCGGAGAATCCGTCAGCGAGGCAACCGTCGGCACCTGGTTCAAGAAGGTGGGCGACACGGTCAAGGCGGACGAGCCGCTTCTCGAACTCGAAACGGACAAGGTGACCGTCGAAGTTCCGGCTCCGGCTTCCGGCGTTCTGACCGAGATCGTCGCCAACAACGGTGAAACCGTGGGCCTCGGCGCCCTGCTCGGCCAGATTGCCGAAGGTGCTGCAGGTGCGGCTACTGCCACTCCGGCTGCCAAGCCCGCGGAAGCCGCGCCCGCCAAGGCTGCAGAACCCGCAGCTCCGGCTCCCGCTGCTGCCCCGGCCGCCGCATCCTCTATGCCGCCGGCTCCGGCCGCTGCGAAGATCGCCGCCGACAACAACATCTCCACCTCGGACATCGACGGTTCCGGCAAGCGTGGCCAGGTTCTGAAGGGTGACGTGATCGCAGCCGTCGCCAGGGGAGTTTCCGCCCCGGCCCAGGCACCTGCAGCTCCGGCCGCTCCCCGTCCGGTTTCCTCTGCCGACGATGCTGCCCGCGAAGAGCGCGTGAAGATGACGCGCCTGCGCCAGACTATCGCCCGTCGTCTGAAGGATGCGCAGAATACCGCCGCCATGCTGACCACCTATAACGAGGTGGACATGAAGGCCGTCATGGACCTGCGTAACAAGTACAAGGACATCTTCGAGAAGAAGCACGGCGTGAAGCTCGGCTTCATGGGCTTCTTCACGAAGGCTGTCACCCATGCCCTGAAGGAACTGCCGGCAGTCAATGCCGAGATCGACGGCACCGACATCATCTACAAGAACTATTGTCACGTCGGCGTTGCCGTCGGCACCGACAAGGGTCTGGTCGTTCCGGTCGTTCGCGATGCCGACCAGATGTCGATTGCAGAGATCGAAAAGGAGATCGGCCGCCTCGGAAAGCTTGCCCGCGACGGCCAGCTTTCGATGGCTGACATGCAGGGCGGGACCTTCACCATTTCCAACGGCGGCGTTTACGGATCGCTGATGTCCTCGCCGATCCTGAACGCTCCGCAATCCGGCATCCTCGGCATGCACAAGATCCAGGAGCGTCCGGTCGCGATCGGCGGTCAGGTCGTCATCCGTCCGATGATGTATCTGGCGCTGTCCTACGATCACCGCATGGTTGACGGCAAGGAAGCCGTAACCTTCCTCGTCCGTGTGAAGGAAAGCCTCGAAGATCCGGAACGGCTGGTCCTCGATCTCTAAGACGGGAGCCTGACATGGAGACGCTCGGGGTTACGGTCACGCCTTACATGGCGCTGCTTGCCCTGAGCGTGATCCTGCTCGTTTTCCATATCCTGCTCCAGGGTGTGCTTTCGACCCGTGAGCTTGGCTCGGCTTGGAACGCCGGTCCGCGGGACGATGGCCGCGAACCGAGCGGCAAATTTGCCGGTCGTGCCGCAAGGGCGTCCGGGAATTTCCGGGAGACCTATCCGGCCTTTGTAGGCTTGCTGCTCGGCGTCGCCTTTGCGGGCGACGACTCCTCGGGTTCCGGTCTTGCCGGCGGATGGATCTGGTTTGCCGCGCGGATCGTCTACGTGCCTCTCTATCTCGCAGGCATCCCTTATCTTCGATCTTTCGTCTGGCTGATCAGCATGTTCGGATTGCTGGCCATGATGATCGCGCTTTTCTGGTGACGCCATGAGCCTTTGCCTGAAGACATGGCTGCTGCCTTTATGCCTGATGCCGGCCGTGGCTTCGGCCGCAGACAGATGCGCGATCGAAAAGGCGGTGTTTGTCGAGGCGGAGGCCGGAACCGTCCTCTCCTTCAAGCCCGTGGGGTCCGATGCGGCGGCGGTCAGCCATCTGTTCACCGTGACCGGCGGCAAGCTGAAGCTCGACGGCAACGTCATGTATGACGAGGACTCCGCTCGCCCCGCCGGAATGGCAATGAACAATTGCCCTCAGGGAGATGCAACGGGGGCCGAATTGAGAGCCTGCACCGTTTGGACAGGCGTGCCTTATGCTCTGAACGTCGCGAGCGGCCATATCGACATATTAGGCCCCGAGGGCAGCCAGGCGCCGGATGCCGTCCTGATGTCTGGCCTCGGACCTGCAATCCGGCATTCAGGCTTGTGGGAGAAGAGCGGCCTCAAGTCGGTTCCGTGGGATCTCTACGAATTCAAGGAATGTACAAAATGACGGAAGCGTCCGTTCTACTGGTAACCGGCGGAAGCCGCGGTATCGGCGCGGCGGTTTCGCTTCTGGCAGCAAGCCGCGGCTGGCATGTGGCGGTGAACTACACGTCCAATCAGAAGGCCGCCGAAGAAGTCGTCGCCGCCATCGAGGCGGCAGGCGGCAAGGGTGTTGCAATCAAAGCCGATGTCGGCAACGCGGCCGAGATCGTTTCGATGTTCGAGGTCGTGGATAAGCATTTCGGTCGGCTCGACGGGCTGGTGAACAATGCCGGCATTGTCGACATACCGCAGCGCATTGACGAAATGAGCGCGGAACGTGTCGAACGCATGATGCGGATCAACGTGACCGGCTCGATCCTGTGTGCCGGCGAGGCCGTGCGTCGCATGTCCACGAAGCGCGGCGGCAGGGGCGGCGCGATCGTCAACATTTCCTCCATGGCTGCCAAGCTAGGTTCGCCAGGCCAATATGTTGACTATGCCGCCTCCAAGGCTGCGATCGATACCCTGACGATCGGGCTAGCGCGCGAGGTCGCGACCGAGGGCATACGCGTCAACGCAATTCGTCCGGGCGTCATCGACACGGAGATTCATGCGTCCGGAGGCCTGCCGGACAGGGCGCGAGAAATGGCTTCCAGCATTCCCATGCAACGGCCGGGCAGGGCGGAGGAGGTGGCGGATGCCGTCCTCTATCTTCTATCGCCGACGGCTTCCTATATAACCGGCGCTATCCTCGACGTGAGCGGCGGGCGCTAACCGAATAGAGAAAAGGAAAGACACTATGGCTTATGATGTGATCGTAATCGGAAGCGGCCCGGGCGGTTATGTCTGCGCGGTCAAGGCGGCTCAGCTCGGCCTGAAGGTCGCGGTCGTCGAAAAGCGCGCCACCTATGGCGGCACCTGCCTCAATGTCGGCTGCATCCCGTCAAAGGCGCTGTTGCACGCTTCGGAGATGTTCCATCACGCCGCTCATGGCATGGACGCGCTCGGCGTCGAGGTTTCCGCTCCCAAGCTGAACCTCGAGAAGATGATGGCGCACAAGGATGCGACCGTGAAGTCCAATGTCGACGGTGTTTCTTTTCTCTTCAAGAAGAACAAGATCGACGGCTTCCAGGGCACCGGCAAAATCGTTGCGGCGGGCAAAGTCTCGGTCACCGGCGAGGACGGCAAGGTTCAGGAGATCGAGGCGAAGAATATCGTGATCGCAACGGGCTCGGACGTCGCCGGAATTCCCGGCGTCAATGTTGAGATCGATGAGAAGACTATCGTCTCCTCCACCGGCGCCATCGCACTCGACAAGGTGCCGCAGCATCTGGTGGTCGTCGGCGGCGGCGTCATCGGCATGGAGCTCGGCTCCGTCTGGTCCCGCCTCGGGGCAAAGGTCACCGTCGTGGAATATCTCGACAAGCTTCTAGGCGGAATGGACGGTGAAGTTTCCAAGCAGTTCCAGCGCATGATGGCAAAACAGGGCATGGATATCCGCACCGATGCTAAGGTCACCGGCGTCGAGAAAACCGCCAATGGCGCCAAGGTCACTTATGAACCGGTCAAGGGCGGGGAGGCCCAGACCGTCGAGGCCGACGTCGTGCTGATCTCGACGGGCCGCAAGCCCTATACGGCAGGTCTTGGCCTCGAAGAGGCGGGCGTGGCGCTCGATAATCGCGGCCGCGTCGAAATCGACGGCCATTTCAAGACCAACGTGGCTGGCATCTATGCGATCGGCGACGTGGTGAAAGGGCCGATGCTCGCACACAAGGCGGAAGACGAAGGCGTGGCGCTTGCCGAAATCCTCGCCGGGCAACACGGTCATGTGAACTACGATGTCATCCCGGGCGTCGTCTACACCCAGCCGGAAGTCGCCTCCGTCGGCAAGACAGAGGAAGAGCTAAAGGACGCAGGCGTCGCCTACAAGGTCGGCAAGTTCCCGTTCACCGCAAATGGCCGTGCACGTGCCATGCTGGCGACGGACGGCTTCGTGAAGATCCTCGCCGACAGGGAGACCGACCGGGTTCTCGGCGGCCATATCGTTGGTTTCGGGGCCGGCGAGATGATTCACGAGATTGCCGTTCTCATGGAATTCGGGGGCTCTTCCGAAGACCTCGGCCGTACCTGCCACGCACACCCGACGATGTCGGAGGCCGTGAAGGAAGCGGCGCTCGGCACCTTCTTCAAGCCGATCCATATGTAAGCGGCCAGGTTGATCGAAGGTTGAAAGAGGCGGGATGCAAGTCCCGCCTTTTCTGTTCAGGCGGAGTCTGTGTCGGCCTGCTTGGCGCCGCTTTGGCAATCATCAAATCCAGGATTAAATCTTGGACAGGATTGCTGCTTTCGCTTGAGAGTCGGGCGAAGCCTCATAGACTGGCTGCCATGTTCCCGTTTTCCGAAAGGTGGAGACAATGGCAACCTCCTTCTCACTTCCGCAGCGCATCCTGCATTGGCTGATGGCCGGACTGATCCTTTTCAACCTGCTCTTCGCCGAGGCGATGGAGACCTGGGGTCGAGCCTTCTTCGGCGGGCAGACGCCGACGCCCGAGCAGGTGAATGCCGCCAATATCCATGCCTATGTGGGCATCGCGGTGCTGGTACTGGCCCTTGTCCGGCTCTGTCTTCGCTTCATCCAGGGCGCTCCGCCGGAACCGAAGGAAGAGCCGCCCTTGCTGCGCATGGTCGCGAAGATCAGCCACTGGGCCTTTTATGCGCTGTTCTTCGTGATGCCGTTTGCCGGTATCGGCGCCTATTATTTCGGAAACAAGACCGCAGCCTTGGCCCATGCCGGGCCGATGAAACTCTTCATGTGGGGGCTCATCCTCGCCCATATCGGCGGCGCGCTTGTGCACCAGTTCTACTGGAAGACGGATGTGATGAGGCGGATGACCCGCGGCGTTAGTTCGCCGCTGTAACCGTGAAGCCCTGCTTGCGCAGCAATTCGATCAGGCCTTCTTCGCCAGGCAGGTGAAGAGCGCCGACGGCAACGAAGGCGGCGCCCTCTGCAAGTATCGGGGCGGCGCGCTCTGCCATCAGATGGTTGCGCTTGGTCACGACGATCTTCTCGAATTCAGCATATCCTGCTTCGTCGCTGCCATCGGGTGCGACTGCCTTCAGCAGCGGCATCGTGATGCCGATATCTCCGGCAAGATAAAGTTCCGTCATCGTTTCAAAGACGTCATCCATTTTTGGCCCGAGCCGTATGGTCTCAACCAGGGATTTCAAGTGAAACTCGATCGGGATAGCCGCCATCGCCGACAGCTGCTCTGCGAAGGTTTCCAATCCTTTCACGGACTTTCCGGCCGCCATGGCATCACGGGCGATCTGCTTGTCGAGGAAATCGGGATTTTTGGCCTTCCGCGCCATTTCGCAGGCAGGCAGGGAGACGAAGGACATCAGCATCCACGGTTTCATGCGTGAAACGGCAGCCAGCGGAATACCGCGCTTCTTCAACCCGGCTTCAAGAAGCGTGATCTCCTCTTTCGGCAACAGTTTTTCGATCGAGCTGCCGTCCGTGAACATGGTGAGTTCGGGCTTGGTGAGAATGCCAGCCATTGCCTTCTTCTCGTCCAGCACCTCGTCCGATTCGATGACGACGGTCTTGCTGGCAGCTTGAGCTCTCACCGCAGCCGGCGACATGGCGAGCACGCGGGGGTCGGAGACGTGCATGGTCCCAAGCAGGTAGGAAGGCGCAACGCCGTCCTTCTCGATCTTCCACAACACGCCCTTGCCATTGGGAACCTTGGCACCTTCGGCTACGACCTGCTCGTAACGGGAGGGATTTTCGACCTTCATCTCCTCAAGGAGGTTCGTCCCACCGCAACCCGTCACGTCTGCGCGGGCCGGAGACAACGCGCCGAGAATGAGAAGGAAAGACGCAAGCGCGATCACGTGGACACTGGCGATCAGCCAAAGCGTCAGGCTTTGAGCGCGCTGGAAAAAAGCGCCGGCGGTGGGATAGGCGGGGGTCATCATGTCATCCGTCTGAGAGGCAGCGGCATCTTACCCGTGGCGACTGCACAAGCGCTTAACGCCGGTGGTTAAAACTTGGTTCATGCGCGGGGATGGGCGCGGTCGTAGACCTCAAGCAGCCGCGATGAATCCACGCCCGTATAGACCTGGGTGGTGGATAGGCTGGCATGGCCGAGCAGCTCCTGGATCGTGCGGAGATCGCCGCCGCCGGCCAGCAGATGTGTGGCGAAGGAATGCCTCAGGGCATGCGGTGTTGCCGTCTCCTGCAGACCGAGGGCGCTTCTCAGCTTCTGCATCTCGCGCTGGATGATGGCTGGCTGCAGCGGCCCTCCGCGGGCACCCCGGAACAACGGCTCATCGGCGGCGAGATGATACGGACAGAGTTTCCTATAGGTGGCGACAGCTTCGAACACGACCGGAAGAAGGGGCACGATGCGGGTCTTGCCTCCCTTGCCCGTGATGCGCAGGGTTGTCGATTCCGGTGTCAGGTCCGTGGGCTGCAGCCCTAGCGCCTCCGAAATGCGCAGACCGCAGCCATAAAGGAGAGCAAGGACTGCCGCGTCCCGTGCGGCAATCCACGGCTCTCCCTGCAATTGTGCGTCTATCTTGACCAGGTCGAGGGCCTGGCGATCCGTCAGTGGCTTGGGAAGCGATTTCGGCTGCTTCGGCGCACGGATGGCGCCTGCGGCGGCTGCATTTACCAATCCCTTGCGCTCCAGATAGCGCAGAAACGAGCGCAGTCCGGCCAGATGGCGCCCGAGCGAGCGGGCGCCAGAACCCTCGCGACGGCGTGCAGCCAGGAAGGCTCGCAGATCCGCCGGACGCAGCGAATGGATGTCGGAAAGTTTGACGGGGCCGCCCATATGACCTGTCAGGAACGTCAGAAATTGACGCGTGTCCCGCTCATAGGCATCGAGGGTGTTGCTCGACAAACGACGCTCGCTGGCGAGGCTCTCGAGCCATGCGCGGCGCTTTTCCATCAGATCGGGTGCGGCAATAATCAGCAGTTCATTCAATCTACGGCCTGTTGAATTCCGGGAAAGGACGCCCCAGATTGCTACCGACGGCGTTACGGAATTCCTAATCATTGGTAACTATGTCATCGTTCGATCACACGGGGCTGCGATATACCGCAGGTCCTGTCTGCGGGAGTTTCTATGGCGCGCCGTGATTCCATGACAACTTTTGGACAATTCGCGGAAACACTCGCTCTCGTTTCTCAAGGCAGACCCGGTCACATCGTCGACACGCTGATTTCCGAGCGGGGCCAGCGCATCGTCCACAATCCGCTCTGGCCGGTCATGCGGCCCTTTCTCTACACGCTTCTGCGCTACGGTAGAGCAATCGAATTTGCCAACGACATCTCGAACCTCAACGGCTTTCAGTGCTTCGAATACATGAGCGATCTCCTGAAGCTCGATGTCCGGGTACAAAATGCAGAACGTATTCCTGAAAAAGGCGGCTTCATTCTCGTCAGCAATCATCCGACCGGCATTGCCGACGGTGTTGCCGTCTTCGACCTCCTGAAGTCGCGCCGGCCGGACATGATGGTGTTCGCCAACCGTGACGCCGTGCGGGTCAATCCTCGTTTTGCCGAGATGATCATCCCGGTGGAATGGCGGGAAGAGTACAAGAGCAAGCTGAAGACCCGCGAGACCCTGGTTCTGACCAACAAGACGGTGGAAGACGGCAAGGCCATGGTGCTCTTTCCCTCCGGGCGCATCGCCTATTGGGCGGAAGGCAAGCTGAACGAGCGGCCATGGAAGACGTCTGCCGTCGGGCTGGCGCGCAAGTACAATCTGCCGATCCTGCCGATCCACATGCGGGCGCGCAATTCGGGCCTGTTTTACTGGTTTGCCAAATGGTCGACCGAACTTCGCGACATGACAGTGTTCTACGAGCTCCTGAACAAGAAGGGTAATCGCTTCGACTTTACGGTCGGCCAGATGATCCCGCCCGAGGAGCTGGAGGGCGATGTCGTCGATGTGACCAGGGCGCTCGAACATCACACGGTCTTTGATCTGGCAGCCGATCAGGACGCGAAATTCGTTCAGCGCTTTTGATCCGACAGGCATTCGCGGGAAATCGTCATGCTGCTCCGCTCGATGTTCGCCGCCAACTACCGATCGCTTCGGTCGATCCGCATGGATCTGGCCGGCGTCAATTTGTTCATCGGCGAGAACGGGGTCGGAAAATCCAATCTTTATCGCGCGCTGCAGCTCGTGCAGGCGGCTGTTCGCGGCAATCTCGCCTACGAGATCGCCGCCGAAGGCGGCATGGCGTCGGCGCTCTGGTCGGGACCGAGGCGGGATGAGAAGAATTTTCGCATAAAGCTTGAGGTCGAGGTGCTGGACGAGGAGCGGGCGGCAACCTTCCGATACCGGGTGGAGGCAGGACTTCGCCCTCCGGTTGCCGCGGCTGGCTTTGCTTTCGAACCGCAGATCAAGGCGGAAGAGCTTTCGGTGGAAACCGGCTCGCGCCCGGTGACGATGGTGAAGCGGGCGGGGCCAGGCATCATGGTACGCGGCGAGCATGGCCGGATGCAGGAATATCCGGAACAGGCCATGACTTCGGAAACGGCGATCGCCCTGCTTGGGGATGCTGGGCATTATCCGGAAGTCGGCGCCTTCCGCCAACTTGTCGACGGCTGGCGGTTCTTCCACGGGTTTCGGACCGACCGCGATTCACCCTTGCGGCGGCCCTGTCTCGCGGTGACGTCGCCGCTCCTTGATCAGGATGGTGGCAATCTGGCGGCCGTCTTCGCGACGCTTGTGCATACACGCGGAGACACCGTGGATCTGGATCGGGCAATTGCGGCGGCCTTCGGAGGGGCAAAGCTTCATGTGCCGCAGCCGGGAGAATATGCGGAATTCGGACTGGTTTTTCCCGATTTTCCAAAACGGCTTTTTCAGCCGCGAGAGCTTTCCGACGGGCAGATCCGCTTCCTTGGGCTTGCCGCAGCGCTGATGTCCTATCGACAGCCGCCCCTAATTGCACTCAACGAGCCTGAGGGAAGCCTGCATCCCGACATGCTGCCGCCGCTCGCCGACATGATCGCAGAAGCCGCACGCTCAAGCCAGATCTGGATCGTCACCCATTCCGAACCGCTCGCTTCGGCGGTGGAGGAGCGTTGTGGCGTCCGTCCGAAGCGCGTCATCCGCAAAGATGGGGCAACCTGGATCGAGGGGATGCGGCTGACGGGCTTCATAGAGGACGATGAGAGCTGATCCTCTTTAGGGTTCACTTTTGTTCCGCGTTTGGGCATGGTCGCCGCCAATGGGCATAGATTCGTCCGATCTTTTTGGTTCGTTATTGGAGGCGCCTGCGCCAAGAAGCGTGGTACCGGTCCTGGTGCCGCTGCCGGTGCCGGGTGCCTATAGCTATGCTGTGCCGGATGGCATGCATGTGGAGCCTGGTTCTGTGGTTCAGGTGCCGGTCGGGCCTCGGCAACTGATCGGCGTCGTCTGGGATGGCGAGAACGACGAGAAGCTCGATCCCAAAAAGCTACGCCCCATCACGCTGGTCTTCGATTGCCCGCCGCTTTCCAAGGAGATGCGGGATTTTGTCGATTGGGTGGCAAGTTATACCCTCTCTCCGCCCGGCCTTGTGGCGCGCATGGCGATCCGGGCACCTGCCGCGCTCGACCCGGAGCCGATGGTGGAGGGACTGCGTTATATAGGCGGCCAGCCGGAACGTATTACACCGGCGCGTGCCCGGGTGCTCGATCTGATCCGTGAAGAAAGCCTACCGTGGACTCGCAGCGGCCTTGCGCATGCGGCGGGCGTTTCGCTAAGCGTTGTCGACGGACTGACGGGGCAGGGCATATTCGAGACGATTTTCCTGCCGCCGCCGCCAGTGGTGGCGAAGCCCGATCCGGATTATGTCGCGCCGCGCATCGAAGGGCCACAGAAAGACGCGGCGGAGGAAATCGTCGGCTTCATTCGCTCAGGCGGGTTCTCCCCCTCTCTCATCGATGGCGTTACCGGTTCGGGCAAGACGGAAGTCTATTTCGAAGCGATCGCGGAAACTTTGAGACGGGGAAAACAGGTACTGATCCTGCTGCCTGAAATTGCCCTGACCTCGAGTTTCCTCGAGCGGTTCCAGGAGCGTTTCGGCGCCAAGCCCGGCGAATGGCATTCCGATCTTTCACCCCGGATCCGTGAAAAGGTCTGGCGGGGCGTGGTGACCGGCGAGGTGAGGGTTGTCGCAGGCGCCCGATCCGCGCTCTTCCTGCCTTTCGAGGAACTCGGCCTGATCATCGTCGATGAAGAACACGACCCCGCCTACAAGCAGGAGGACCGGGTTTTCTACAATGCCCGCGACATGGCGGTGGTGCGCGCGCGGATCGGTGACTTCCCGATCGTCCTGGTCTCGGCGACGCCTTCGGTTGAAAGCCAGGTTAATGGTCTCGCCGGCCGCTACAATACGGTGCACCTGCCGACCCGCTTCGGCGATGCGGCGATGCCGGACCTGCACCTGGTCGATATGCGGCGGCATCCTCCGGAGCGCGGCGGCTTTCTCTCGCCGGTGCTTCTTCGGGCGATGGCCAAAACGATCGAGAAGGGCGAGCAGTCGCTGCTCTTCCTCAACCGTCGCGGTTACGCTCCGCTGACGCTTTGCCGCGTCTGCGGCCATCGGTTCCAGTGCCCGCAATGTTCGAGTTGGCTGGTAGAGCATCGGTTCAAGAGGCAGATCCAGTGCCATCAGTGCGGTTATTCCGAGCCCACTCCCGAAGCCTGCCCTGAATGCGGAACGTTGGATCATCTGGTCGCCTGCGGTCCGGGTGTCGAGCGCATCGCCGAGGAAGTGGAAAAGCACTTTCCGAATGCGCGCACGATCGTCATGTCGTCGGATCTGCTCGGCGGCGTCAAACGCATGCGGCTGGAGCTCGAAGCCATCGCCAAGGGCGAGGCGGATATCGTCATCGGCACCCAGCTCGTCGCCAAGGGGCATAATTTCCCGCTGATGACGCTGGTGGGCATCGTCGATTCCGATCTCGGACTGTCGAACGGAGATCCCCGCGCGGCGGAGCGCACCTTCCAGCTTCTTTCCCAGGTCACAGGCCGTGCTGGACGAACAGGCCGGAAGAGCCATGGTCTCCTGCAGACCTTCCAGCCCCAGCATCCGGTGATGCAGGCGATCGTGTCCGGCGACGCGGGGGCCTTTTACGAACGCGAGATCGCCGAACGGGAAAGGGCAATCCTGCCACCGTTCGGCCGGCTCGCTTCGCTCATCGTTTCCGCCGACAACCGGGCTGATGCCGAAAACCACGCCCGTGGCTTGCGGGCGGCCGCGCCGAGGGTAACGGGGATATCCGTGCTCGGGCCTGCGGAAGCGCCGCTTGCGCTGGTGCGGGGCCGGCATCGGTTTCGGCTGCTCGTCCATGGCCGGCGCAATTCCGACATGCAGGCGTTTCTCAAGGCAATGCTGACGAATGGCCCGAAGCAACGCGGCTCGGTCCAGATCCAACTCGATGTCGATCCTCAGAGTTTCCTTTAGTCGCCCATTTTTGCGACTTGTTTACCGCTTGCGCTAGAATCGGCCGAATCGAACACAGCGAGGATCGAATGGAACTTTATTTCCCAGCCGAGCTCGGCGAGCAGCTGGCTTTCGCCGGCGCCGCGGCGACAGCAGTTCTTGGTCTCCTTCTCCTGCTTTTTCCGGGTCCGGTTTTGCGGCTCATGGCCTTTCAGATCGGCGAGGTGCGGCCGGAGGGTTACGCGGCGGTTCGGGCGGTTGGCGCCCATCACCTCGGTCTCGGCCTTACGGCCATCATGCTGGCCCAGGACTGGATCTACATGACGCTTGGCATAGCCCTCGCATTCGCAGCTGCCGGACGCGTCGTCTCATGTGTCTTCGACCGAGCCTTCACCCCCAGAAATATAGCGATTTTCCTACTTCAGGTTGTGATTTCGGCAGGCCCGCTCGCCTATGTCTTCGGCTATATTTGACGCTCGAATTCGACGCTTTGAACGAAAAGCTCTGAAAATCCTTCCCGTTCCCGGATAAATTCCGGCCCAAGCCCTTGCGTCGCGGGCTTTTTCCTCTATCAGGCGTGTTGCGAGTCCCTACATCCTATGCTAGACGGACCGCGAAAGTCGGAAAGGGTAGAGCGGAAGCTCTGCAGGTTCTGAGAAATAATCAAACGATTTCAAGGTCTTGCTGCACCTCTCCCACAGGGTCTGGCGCTTGGATGGCAATACAGGGAAACTGTGCCCGTGGCTGACACGTCCCAGCTTATTTCCGGTGTAGCGGAGCGTTACGCTTCCTCGCTTTTCGAACTGGCTCTCGAGTCCGGTTCGGTCGACAAGGTCGCCGCCGATCTTGATCGTTTTCAGGCGTTGCTGGATGAAAGCGAAGATCTGCGACGTCTGGTCGCAAGCCCGGTCTTTTCCGCCGACGAGCAGCGCAATGCCGTTTCCGCCGTTGCGGACAGGGCTGGCATCACCGGCCTCGTCGGCAATTTCCTGAAAGTGGTCGCCGGCAACCGTCGTCTCTTTGCTTTGCCAGGCATGATCCGTGGCTATCGCGAAATCGCAGCCGCTCATCGCGGCGAGGTTACAGCCGAAGTTACTTCGGCACATGCGCTTTCCGCAGCGCAGGAAACTGAGCTCAAGTCGGCGCTGAAGGGCGTCACCGGCAAGGACGTGGCAATCGCCGTGACGATCGATCCGTCGATCCTCGGCGGCCTCATCGTCAAGGTCGGTTCTCGTCAGATCGACACCTCCCTTCGCACCAAACTTTCCACCCTTAAGCTTGCACTGAAAGAGGTTGGCTGATGGATATCCGCGCCGCGGAAATTTCCGCAATTCTGAAAGATCAAATCAAGAACTTCGGCCAAGAGGCAGAGGTTTCCGAAGTCGGCCAGGTTCTGTCCGTCGGTGACGGCATCGCTCGCGTTTATGGACTGGACAATGTTCAGGCCGGTGAAATGGTCGAGTTTCCCGGCGGCGTTCGCGGCATGGCGCTCAACCTCGAAGCCGACAACGTCGGCGTCGTCATCTTCGGCTCCGACCGCGAGATCAAGGAAGGCGATACCGTCAAGCGGACTGGTGCCATCGTGGACGTTCCGGTTGGTCCGGAACTGCTCGGCCGCGTTGTCGACGCGCTCGGCAACCCGATCGACGGCAAGGGTCCGATCAACGCGAGCCGCCGCTCGCGCGTCGACGTGAAGGCTCCGGGCATCATTCCGCGCAAGTCGGTTCATGAGCCGATGTCGACCGGTCTCAAGGCCATCGATGCGCTCATCCCGGTCGGCCGCGGCCAGCGCGAGCTCGTCATCGGCGACCGCCAGACCGGCAAGACTGCCATCATTCTCGACACCTTCCTGAACCAGAAGCCGATCCACGACAACGGCCCGGACAACGACAAGCTTTATTGCGTTTATGTCGCTATCGGTCAGAAGCGTTCGACTGTTGCGCAGTTCGTCAAGGTTCTCGAAGAGCGTGGCGCGCTGCAGTATTCGATCATCGTTGCCGCTACCGCTTCCGACCCGGCTCCGATGCAGTATCTCGCGCCGTTCGCCGGCTGCGCGATGGGTGAATACTTCCGTGACAACGGCCAGCACGCGCTGATCGCTTACGACGACCTTTCCAAGCAGGCCGTTGCCTACCGTCAGATGTCGCTGTTGCTTCGCCGTCCGCCGGGCCGCGAAGCCTATCCGGGCGACGTTTTCTATCTGCATTCGCGTCTCTTGGAGCGTGCTGCAAAGCTCAACGACGATCGCGGCGCCGGCTCGCTGACCGCTCTGCCGGTCATCGAAACCCAGGGCAACGACGTTTCGGCCTTCATTCCGACCAACGTGATCTCGATCACCGACGGCCAGATCTTCCTCGAAACCGACCTGTTCTACCAGGGCATCCGTCCCGCCGTTAACGTCGGTCTGTCGGTTTCTCGCGTCGGTTCCGCCGCGCAGGTGAAAGCGATGAAGCAGGTTGCCGGCTCGATCAAGGGCGAACTCGCCCAGTATCGCGAAATGGCGGCGTTTGCTCAGTTCGGCTCCGACCTCGATGCATCGACGCAGCGTCTGCTCAACCGCGGTGCGCGCCTGACCGAGCTCCTGAAGCAGCCGCAGTTCTCGCCGCTGAAGACGGAAGAGCAGGTTGCGGTGATCTTTGCGGGCGTCAACGGCTATCTCGACAAGATCGCCGTCAGCGATGTCGGCAAGTTCGAGCAGGGTCTGCTTTCCTACCTGCGTTCCGAAGGCAAGGCGATCCTCGATACCATCCGTAGCGAGAAGCAGTTGTCGGACGACACCCGCGCGAAGCTCAAGTCTGCTCTCGACAGCTACTCGAAGTCTTTCGCCTGAGAACGGATCAAGTCCAACTAACCCGCAGGGGACCGATAACGGATGCCTTCACTTAAGGATCTGAAAAACCGGATCGCCTCCGTCAAGGCGACGCAGAAGATCACCAAGGCGATGAAGATGGTCGCCGCGGCGAAGCTGCGCCGTGCGCAGGAGGCGGCCGAGGCTGCCCGTCCTTACGCGGAGCGGATGAACAAGGTATTGGCCAGCCTTTCGGCTGCCAACGCCGGCAATGCCGAAGCGCCGCTTCTGCTTTCGGGCACGGGCAGGGATCAGGTTCACCTCCTGATCGTCGCAACCGGCGAGCGTGGTCTGGCGGGGGGCTTCAATTCCTCGATCATTCGCCTTGCCCGCGACCATGCGCAGAGACTGCTTGCACAGGGCAAGACGGTGAAGATCCTGACGGTCGGCCGCAAGGGCAACGATGTCCTGCGCCGCAGCTTCAAGGAAAACATCGTCCACTACATCACCTTCCGCGAAGTCAAGCAGCTTGGTTTCGTGCAGGCGGATGAGGTGGCGCACAAGGTCCTGGAACTGTTCAACGCGGGCGAGTTCGACGTTGCGACGCTGTTCTTCGCGCGCTTCCAGTCGGTGATCTCGCAGATTGCCACGGCACAGCAGATTATTCCGGCGAAGTTCGAAGCGGGCGAGGCGGCGAACGCCTCTTCGGCGCTTTACGAATACGAGCCGAGCGAACAGGAAATCCTCGAAGACCTGCTGCCGAGGAACGTCGCGGTGCAGATCTTCCGGGCGCTGCTCGAAAACAACGCTTCCTTCTATGGCGCGCAGATGTCCGCGATGGATAACGCCACGCGCAATGCCGGTGAGATGATCAACAAGCTGACGCTTTCCTACAACCGTCAGCGTCAGGCGCAGATCACCAAGGAACTCATTGAAATCATCTCGGGCGCGGAAGCGCTCTGACGTAAAGAAAGAGGGTAAGAATCATGGCTATTGCAGCTACCCTGGATACGGGCTCGTCCCTCGGCAAGGTGACGCAGGTTATCGGCGCCGTCGTCGACGTCGCATTCGACGGCGAACTGCCGGCGATCCTGAACGCGCTTGAGACCGACAACAACGGCAACCGCCTCGTTCTGGAAGTCGCTCAGCACCTCGGCGAAAACTCCGTCCGCACCATCGCGATGGACTCGACGGAAGGCCTCGTGCGCGGCCAGCAGGTGGTCAATACCGGTGCTCCGATCTCGGTTCCGGTCGGCGATCAGACCCTCGGCCGCATCATGAACGTCATTGGCGAGCCGGTCGATGAAGCAGGTCCGCTCGATACCGGCGTGCGCCGCGCCATCCACCAGGATGCTCCGGCCTATGTCGAGCAGTCCACGGAAGCGCAGATCCTCGTTACCGGCATCAAGGTCGTCGACCTTCTCGCGCCTTACGCAAAGGGCGGCAAGATCGGCCTCTTCGGCGGTGCAGGCGTCGGCAAGACGGTTCTCATCATGGAACTCATCAACAACGTCGCGAAGGCACACGGCGGTTACTCCGTGTTCGCAGGCGTCGGTGAGCGTACCCGCGAAGGGAACGACCTCTACCACGAAATGATCGAATCGGGCGTCAACAAGCATGGCGGCGGTGAAGGCTCCAAGGCCGCTCTCGTTTACGGCCAGATGAACGAGCCGCCGGGTGCCCGCGCCCGCGTTGCTCTGACGGGTCTGACGATCGCCGAAGACTTCCGCGACAAGGGCCAGGACGTTCTGTTCTTCGTCGACAACATCTTCCGCTTCACCCAGGCAGGTTCGGAAGTGTCGGCTCTGCTGGGTCGTATTCCGTCGGCCGTCGGTTATCAGCCGACGCTCGCGACCGACATGGGCCAGATGCAGGAACGCATTACCACCACGACCAAGGGTTCGATCACCTCGGTTCAGGCCATCTATGTTCCGGCCGACGACTTGACCGATCCGGCTCCGGCAACCTCCTTCGCCCACTTGGACGCAACGACGGTTCTGTCACGCTCGATCGCCGAAAAGGGCATCTATCCGGCCGTCGACCCGCTCGACTCCACCTCGCGCATGCTCGACCCGATGGTTGTCGGCGAAGAGCATTACGAAGTTGCCCGTAAGGTTCAAACGACGCTGCAGCGCTACAAGTCGCTTCAGGACATCATCGCCATCCTCGGCATGGACGAACTGTCGGAAGAAGACAAGCTGACGGTTGCCCGCGCCCGCAAGATCGAGCGCTTCCTGTCGCAGCCGTTCTTCGTCGCCGAAGTCTTCACCGGTTCTCCGGGCAAGCTGGTTGCGCTCGAGGATACGATCAAGGGCTTCAAGGGCCTCGTCAACGGCGAATACGACCACCTGCCGGAAGCTGCCTTCTACATGGTCGGCTCGATCGAAGAAGCGATCGAGAAGGCCAAGAAGCTGGCCGAAGCCGCTTAATTGGCAAACGACGGCGCGCGGGAATTTTCCGGCGCGCCATTTCCGCATAAGACACGCAAGCTCGCGTAAGAAATTCGAGGAAGTGGACCTTCATGGCCGACGCTTTCAATTTTGAACTGGTTTCGCCTGAGCGCCTGCTCGTCTCCGAAAAGGCCACGGAAGTGGTGATACCGGCGACGCTCGGCGAAATGACGGTGCTTGCCAATCACGCGCCGACGATGACGACCATCAAGCCCGGCATCGTTTCCGTGAAGCTCGCTTCCGGCCAGATCAACAAATACGTCGTGTTCGGCGGCTTTGCGGATATTCTTCCGACGAGCTGCACGCTGCTCGCGGAGTCGGCGGTTCCGGCGAGCGAAGTGACCCGCGACACGCTGCAAAAGCGGATCGAGGCCACGCAAGCCGAAATCAATAAGGCGCAGAGCGACGAGCACAAGACCAAGCTGGAACAGTTCCTGGCGGAGCTGACGCATCTGAACGGCATTGTCGTTCCGGCCTGACGAGCGGATTCTCCGAACAAGATCAAGGCGGCTCGGAAGGGCCGCCTTTTCTTTTTCCGTTAGGTTTAAGTAGCGATTTCAAGGGAGCGGCCGGAGTTCGCTACCCATCCAGCTGCCGCGCGTCGGCCAGGATCTCATAGCGCAGGCCGGCGGGATCATAAGCCAGTTGCGCCGTGCCCCCGAAATCGCTGGGCAGGACCCGTTCGATCAACAGCGTACCAAAACCCTTCCTCAATGGTGCCGAGACGGGAGGCCCACCGCTTTCGACCCAGGCAAAGCGGAAGCGGCGCTCGCCTGAACTGCCGAACATGCCCCACCTGATATGCACCTTTCCGCCAGCCTGGCGGAGTGCCCCGTATTTGATCGAGTTGGTGACGAGTTCATTGACTCCGAGAGCCAGAGACAGAGCCTGCTTTTCCGAAAGCCGGAGCGGAGGGCCCTCGATCACGAATTGCTCCGCGGCGGCGTCATGGGGTGAAAGAGCCCCGGCAATGACGTCGCCAATGTCCGCATCGATGCGGCCTTTGCCGGCCAGAACGTCATGTGTGTTTGCAAGAGCGGTAAGCCGCTGCAGCAAGACCTCCTTGACCCCCTCGGCCAAGGGGACGTTGCGCAGGGTCTGATTGGCTATGGAAGTCACGATCGCCAACGTATTCTTGATCCGGTGCCGAAGTTCCGCATTGATGAGGCGAGCCTGTTGTTCCGCCTGCACCTTCGAGGTCGTTTCGATCACCGTGTCCAGCATGCCTGCGATCTGGCCCTGATCGTCCCGAAGCGGGCTGTAGCAAAAGGTGAAATAGGCTTGCTCCGGGTAACCGAAGCGTTCGATCTCCAACGGAAAATCCTCGATGAATGTTGCTTCGCCCTTATAGGCGCGTGCCGCGATATCACCGATCTCGTCCCACGCTTCCTGCCAGACTTCGGAGAACGGGCGCCCCATGGCTTCCGGCTTGTTGCCGAGGATAGGCTTGAAGGCATCGTTGTAGATGGTGGTGAGGTCCGGCCCCCAGACGACTGCGGCCGGAAAGCGGGAATTAAGGATCGTCGAAACGGCTGTCCTGAGCGCTACAGGCCAGCCTTCAGCCGGGCCAAGCGAGGTCGCTGACCAGTCAATCTCCCGAATGACCTTGCCGACCTCGCCGCCGCCTTGAAGAAAGTAAAGAGGGTCGAATTCAGGCGCCATCGATACCGTCACACCGGCCTTTCGTTTTTCCATAAACCTTGGACGGTGACGCTGTTTGACAAGGCCTCGCTCCAAATATTCGTTGCACTTTATAGACGGCTGCGATTGGTTTGAGGGCGAGGATCCATTAGAAGCGACCGCGCAGCTTGTCGTCGCGTCGACTAGAGGTTAGCCCTTTCGGTGGAGGAAGCTGATGATCGACAAGCTCGAATTTTTCATTGCTCTCGCGCGAGAAAGCCATTTCGGTCGCGCCGCCGAGGAATGCGGCATTTCCCAACCGTCACTTTCGGCGGCGATCCGGCAGCTGGAGGAACAGCTGGGCGTGCAACTCGTCGTGAGAGGTTCCCGTTTTCAGGGGCTGACGCCTGAGGGGCAGCGGGTTTTGGAATGGGCTAAGCGCATCGTCGGCGATGCGCGCACCATGCGGGAGGAGATGAAGGCCGCGCGGAAAGGTCTGGCCGGCCACATTCGGCTCGCGGCGATTCCGACGGCGCTTGCGATGATCCCGCGGCTGACTGAGCCCTTTCAGGCGAAACACCCGGACGTCACCTTTTCGGTTGTTTCACGAAATTCGCTTCAGGTGCTTTCCCAGCTCGACAATTTCGAGATCGATGCGGGCATAACCTATCTCGACAATGAACCGCTCGGCCGGGTCACCAGCGTCCCCCTCTATGCCGAGCGGTACAATCTGGTGACGGCGGAAGGGACGCCATTTGCGGACCGGGAAAACGTAACCTGGAAGGAGATGGCGGATCTTAGGCTCTGTCTATTGACGCCAGACATGCAGAACCGCCGGATCATCAATCAACACCTCGCGGAAGCAGGCGTCATCGTAAAGCCGATGCTGGAATCAAATTCGATGGTCGTTCTTCTATCGCATGTCGGAACCGGCCGATGGGCGAGCATCATGCCGCGCAACGTCGCGCGATCGTTCGGGTTTACCAAACAAATCCGTACGATCCCGATCGTCGAACCAGAAGCCAGCCATATCGTCGGCCTGGTTGCCACACATCGCGAACCTTTCACCCCGCTGGTCTCCGCCCTGCTGCACGAAGCCCGCAGCCTGGCTCCAAGCGCCATGGCTTGATAGTTTTTTTCTATCGCGTAACCGATCTCCTTTATTGACGGTTGCGAGACGGGTTGCGAGACTCCGCCACAATAGGTGGAGTGCAGCTGTTGGACACTCCGCCAGCGTTTTGATCTGCAGTGCGGACGAGGCACTCGCCGATCAGCCGGGAGGTTCGACGATATGAATATGCGTATTTCCGCCGGTGAGTTCACCGAGCGGTCGCTTCAGATCATCCGGGATCTGAAGCATCTCGAAGGGCCGATGCTGCCGATCCTGCATGCGATCCAGGCGGAGTTCGGTTATGTGCCGGACGAGGTCAAGCCCATCATCGCGAACGAACTCAACCTCTCCCGTGCCGAGGTCCATGGCGTCGTGACCTTTTATCATGAGTTCCGCGACCATCCGGCCGGCCGGCATGTGCTGAAGCTCTGTCGCGCCGAAGCTTGCCAGTCGATGGGCAGTGACCGCATTGCGGATCGTGTCCGGGAGCTTTTTGGCGTGGACTTTCATCAGACGACGCCGGACGGCGCGGTAACGCTCGAAGCCGTCTACTGTCTCGGCCTCTGCGCCTGCGCGCCGGCCGCCATGCTGGACGGTGAGGTCTATGGCCGGGTGGACGAGCACTGTCTGTCCGAGATCGTCGCGGAGGTGCGCCGATGACCGTTACGATATTCGTGCCGCGCGATGCCGCAGCGCTCGCGCTCGGAGCCGAGAAGGTGGCGAAGGCGATTGCCCAAGAGATCGCAGCCCGCGGCCTCGATGCGAAAGTCGTGCGCAACGGCTCGCGCGGCATGTTCTGGCTGGAGCCGCTGGTCGAAGTGCGGACCGCCCACGGCCGGGTCGCTTACGGCCCGGTTAAGGCAGCCGATGTGGCAAGTCTCTTTGATGCCGGCTTTCTGACCGGCAGCGATCATCCGCTCTGTCTCGGGCTGACGAAGGAAATCCCATTCCTTCGTCAGCAGACACGCCTGACCTTTTCTCGTTGCGGAGTGACCGACCCGCTCTCTCTGGATGATTACCGGCATTACCAGGGCCTAAAGGGGCTTGAAAAGGCGATTGCCCTGACACCGACCGAGATTGTCAAGGAAGTGACCGATAGCGGATTGCGTGGCCGCGGCGGCGCCGGCTTCCCGACAGGCATCAAGTGGAAGACGGTGATGGAGGCGGCAGGTCCGCAGAAATACATCGTCTGCAACGCGGATGAGGGCGACAGCGCTACGTTTGCCGACCGAATGATCATGGAAGGCGACCCCTTCGTGCTGATCGAAGGCATGGCGATTGCCGGGATCGCGACGGGCGCTACCAAGGGCTATGTCTATATCCGCTCGGAATATCCGCATGCGATCATGACGATGACGGAGGCCGTCGAGATCGCACGGACGGCCGGCATTCTTGGGGCGTCTGTCCTGGGATCGGCTCATGCTTTCGACATCGAGATCCGGTCCGGCGCCGGCGCCTATGTTTGTGGCGAAGAAACCTCGCTGCTCAATTCCCTGGAAGGCAAGCGAGGCATCGTGCGCGCCAAGCCGCCACTACCGGCGCTGCAAGGCTTCCTCGGCTGGCCGACCGTGGTCAACAACGTCATTTCGCTCGCCTCCGTGCCTGTGATCATGGACCGGGGCGCCGCCTTTTATCGCGACTTCGGCATGGGCCGCTCTCGAGGCACGATCCCGATCCAGATCGCCGGCAATGTGAAGTACGGGGGTCTTTATGAGACGGCGTTCGGCCTGTCGCTCGGCGAGATCGTCGATCATATCGGCGGCGGCACTGCGACCGGCCGGCCGGTGAAGGCGGTGCAGGTCGGCGGCCCGCTCGGCGCCTATTTCCCGCGCGCCCTGTTCGATACGCCTTTCGACTACGAGGCGTTCGCGGCGAAGGACGGTCTGATCGGCCATGCCGGCATTACCGTGTTCGACGACAGTGCCGACATGCTGAAGCAGGCACGGTTCGCGATGGAGTTCTGCGCCATCGAAAGCTGCGGCAAGTGCACGCCTTGCCGCATCGGCTCGACGCGCGGCGTGGAAACGGCCGACAAGATTGCCCAGGGCATTGAACCGGAGAAGAACAAAGCCTTGCTGGCCGATCTCTGCAACACCATGAAGTTCGGCTCGCTCTGCGCGCTGGGGGGCTTTACGCCCTATCCTGTCATGAGCGCGATGAACCATTTCCCGGAGGATTTTTCTCCGGCATCCCTTATCGAAGCGGCGGAGTAACATCATGTCCCTCGTTCATGAAATCGACTACGGTACGCCGGCTTCCCGATCCGAAGCCCAGGTGACCCTCACCATTGACGGTCGTTCCATTACCGTTCCGGAAGGCACGTCCATCATGCGTGCTTCGATGGAAGCGGGCATCCAGGTGCCGAAACTCTGCGCCACGGACATGGTCGATGCGTTCGGCTCCTGCCGCCTTTGCCTCGTGGAGATCGAGGGCCGCAACGGTACGCCGTCCTCCTGCACCACGCCGGTCATGCCCGGCATGGTCGTCCACACCCAGACAAATCGGCTGAAGGACATCCGCCGCGGCGTGATGGAGCTCTATATCTCCGACCATCCGCTCGACTGTCTCACCTGTGCCGCCAACGGCGACTGCGAACTGCAGGACATGGCCGGCGCAGTCGGCCTTCGCGACGTGCGTTACGGCTATGAGGGCGATAATCACGTCAAGGCGCGCAACAATGGCGAGATCAACGCCAAATGGATGCCGAAGGACGAGTCGAATCCGTACTTCACCTATGACCCCTCGAAGTGCATCGTCTGCTCCCGCTGCGTGCGCGCCTGCGAGGAGGTGCAGGGTACGTTCGCGCTGACGATCGAAGGCCGCGGCTTCGGCAGCCGCGTCTCGCCGGGCATGCATGAACATTTCCTCGATTCCGAATGCGTTTCCTGCGGGGCCTGCGTGCAGGCCTGCCCAACGGCGACGCTCACCGAAAAGTCGGTGATCGCGATCGGTCAGCCGGAACATTCGGAAGTTACCACCTGCGCGTATTGCGGCGTTGGCTGCTCCTTCAAGGCGGAGATGCGCGGCGAGGAACTCGTCCGCATGGTGCCGTGGAAGGACGGGCAGGCGAACCGCGGCCATTCCTGCGTCAAGGGCCGTTTCGCCTATGGCTATGCGACACACAAGGACCGCATCCTCAACCCGATGGTCCGCGAAAAGATCTCCGATCCCTGGCGGGAAGTGACCTGGGAAGAGGCTTTCGCGCATGTGGCTTCCGAGTTCCGCCGCATCCAGTACCAATATGGCCGCGATTCGATCGGCGGCATCACCTCCTCGCGCTGCACCAATGAAGAAACCTTCCTGGTTCAGAAGCTGATCCGCGCCGGTTTCGGCAACAACAATGTCGATACCTGCGCCCGCGTTTGCCATTCTCCGACCGGCTACGGCCTCGGCCAGGCTTTCGGCACCTCTGCCGGCACGCAGAACTTCGATTCCGTCGAACATTCGGACGTGGTGATCGTCATCGGCGCCAACCCGACAGACGGGCATCCGGTCTTTGGCTCGCGCCTCAAGAAGCGGCTGCGCCAGGGTGCCAAGCTGATCGTCATCGATCCGCGCCGCATCGATCTTGTGCGGACGCCGCATGTGGAGGCCGATTATCACCTGCCGCTGCAGCCGGGCACCAACGTGGCCGTGCTGACGGCGCTGGCGCATGTCATCGTGACCGAAGGCCTGTTTGCCGAGCAATTCATCCGGGAGCGCTGCGACTGGTCGGAATTCGAGGACTGGGCCGCTTTCGTCTCCGAGGACCAGCACAGCCCCGAGGCGACCGAAAAGTTTACCGGCGTGCCGGCGGAACTCGTCCGCGGTGCCGCCCGGCTTTATGCCAAGGGCGGCAACGGGGCGATCTATTACGGTCTTGGTGTTACCGAGCACAGCCAAGGCTCGACGACAGTCATGGCGATCGCCAACCTCGCCATGGTGACCGGCAATATCGGCCGTCCGGGCGTCGGCGTAAACCCGCTTCGCGGTCAGAACAATGTCCAGGGCTCCTGCGACATGGGCTCGTTCCCGCATGAGCTGCCGGGCTATCGCCATATCTCGGACGATGCGACCCGCGACATCTTCGAAAAGCTCTGGGGCGTGACGCTCAACAACGAGCCGGGCCTGCGCATCCCGAACATGCTGGATGCAGCCGTTGAGGGCACATTCAAGGGCATCTATATCCAGGGCGAGGACATCTTGCAGTCCGATCCGGACACCAAGCACGTCTCGGCCGGTCTTGCCGCGATGGAATGCGTCGTCGTCCACGACCTCTTTCTGAACGAAACCGCCAACTACGCGCATGTCTTCCTGCCGGGTTCGACTTTCCTTGAGAAGGACGGCACCTTCACCAATGCCGAGCGGCGCATCAACCGCGTTCGCAAGGTGATGAGCCCGAAGAATGGTTATGCGGATTGGGAAGTCACCCAGAAGCTCGCCCAAGCCATGGGACTCACCTGGAACTATGCGCATCCGTCTGAGATCATGGACGAGATCGCCGCAACGACGCCGAGCTTCGCATTGGTGTCCTACGACTATCTGGACCAGATGGGTTCGGTCCAGTGGCCCTGCAACGAGAAGTTCCCCGAAGGCTCGCCGATCATGCACGTCAATGGCTTCGTGCGCGGCAAGGGCAAGTTCATCCGCACCGAATATGTGCCGACCGACGAACGTACCGGCCCGCGTTTCCCGTTGCTGCTCACGACCGGCCGCATCCTCAGCCAGTACAATGTCGGCGCCCAGACGCGGCGTACGGAGAACGTCGCCTGGCACGCCGAGGATAGGCTGGAAATCCATCCGCATGATGCCGAACAGCGCGGTATCAAGGACGGTGATTGGGTGAAGCTCGCCAGCCGTTCCGGCGATACGGCGCTTAGGGCCTTGATCACCGATCGCGTGGCGCCAGGGGTTGTGTACACCACCTTCCATCATCCCGATACGCAGGCGAACGTCATCACCACCGATTTCTCCGACTGGGCGACCAACTGCCCGGAATACAAGGTGACTGCTGTGCAGGTGTCGCCGTCCAACGGACCGACCGAGTGGCAGCGCGATTACGAGGAGTTGTCGCGGCGGTCTCGACGCATCGCGGGCAAGCTGGAGGCTGCTGAGTGATGGAAATCCCGGGCGTGCGCCGCGTTACCCCCCGCTGCCTGCTGGCATCTCCCCCACAAGGAGGGAGATCGGCAAGAGGCGCCCTCAGCATTCCGAGGGATTGGACAGACGCTTCCGCACTCGCTGATGTTGATAGTAGGCGAGGCATGGCCGCATCCGATCTCCCCCCTTGTGGGGGAGATGCCCGGCAGGGCAGAGGGGGGTATTCCTGCCCCGACCTCCGATGATCTCCTTCAAAACTACCGCAACCGCTGCCGAGATCGTACGCCGTAACGGCATGACGCGCGCCGGCTCGCGGGTGGTGCCGGAAGAGGTGCCGATCGCTTT
The DNA here is from genome assembly GCF_004343065.1 of Neorhizobium sp. S3-V5DH. Classification (NCBI taxonomy): domain Bacteria; kingdom Pseudomonadati; phylum Pseudomonadota; class Alphaproteobacteria; order Hyphomicrobiales; family Rhizobiaceae; genus Neorhizobium; species Neorhizobium sp. S3-V5DH. The sequence goes on from NZ_SMCL01000007.1 coordinate 96,545, forward strand.
TTCCTATGGCGGATCGACCCATGCGGTGATGATGGGCACACCCGCCGATCTGGAAGACTTCGCCGTTGGCTTCAGCCTGACCGAGGGCATTATCGCTTCGATGGGGGAGATCGAGGGCATTACCGTTGTCGAAGAAGGTGCCGGTCTTGATGTCCAGGTGACGCTCGCCCAAGATAAGGAAGATGCCCTGCGCATGCGTCGACGGCACATGGCGGGGCCGGTCGGCTGCGGGCTTTGCGGCATCGAGTCCATTGAGCAGGCGATACGCCCGGTGCCGGATGTTTCTGCCGTTGACCTCGTGCTGACTGCCAAGAATGTCGCGGAAGTGGTCGCGGAACTCAACGGTGCCCAACCGCTGCACGCCCAAACCCATGCCGTCCATGGCGCTGGCTTTTTTCTGCCGGGCAGGGGGCTTATTGCCGTGCGCGAGGATGTCGGTCGCCATAATGCGCTCGACAAGCTTGCTGGTGCCGTCGTCCGTCAGAGCATCCAAGGTTCGGAGGGGGTCGTGGTGGTCACCAGCCGGATTTCGGTGGAGATGGTTCAGAAAACGGCGATCCTGGGTTCGGCGGTATTGATCGCCATTTCAGCCCCCACGGCGCTTGCCATCCGCACGGCAGAAGCGGCGGGCATGACCCTCATCGCGCTGACGCGGGGCGAGGATTTCGAAATCTTTACGCGTACCGATCGCATAACCACCGGAGTTGTCGCCGATGTCGCATGACCAAAGCCCCGAGCAACTGGTGCTCGACAAACTGGTCCGGATGGTCAACCAGATCGCTACTTTCTTCCTGTCGCAACCGGAAAGCGTGCGCGCCGAAGGGGTTGCGACGCATATCAACAAGTTCTGGGAGCCACGCATGCGGCGGCACCTTTTCGAGCATATCGACAAGGGCGGAGAAGGGCTGCTTCCGCTCGTCATTCAAGCCTCGGTGCTGATCCGCAGACCGGAAGCGAAGGTCGGCTCCGGGGTAGGTGTCGGACAGGATGCGGCGCAAGGGGCACCGGAGGGGAAGGGGCCGTCGGCAGGAGAGTCGCTGTCCGAGCCGAGCATCCCGGAGGGCGCGGCATAAACTCATTCGCCCGGCGGGCAGGGCCGGGCGGGTCGATGATCTTAAGTCGTCATATTCAAGAGGAGGATATTGTTAATGGCATTTGCAGGAACAACGAACGAGGACCTGACAGGCAGTGTCGGGTTCCTCGATAAGGAACGTATTGTCGCCAGACCCGGATTCAACCGGTGGCTCGTGCCGCCGGCCGCACTGGCAATTCACCTGTGCATCGGCATGGCCTATGGCTTCAGCGTTTTCTGGCTGCCGCTCTCCAAAGCCTTGCCAGGAGCTGCCGACCCATCTTGTAGCAGCTTGAATCTGCTTTCCGCTCTCGTAACAACGACATGTAACTGGCGTGTCGCCGACCTCGGCTGGATCTACACGCTGTTTTTCGTGTTGCTCGGTTGCTCCGCGGCGATCTGGGGCGGCTGGCTGGAGCGCGTCGGACCGCGCAAGGCCGGTTTCGTGTCGGCCTGCTGCTGGTGCGGAGGCATCCTGGTGGCCGCGCTCGGCGTCATAACCCATCAACTCTGGCTGATGTGGGTAGGTGCCGGGGTGATCGGCGGTGTCGGTCTGGGTCTCGGCTATATTTCGCCAGTCTCCACGCTCATCAAGTGGTTCCCCGATCGCCGCGGCATGGCCACCGGCATGGCCATCATGGGTTTTGGCGGCGGCGCGATGATCGGCGCTCCTCTTGCCAACCTCCTGATGAATTATTTCAAGACCGACACGTCGATCGGCGTCTGGCAGACCTTCATCGCAATGGCGCTCATCTATTTCTGCTTTATGATGGGTGGCGCTTTCGGCTACCGCATTCCCCCAGCCGGATGGCGCCCGGAAGGCTGGACGCCGCCCGCGTCGAAGAGCACGATGATCACTCACAAACACGTGCATCTGCGCAATGCGCACAAGACCCCGCAGTTCTGGCTGATCTGGGCGGTGCTTTGCCTGAACGTATCGGCAGGTATCGGCGTGATCGGCATGGCCTCGCCCATGCTGCAGGAGATCTTTGCAGGTTCACTGATTGGGCTGCCGGATCTCTCTTTCTCACAGCTCGATGCTGGCCAGAAGGCACAGATCGCCACGATTGCGGCGGGCTTTGCCGGACTGCTTTCGCTCTTCAATATCGGCGGGCGGTTCTTCTGGGCATCGCTCTCCGACAAGATCGGCCGAAAGAACACCTATTATACGTTCTTTGTTCTGGGCATCGTTCTTTATGCGCTGGCTCCGACGCTTGCCGACATGGGCAGCAAGGCCTTTTTCGTGCTGGCTTTCGGCGTCATCCTCTCGATGTACGGCGGCGGGTTTGCTACCATCCCGGCCTATCTCGCGGATATTTTCGGCACGCAGTTCGTCGGCGCCATACACGGGCGTCTTCTGACGGCCTGGGCGACGGCCGGCATCGTCGGTCCGGTTGTCGTCAATTATATCCGCGAAGCCCAAATCGCCGCGGGCGTCGCGCCAGGGCCCGCACTCTATACCGGCACGATGTACATCCTTGCCGGCATGCTGGCACTGGGTCTCGTCGCAAATGCGCTTGTGCGTCCCCTTTCGGACAAATGGTTCATGTCGGACGAGGAGGTCGCATCGCTGCAGGCAAAGTCGGTGGCAGCGAGCATCGGCCCGAGTGGTTCCTTCGGCATCGGCAGGGGCGGTCTGGACGGCAAGGCCGTACTTGCCTGGGCGGTTGTCGGAGTCCCGCTTCTCTGGGGCGTGTGGGTCACGCTGAAGAGCACCTTCGCCCTGTTGGGTTGACGCCCTGATATTGCGAACGAAACCCTCTGAAATGGCAAAAGGCCATCCGGTGATCCGGATGGCCTTTTCAGCGACAAGAAGCTGGTGAGACTGTTAGGCTGCCAATTCGTCGGCTTCAGTTCCCTTGAACATCTTGGAGAGGTTCAGGAAGCAGATCATGCCATTTTCGTTGGCGATGATGCCTTCGGAGAAGGATTTGTCGAAGGAAGCGGAAATCTCCGGCACGGGCTGAACCTGGCTGGATGGAATGGTGAGGATGTCGGAAACCCGATCGACCAGCATTCCGATGACCATGCTGTGAACCTCAGCCACCACGATGGCGCTGCGCTCGTTGGCGACCGTGCTCTTCATGCCGAGCTTGTAGGCGAGGTCGATAATCGGGATCACGGAACCGCGCAGGTTCATGACGCCGATAACGTCTGCCGGCGCGTGCGGGATTGGCGTTGAGGGCGCCCATCCGCGGATTTCGCGGATGGTGGTGGTTTTTACGCAAAATTCCTGATCGTGGAGTCTGAAGGCGATGATTTCGAGCGTCTCGCCGCCGTAGCTCGTGGAGTTAATCGTGGTTGCCATCAGAATTCTTCCCAACTGTCCGTTGCCTGGGCGGAAGCGGCTGCGCCGGAGGTGGCGCGTGCGACCGTAGCCATGAGTTTGCGTGCCGGCGATGCGATGGGCCGTGCATCGGGTCGCGCTTGAACAATCTTATGGGAAGAGTATTGCCCAAATCTAAACCGGGCGAGCAGATTGCGCAGAGTTTCAGCTTCACGGGCCAGGCTGTGGCTGGCTGCCGAGGTTTCTTCGACCATGGCGGCGTTCTGCTGCGTATTCTGGTCCATGGAATTGACGGCGTTGCTGACCTCTTTGAGACCGGTCGACTGCTCGCGGGAAGCCTCGACGATCGCCACGACGTTGCTGTTGATCTCCTCGACCTGCGATATGATTTGCTCCAGCGCCTTTCCGGTTTCCCCGACGAGTGTCACCCCGTGCTTCACGTGTTCGGACGACTTGGAGATGAGCGTCTTGATCTCCTTTGCCGCCGTAGCGGAACGTTGGGCAAGCTCGCGGACTTCCTGAGCGACAACTGCAAAACCCTTGCCGGCTTCGCCAGCTCGCGCCGCCTCGACGCCGGCGTTAAGGGCGAGGAGGTTGGTCTGGAAGGCGATGTCGTCGATGACGCTGATGATATTCGAAATCTCGTGAGAGGAGTTTTCGATCTGGTCCATCGCATTGACGGCGTTGCGGACCACCGCACCTGAATGCTCGGCATTCTTCTTGGCATCGCCGACCAGGGAGCCTGCCTCTTCAGCGCGCCTGGCGCTGTCGGTTACCGCACGGCTGATTTCTTCCAGTGCCGCAGCGGTTTCCTCGACCGCAGCCGCCTGCTGTTCGGTTCGTTTGGCGAGGCTGTCTGAGGCCTGGCGAATTTCGGACGAACCGCCGGCAATGCCTTCGGCGTTCTCCCCGACGGTGCGCATGGCGTCCGCGAGCTTGGTCACCGCGTCGTTGAAGTCGATGCGGATCTGTTCCAGCGTCGGGATGAAGGGCTTCTCGATATGCGTCGTAAGATCCCCGTTTGAGAGAGCGGTAAGACCGACCGCCAAATCGTCGACGGCACGCACGCGTTCGGTAATGTCAGTCGCGAACTTTACGACCTTGAAGACCCGGCCGTCAGCATCGAAGATCGGGTTGTAGGACGCCTGAATCCAGACCACCTTGCCTCCCCTGCCGATGCGCTTGAACTCCTGGGCAATAGCCTCGCCGCCGGCGAGCTTCCGCCAGAACTCCCGGTATTCGGGGCTGTCACGGAAGGCCGGTTCGCAGAACATGCCATGATGCCTGCCGGTGATTTCGGTGAGCTGGTATCCGAGACAGGAGAGGAAGTTCTCGTTCGCGGTGATGATGTCGCCAGTCGGCGTAAATTCGATCATGGCCTGCGTGCGCGAAATTGCGCTGATCTTGCCTTCATCTTCGGCGGACTTCATTTTCGCTGCAGTAATGTCGGTGGCGATCTTGATGACCTTATAGGGCTTTCCGCCGGACAGGACCGGGTTGTAGGAAGCCTGGATCCAGATCTCCCGGCCGCCTTTGCCGATGCGCTTGTAGGCGGCTGCGTCATACTTGCCGTTTCCGAGGTTAGCCCAGAATTCCCGGTAGGCCGGTGATGCGACATAAGCCGGATCGCAAAACATGCTGTGATGCTTGCCGACGATCTCGGACAGCTTGTATCCGAGAGCGTTGCAGAAGTTCTCGTTCGCCGTCAGGATTTTCCCCGTTAGGTCAAATTCGATGATGGCTTGTGATCGGCTTAACGCCGCAAGGACTGCTTTTGCGTCCGCGCTCGGGAGCGAAAAGATGGACATAGCTTCTCCGCCTGCTCTGGATGAAGAGTAAAATTCTTCGGCAGAAACCGCTTCGCCCACCCCCATGGTGATCGGGCAGGAAAGCTTGTGCCTCGCCTTCCTGCTAAATTTAGCCTTGAATGCTTAATGTATCGTCAATAATTCCATCTATTCAGGTACGGGATAATACGTAGGAAATCTTTTATTTTACGGGCCGGATTTTTTACTGCCGATAGTCAGCTATAGATTGGGTATTTATGACTATTGTCAATTTTCTTCTTGGATTGTCATCCGCCGGAATTAACCGGAGCGCGTCGGACGATCCAAGACCCGCCGGCCGAAAAGGCTTGCCGTAAGTTCCACCATGATGCGCGCACTCTTGCCGCGGTCATCCAGGAACGGGTTGAGTTCGACCAGGTCCACCGATGCGACAAGCCCCGTATCATGCAGCATTTCCATGATCAGGTGCGCCTCCCGGAAGGTGGCGCCGCCTGGCACCGTCGTACCGACACCCGGTGCAATGTCCGGATCGAGAAAATCCACATCGAGACTGACGTGCAGAAGGCCATTGGCAGCACTGACGGTATCGATAACCTGTCGCATGATGGCGGCAATGCCGTGCTCGTCTATCGCTCGCATGTCAAAAACATTGACGCCATGCCGGGCGATGAGCTTTCGCTCGATTTCGTCGACGGAGCGGATGCCGACCTGGAAAACGTTGCGCGGGTCCACCAGGGGCCGGTTTCGGTCCAGGATAGGTGCGAATTCCGCCTGCCCGGTAAAGAAAGCAACGGGCATGCCGTGAATATTGCCAGAGGGAGAGGTTTCCGGCGTATTGAAATCCGCGTGGGCATCGAGCCAGAGGACGTAAAGCGGCCGGCCAACTTTATCGGCATAACGTGCCATGCCCGATACGCTTCCCATCGACAGGCTGTGATCCCCACCCATGATCACGGGAATGAAACCGGCCATGGCCTTGTCATAGGTGCGGCCCTCCAGCACCTGGGTGAAGGCACCGACGACGGGAAGGTTTTTGGCGTCCTGTCGTTCGCCAAGGTCAGCCGCGGGTTCCGGCCTCAAGTCGCCGCTGTCTTCGACCCGAAAACCGAGACCTTCCAAGGCTTTTATGATGCCAGCCAGCCGGAAGGCAGCCGGACCCATGGCGCAGCCGCCGCGGCCGGAGCCTTCTTCCAGCGGAACACCAATCAAAGTGATATCTTTGGAGATCATGCTTTTTCTCCCGAAGCAGGCTTGAAGCGGTGGGTGAAGTCAGTATTCGTGCTCGTAGAAGATGCCGGCCTTGCCGCCTTCCGTGCCGGCGCCGGCCTTGAGCTTCACGCCCCGACCGACATCGAGGTTGATCGTGGCCTGGGCTCCGCCCGATCCGCCCTGTTCGATCTGCACATAGGTTCGGTTGTTGATGTAGCGGCCGACCGAGACGGTGGTCTGGCCCGTCTCGTCGGTATTAATGTCCAGGTCGTCAACGCCAAGGTTGCTGCGCAGCGTCTCGAGGAGAGAGGTGGAGCCGCCGCCGGCAAGCTGGGTGACAGCATCGGCCAGCTGAGCAATCTGCAACGGCGAAAGCCGCGACATCGACTGCCCGAAGATCAGGCGCGCCAGCACCTCGTCCTGCGGGAGGGCCGGGGCGGACGAGAAGGTGATGTTCGGGTCGTTCGCCACGCCCGTGACCTTTACCGTGATCGTCGTCTGGGCGGAGGTTGTGCTTGCTTCCATGTTGAGAACCGGAATCAAACCACCGCCAAATGTGATATCGCCATCGGTGAAGTCGAGCCGCTTGGCCAGGATGACGATGCGGCCGCGGCGCATCTCGAAGCCGCCGGAAACGATGGGCGCTATTGCAGTGCCTGTGATGTTAAGATCTCCGCCAAGCTCTGCGTCGATCCCGCGGCCTCGCACAAAGATGCCGTTGGGCGCGCTGATCTGGAGGTTCAGCTCGATCGGATTCGAACTGCCTTTCGGACCCTTCGGACGCAGTTTCTCCATTTGTCGAAGAACGTCCGGTGGAGCGTTGCGATGGCGGATGTCGACTTCGGCAAGCGATGTGGGCAGTCTGGCGGGCACGGTAATCGCCGCCTTGGTCAAGGTGATCCTGCCTCCGAGAACGGGGCCGGATGTCAGGGGGCCGGTGACGGTCAGGGCGCCATCGGCGGTCGCCGCAAACAACGCGCCGTCCGCATAGGTCGCCTGGGCCAGGGTAATTCTCAGATCGGCCGGAAAGCCGGAATCGGGTGTGATGCCGACGGAACCCTCTGCCGATATCGTTCCTCCTCCCGACAGCTTCCCGGACAAACGCGAGATATTGGCTCTGGCGCCATCAAAGGAAACATTGGCGGCAAGGTCGGAAACGGCAAGATTGCGTCGTACGTCGATGAACCGCGCGCCTGACGCGGTCGCCGTGCCGGTGACGTTGGGCGCCGCCGCGGTGCCGCCTATCGCCAAGTCGACATTGCCGGTGCCTTCGAGCACAAAACCCTGGGCGGCAAGTTGGCCGGAGAGGATGGAGAAAGGCAGCTTGCCGTTGAACTTCAGGTTCAGGGGTTTTTCCCCGGCCAGCGAAACGGAGCCGCCGCCGGAGAGCGAGATGCCGCCTCCGCCGGTAAGTCGGGTATCCAGTGTCACCGTGCCCTTTTCGAACGTGCCGGCGGCGGTGACGTCGAGCGCAGAGATGCCGGCCGATGCGGTCTGGCTCACGCCGGCATTGGCCCAGCGAAGGTCATAACGAACGGCCGGCGCCTCGGGCGTACCTGTCGTCGCAACCGTGCCGGAAATCGTTCCGCGGGCGCCGAGGCCGGGTGCAAAGGCGTTGACGAGTTCCGCCGGCACCGCGTTGGCACGGGCGTTTATATCGAGGGCAGGAACGCCGTTTTGAAGAAGGACGCGGCCGGTTGCGGAGAGGTCGAGGCCGCCGGAGCCGGTCAGGCGGGTGGCGTCTAACGTGACTGTCCCGTTAGCGAAGCTTCCACTGGCTGCCACACGAAAAGGACTGATGCCAGCATCGCGCATCTGGCGAAGCTGTGCATCACTCCATTCCAAATCATAACGGATGGCCGGGGCCGACGTGGACCCGGTCGCGCTTATGGTGCCGGTAATCACTCCTGCGGCATTGATCGTCGGTACGAACGTATTCAGCAGACTGGCAGGCAGAGCCTTTATGTTGGCCGTCAGATCCAGCACTGTCCCAGCAGAACCATTGACAGTAACGCTGCCGTTGCCGGTCGCGAGCGTCAGCCCGGAGAGGTTCGCACTGCCATTTGCGATGGCGATGCGGGTTGGCTGCTCGAGCCGGATTGGGATATTGCGCGGCGAGGCCGTGAAGCTCTCGATGCCGACCGAAATGTCTTTTCCGGTTTGAACGTCTCCGACAGCGTTGAGCGGCGCATTGTCATACCGGGCGGCAAGGTTGAAGCTCGTCCTGTTGTCGCCATGGCGGACATCGAGATTGATATCGTCTACGCCGACAGAACCGGCGCCAAGGCGGGTGGCTCGAACAGTACCCTCTGCGGCGATTGCCTTGATGTCGGGGATGGCGAGATCAATATTCGGTTGGGAAATCTGGAGCGAGCCGCGACGAAGCCCGCTGCCGGACGCCCGGATCACGGCGCCGGCCCGGTTATCCGTGTTGCTGAAGACAATGGTGCCGCGAAGATCGCCTTGAGCCTGCTGGGCGGCGAGTGCCGCAAGCAACGCGACATCCGGGAAGTCAAATGTAAGCTGACCTTCCGGCAGGAAGCCTTGCGAGAAGTTCAAGGCGCCGGTGAGCTTGTTCGGACCCACCTCGGCATTGATGGCCTGCGCGCTGGTACGTCCTTCCGCCGAAGCGATATCGGCGTTCACCCGGATCGGCTGACTGTCGAGGGAGCCAGTGGCCGTCAGCTTGCCTTTCGGCGCGTTGGGGTCGACGGTGCCATCGAAGACAAGACTCATATCCTGAAGCTTGCGACCGACAAGCCGCGCTTCTGCAGAATTGATGACGGCCTTCACTGCCATCGCGCTCAGTGGGCCGTTGGCGGCAATGTCGAAGCCGGCGGCCCCTTCCGCCTCCGGCAACCAGCGCCGCAGATCCGGCACGCGACCGGCAAGCCGGCCTGAGATCTTCCGGTCTTCGAGGAGAATGTTGCCATTCGCCTCGACCGCGCTCGACCGCATCACGAAGTTTTCAAGGCTCACGCGGCCGCCGTTGACGACATTGACATAACCTTCGGCCGACAGCTTGCCTTCGAACTTGGATACCAGAGACGGCGGCAGGACCGCCGGATTGGCGAAAATGCGGAAATTGCCGGTTACGGCCTGCTTCGAGGTGTCGTAGGCGCCGGAAAGCGTACCGTTGACATTGGCGCTGTCGAAGGTCGCGGCATCAAGGCCGATCGCCGGCGGGGCGAGGCGCAGGGGGGCATCAAGCGTGAGGGGGCCGCGAACGACCCGATCCAGATCGTCGCTCGTAAAGTCCGTGCGGGCAACCGTCAGGCGGCTACGGATGCTGCCCGATCGGTCGAGAAGGTTGAGATCCTCGCTTTCGGCCTGCAGGCGGATCTGCCCGAAACGGCCCTGCGGCAATTCGGCGGCACTCAGCGCTGCTGTTGCATTAAAGCGTGCGGAAGAGGCCGCGCCCGTCAAGGTGAAGTTTATGCTTTCGAAAGAGAAACGGCTTTCTTCGCCGTTGATCGGCCAGACGAAATCGGCAGGACCGTTCACACCGACAAGGCCTGCGGTCAGGCTGTTGTCGCCTGTCGGATCCCAGGCGCCCTTGGCCGTCATCCTGACCGTTCCGGACGTCAGGTCGCCCCGTTCGATATCGACGCGGCCCGATGGAGCGTAGATGGCGGCAATGTTGATGTCTGTTGTTCCGCCGAACAACTGGCGAAATGCGGGAGGCAAGAGAGTTGCAAGCTGACCACCGCCGGTGATCTCCACTCTATGCCTGCCGTTCTCGACCAGTTTGTGAGTGCCGTTGACAGCGATCACCGGTACTCCGGCGACATTGCCCTGCAGCTTGCCGGCCCAATCGGAAAGCGGGCCTTCGCCGTCCAACGCCAGTTGAACGGCCGGAGCGCCCGGAAGCCGCAGGAGGCGAGCGAGCAAGCCGCCTTGCGGTTCAGCGACAGATGCTTTCAGCGTCAGGCGGTTTTCCGACGGTGCATAGACCACATCGGCAAAGGCCTTGGCATCCGGCTCATCCTTGCGCGTCGCTTGCAGATCCAGGGAAATATCCGGCCCGGTGGCGTCGATCGAGCCTTTGACAGACAATGAAAAATCCCTGCCCGAGAGGGCTTGCGAGAGATTGATGTCGGGCAAGTCGATCTGAGCAACCCGGACCCCCACCGGAAGCGGTGAGCCGGATGACCCGGAACTCGGTTGTGCTGTCGCTTTCGACGGTCTCGGCGGCCTGATCAGATTGACCGTCTCCGCGGAGACGCGCTCGGCGCGGAAAACACCGGTGACCAGCGCCGCCGGCGACCAGTCGATGTTTATACCGCCGATCTGCGCATAAGGGCCGGCATCATCTGAAAGCGTGATCGTATCGAGCCGCAAATTACCCGTTAGCAGACCTTCCGGCCGCGAAAACGTAATCTCGCGATCGGGGGTGGAGACGATCGAGGAAATGCGGTCGGCAGCAACGCGTCCGCCCACCGGCGTCAGCGCAACGAACAGGACAACGCCCAAGGCCATGACGAACAGGATCGCGACTGCGCCAAGCGCAGCCTTCAAGATCCATTTCAACAGGCGAACCATCAGCGTCATGCCTGCAACTTCACCTTTCCAAAAGCCTCTCAGAATGCCTGCCCGATGCCTGCATAAATACCGTATTGGCTGCCGCCGTCATACCGTTGCAGTGGAGTTGCAACGTCCAGCCGAAGCGACCCGAAAGGCGTGGCATATCTTACGCCGATCCCTGCACCAGCACGAATATCAGAAAAATCAGGCACGATTCCGGTCGAAACAGTGCCGACGTCGATAAACGGTACAATGCCCACCTTCTCTGACACTTTTACCCTCACTTCGAAAGATCCAAGTGCATAAGATCGCCCGCCGGTGGCTTCGCCGGCGCTGTTGTAGGGGGAGATTTCGCGATAAGCATAGCCGCGCACCGATCCTCCGCCTCCGGCGAAGAATCTGCGCGTCGCCGGAATAGTTTCAAGACCGTCGCCGCCGACAAGCGTTCCTGCGGCCAGACGGCCTGCAAGCACGATGCTGTCCTCCTCTCCGAAGCCGAGATAGCCGGAGATCGAGCCTTCGAACGAGGAGAAGATGGTTCCGTCGAGAACTTCGTAGCTCGGTTTCGCCGCAAGCGTGGCATGATAGCCTTCGGTCGGATCGAGCTTGTTGTCGCGGGCATCGCGTTCGAAGCTCAGCGGCACGCTGAGGGTGACATACTGGTTTTTGCCGAAGGCGTCATCGGTGTTGATCCACGCCACCTCGCCACCGCCCGTCAGCTTGTCCGTCTCATTGAGCTCATAGGCGATGGTGGCCGAATAGGTGACCGATTGCGCCTCATAGACGTCGGGTGTCTCGCTCTTCGCTTCCAGACGGGATTCGAAGGTAGCTTCCGGCACGAAAGCTCCGGGCTTGGTGAAGATGATACCGGCCGAATAATTGAAGGTGCTGACGTCGGTCGTCGCGCCGATTCCGGAGACCGATCCCTCGATGCGCAGCGATTCCGCCTCACCGAACAGGTTGCGATGCCCCCAGTAGCCTTCCAGGCCTGCGCCGTCGATCGAGGAATATTCCGCGCCGAAGCCAAAATAACGGTGTTTGCCCTCGGAAATTTCGATCGTCAGCGGCAGCGATCCGTCGGGAGCCAGCGCGTCGGCCTCGCGGATCGTCACGCTAGAAAAGACGCCGAGCTCGCGCAGGCGCTCGGAAGCCTTCTTCAACTGTTCGGGCGAATAGCGTTCGCGTTTGTCCAGCCGCGAATAGCGGCTGATGAAGGCGGCATCGACGGTCCGCGATCCCTTGACCGCGACCTCTCCAAAAGGAGCCACAGGTCCACCGACGGCGCCCATCACCACGTCGATCGTTTTTGTCCTGTGATCGGCGGTTACCTTCCGGTCTGTCAGCCTGGCGAGCGGACGCCCCTCGTTTTTCAGGTCGACAAGAAGTTGCTCGCCCGCCTTGAGAATGAGGCGCGAGCCGGCTTCGCCGCCCGGCACAAGGTCATACTTTTCCGGATCCCGCCCCACCGCATCGCCTTCGAAACGGACCGAGCCGAGCTTGAACACCGGGCCGGGATCGACACGCACGGCAACGGGAACCGGTGCGGAGTGATCGAAGGCGGGATTGGGCGGCAAGCGGTCGATGTCGGTGCCGGCGATAGAAATCTGTACGATGCCGCCGTAGCGGGCCTCCTCGAAAAGCACCGCGATGAGGCGCTTACGGTCCTCGCGCGCCTTGATCACGACGCCAAGATCGCCCGAAACGGGCTGTTTTTCATCGGTGACAAGCGAAGCGGCGTTTTCAAGCCGCTCCTTGAGGTCCTTGTCCGCATCTCCGGTCTGCAGGGTCGCATCGTAGCGGACGGGATCGATGACTTCGACGGTATCCTCGTTGTCGCCAAAGAGCGTTATGCCGAAAATCTTGAATGCGTATGCACTCCCCGCAAGCGGCGGACAGAACAGGAGGGCCGCCGCCAGCAGGACGGTGCCTGCTGCCTTCACCCTCGGGTCTTTCATCCGCCCAGTGCCTTTGTTCCGCATACGCAAATTTAACTGTCGCTTCCCCGGCGGAAGGCCCTCATAGCCCCCGACAAAGAAACCTATCTAACCGCAAAAGAGGAGACGGGGTACCCCTTGTCTGCCTTTCGTGATGATTTCATGAAAGAATAAGCCCCGGAAATTGCTCCGGGGCCACAGCCTTGGTTCCTACGGACGCTTGTTCAATAGCGGCGCGGGCAATCGTCAACATAGCGCCGACCGTAACGGTCGCGGTAGTAGCATTGGCCCGGCTGTTCGGCGACTGAGCCGATCAGCGCACCCGAAACGCCGCCGATCGCTGCCCCGACAGCGGCGCCACGTACGTTGCCGGTTGCAAGCCCACCGATTACGGCGCCGGATGCGGCGCCGATGCCGGCCCCCTGTTCGGTGGCAGTGCAGCTCGCGAGGGATACACCCACCATCAAAAGCACCATGGCCTTCTTCATAACTTCCTCCTTGTTTTCTTGTGACCCGGCTGTCGACACGATTGGGCATTTGCCTCGGTCAGTCGCCCGGCAGCCATCGGCGGGAACAATAAAGCGGAGCGCGCAGGAGTCCATACCGGGGCTTGTCGAGGTTCCCGATTTTTTCCTTGCTTCGCGGGTGCTTACCCGGGTTCCCTTACCGGAATCGAGGATCAAATAATTGCCGATCCCGTGGAAAGTAGCAGTTGATCCTCGCGGCAAAAGAGCAAATGATGTTCTGCGTGTCCGGGAGGGATACGAGGAGGAAATCGATGACGAAAGTGACGCTGACCGTGAATGGCCGCACGATGAGCGGCGAGTGCGAAGATCGCACGCTGCTCGTGCATTTCATCCGCGAAAAGCTTGGTTTGACCGGAACGCATGTGGGATGCGACACGACCCAATGCGGCGCGTGCGTTATCCATATGGACGGCCGTTCGGTCAAAAGCTGTTCCATCTTGGCCGTGCAGGCCTCAGGCTCCACGATCACGACAATCGAGGGTCTCGCCGGTCAAAGCGAATTGCATCCCGTCCAGGCGGCGTTCAAAGAGCATCACGGACTGCAATGCGGCTTTTGTACGCCCGGCATGGTGATGACCGCGGTCGACATGATCAACCGCCATGGCGGCAGCCTGACTGAGGAGAAGGTCCGGGCCGAGCTCGACGGCAATATCTGTCGGTGCACCGGCTACCACAACATCGTCAAGGCCATCCTGGCCGCCGATGCTGAAATGGCGTCGGGTCGACAAGCTGCGGAATAACGACGTCGGATTGGAGTAGTGATGCGGCTTCCGGCTCCCTCAGGGGTGCCGCCGCTTACACTTCCTCGCGCGATAAATTGCTAATTCGCTATTCATTCATTTCTGGAGGAGATGAAAATGGGTGTTGAAGGAATCGGAGCACGCGTAACCCGCAAGGAGGACAAGCGCTTCCTGACCGGCAAGGGCCGCTACACGGATGACATGACCGTTCCCGGCATGAAATATGCCTATTTCGTCCGCAGCCCGCATGCGCATGCCAAGATCGTGAACATCGACGTCAGTGCCGCGAAATCCATGCCCGGCGTCATCGATGTGCTGGACGGCAGGCAGCTTCAGGCCGACGGCATAGGCAACCTCATCTGCGGCTGGATGATCCATTCGAAGGACGGGTCGCCGATGAAGATGGGCGCGTGGCGTCCGCTGGCCGTCGACACGGTGCGTTATGTCGGCGATGCCATAGCGATCGTGGTGGCGGACTCTTCCGGGGAGGCAAGGGATGCGGCCGAAGCCGTCGTTATCGATTATGAAGTGCTCCCTGCGGTGGCGGATGTTGCCGCCGCCATGCAGGCAGGCGCTCCCCAAATCCACCCCGAAGCTCCCGGCAATCTCATTTACGACTGGCAGATCGGTGATTCCGATGCGGCAGACAGGGCGATCGCCGCGGCCGCGCATGTGACCGAGATTGACATCGTCAACAACCGTCTTTCGCCGAACCCGATGGAGCCGCGTGCGACACTCGGCATCTACGATTCGGCCGAAGATCACTATACCTGCTACACCACCAGCCAGAATCCACATGTGGCGCGCCTGGTGATGAGCGCCTTTTATAACGTTGCTCCGGAAAACAAGCTGCGGGTCATCGCGCCGGATGTCGGCGGCGGCTTTGGCTCCAAGATCTATATCTACCCCGAAGAGATCGTCTGTCTCTGGGCGTCCAAGAAGACAAACGTGCCGGTAAAATGGACATCGGACCGCACCGAGGCCTTCCTGACCGATGCCCATGGCCGCGACCATATCTCCAAGGTCAAAATGGCTTTCGATGCAGATCACCGGATCACTGCGCTGAAGGTCGATACGATCGCCAACCTCGGCGCCTATATGTCGCTCTTCTCCTCGGCCGTGCCGACCTATCTCTATGCGACGCTGCTCTCCGGGCAATACGCGATCCCGGCAATCCACGCCAACGTGCGCACCGTCTACACCAATACGGTGCCTGTCGATGCCTATCGTGGCGCGGGCCGACCCGAGGCGACCTACCTGCTCGAACGGACCATGGAGACGGCAGCCCGTGAGCTTGGGCTGTCGCCGGCGGAACTTCGGCGGAAGAATTTCATCCGGTCCTTCCCCTACCAGACGCCAGTCATCATGAACTACGACGCCGGCAACTATGAGGCATCGCTTGATGCCGCCATGCAGGCGGCCGACTGGAACGGGTTTGCAGCCCGGCGATCGGAGGCGCAAGCGCGCGGCAAAAGACGTGGCATCGGCATGAGCTGTTACATTGAAGCTTGCGGTATCGCCCCTTCGGCTGCAGTGGGTTCATTGGGCGCCGGCGTCGGCCTCTGGGAATCGGCCGAAGTGCGTGTCAACGCGGTCGGCACGATCGAGGTGCTGACGGGATCGCATAGCCATGGCCAGGGCCACGAGACCACCTTCGCGCAGCTTGTAGCCAGCCGTCTCGGAGTGCCGATCGAAAGCATCAATATCGTCCATGGCGACACGGACAAGGTACAGATGGGCATGGGCACCTATGGCTCTCGCTCCGGTGCAGTCGGCATGTCGGCCATCGTCAAGGCGCTCGACAAGGTCGAGGCCAAGGCGAAGAAGATCGCGGCCCACCTGATGGAGGCGGACGAGAGCGACATCGTCATCGAAAACGGCGAACTCAAGATCGCCGGCACCGACAAGACACTCCCCTGGTTCCAGGTGGCGCTGGCCGCCTATACCGCCCATAACCTGCCGTCGGGCATGGAGCCGGGGCTGAAAGAAACGGCCTTTTACGATCCGTCCAACTTCACCTTCCCGGCCGGCTGCTACATTGCGGAAGTGGAAGTGGATCCGGAAACGGGTGAAACGGACATCATCCAGTTCGTGGCTGCCGACGACTTCGGCAATATCATCAACCCGCTGATTGTCGAGGGACAGGTGCATGGCGGACTGGCGCAGGGGATCGGCCAGGCGCTGCTCGAAGGCGTCCATTATGATGAGAACGGCCAGCTTCTGACCGCAAGCTTCATGGATTACGCCATGCCGCGGGCCGACGATCTGCCGTCGTTCAAGCTGTCGCACCAGAATACGCCATGTCCCAGCAATCCGCTCGGGATCAAGGGTTGCGGCGAGGCCGGTGCGATCGGTTCACCGCCGGCCCTTATCAACGCGATCACGGATGCGATCGGCACCAACAGGCTCACGATGCCCGCCACTTCGATGAAGGTGTGGCAGGCAATGCACGCGGCTCACTGAGGAGGAAGAGAGATATGTATGCAACCAGCTATCATCGCGCTTCTTCCGTGGAAGATGCCGTCCAGCTTCGGTCCGCCCATGAGGAAGGTAAATACCTTTCCGGCGGTATGACGCTGATCTCGACCATGAAGCAGCGGCTTGCCGCGCCAAGCGATCTGATCGACCTTCGCCACATTCCGGCGCTTCGAGGAATTTCGATCGAAGGCCGCCGGGTGAAGATCGGGGCCGCGACGCCGCATGCGGATGTCGCCGCCTCGCGGGAGCTTCGTGCCCTATGCCCCGCAATTTGCGATCTCGCCAGCCATATCGGCGATCCGCATGTTCGTCATATGGGCACGATCGGCGGCTCGATTGCCAATAACGATCCGGCTGCCGACTATCCGGCCGGTCTGCTGGGGCTTGGCGCCACCATCGTCACCGACCGCCGATCGCTCTCTGCCGACGATTTCTTCGTCGGTCTCTTCGAGACTGCATTGGAGGAAGGAGAAATGGTGACGGCCGTCACGTTCGACGCGCCGGAAAAGGCAGGTTATGCCAAGTTCAACAATCCGGCTTCACGGTTTGCGATGACCGGCGTCTTTGTCGCGAAGACCGCTTCAGGTGTACGTGTGGCGGTCACCGGCGCAGGCTCGGATGGGGTATTTCGTCATCCGGGCTTCGAGCAGGCTCTTGCCTCCAACTGGTCGGCCGATGCGTTGGCAAACATTTCCGTCGACCCGTCCAACCTGCTGTCGGATCTGCATGCGAATTCGGAATACCGGGCAAACCTCGTGAAAGTCATGGCAAAGAGGGCAATTGCTGCAGCCGGCTGAGGCGAATCGAGGCGAGAAAATCAGCGAGGAGAAGAGACAAAGCCGCTCTTCTCCTCGCTACTTGACGTGGATCAATTATCACGCTTTCGATATCGCTTAGGTTCTCCTTGGAATAATTCAAAAAAACGGGCCTTTTTGCCGCAGGTCGGTTTTATTCGCGCTTGGCGGGGTTGACGAAAAGCGCGGCTGAAATCAAAACCGAGGCAGGTTCTGGAGTGAGACATGGATTTCGAGGCATTTTTCAAGAGCGAACTGGACGCCCTTCATACGGAAGGACGGTATCGTGTGTTCGCCGATCTCGAACGGCATCGCGGTAATTTTCCGCGCGCGACGCGCCATACTCCGGATGGTCCGAGAGAAGTTACGGTCTGGTGTTCCAACGACTATCTCGGCATGGGCCAGCATCCAGCCGTGATCGAAGCGATGAAAGAGGCGATCGATCACTGTGGCGCGGGTGCGGGAGGCACCCGGAATATCTCTGGTACGACCCACTATCATGTTCTTCTCGAGCAGGAGCTTGCAGACCTGCACGGCAAGGAAGCCGGCCTGATCTTCAATTCCGGCTATATGTCGAACTGGGCGACGCTCGGCACGCTTGGCCAGAAGATCCCGGGGCTTATCATTTTCTCCGATGCGCTGAACCACGCATCGATGATCGAGGGGATTCGGCACGCCAAGTGCGAGCGCGTCATCTGGAAGCACAATGATCTCAACGATCTGGAAGCCAAGCTGGCGGCCGCGGATCCCAATGCGCCGAAGCTGATCGCTTTCGAATCCGTCTACTCGATGGACGGCGATATCGCTCCCATCAAGGAAATCTGTGATCTCGCCGACAAATACGGCGCGATGACCTATCTCGATGAGGTTCATGCCGTCGGCATGTACGGCCCGCGCGGCGGCGGCATCGCCGAGCGCGAAGGTCTGATGGATCGCCTGACGGTCATCGAAGGCACGCTCGGCAAGGCGTTCGGCGTGATGGGCGGTTACATCGCCGCATCGGCCGCGCTCTGCGACTTCATTCGGTCCTTTGCCTCCGGCTTCATCTTCACCACCGCCCTTCCGCCGACGCTGGCAGCCGGGGCGCTGGCCTCCATCCGGCATCTCAAGGCAAGCCCGTTCGAGCGGGTTCGCCACCAGGATCGGGTCCGCAAGCTGCGCACGCTGCTCGACCAGCGCGGTATTCCGCATATGCACAATCCGAGCCACATCGTGCCGGTCATGGTCGGCGATGCTGCAAAGTGCAAATGGATCTCGGATATCCTGCTCGACACCTGCGACATCTATGTCCAGCCGATCAACTATCCGACGGTGCCGCGCAAGACCGAGCGCCTGCGCATCACCCCGACGCCGCTGCATTCGGATGCCGATATCGAGCATCTGGTGGGTTCGCTGCACCAGCTCTGGTCGCGTTGCGCGCTCGCCCGTCACGTCGCCTGACCGATCTGAAGTCTGGATAAACGAATGGCCGCTTATGCGGCCATTTCCATTCCGGCGATGATTTCGCTAGCGCGGCGCCTTGCCTCGTCATCGGCTGCGAAGACCTCGTCCATGCTGCGTGCCGCTCCGTGGCCCTGCATTACCTCCATCACCTTTTCGGCCACATCCGCCATGCTCAGGAAGCCGATACGTCCTGCGCAGAAGGCATGGAAGGCGATTTCCTCCGCCGCGTTCAGCACCGCTCCCTGGACCCCGCCACGCTGCAACGCCGTCCGCGCGAGCCTCAAGGCCGGGAACCTCACCTCATCGGGAGCCTCGAAATCCAGCCTCGCCAGCTTAGCGAAATCCAGCCGCTCGACATCGAGTTTCGGTCGATCTGGATAGGTAAGCGCATAGCCGATGGCAGTGCGCATGTCGGGGCAGCCGAGCTGCGCCAGCACGGATCCGTCGGTGTAGCCCACCATCGAATGGATCACCGACTGCGGATGAACGATCACTTCGATCTGGTCGGGGCGAAGGTTAAACAGATGTTTCGCCTCGATCATTTCGAGCGCCTTGTTGAACATCGAGGCGCTGCCGATCGAGATTTTCAGGCCCATCGACCAATTGGGATGCGCACGGGCAACTTCGGCCGTCACGCCGGCCATCTGTTCGCGCGTCCAGGTGCGGAACGGGCCACCGGACGCCGTCAGCACGATGCGCTCGACAGCGTGATGCTGGTCATCCTCCAGCGATTGAAAAATGGCACTGTGCTCGCTGTCCACCGGGATCAGCCGGCCGCCACCTTCGGCAACCGCTCCGACGAAGAGTTCGCCGGCCGAGACGAGGCATTCCTTGTTGGCGAGAGCGATATCGGCTCCCCGTTTTGCAGCTGCCAGCGTCGGAGCAAGGCCGGCGGTGCCGACGATCGCGGCCATGACCCAGTCGGATTGACGCGCGCCTGCCTCGATCAACGCCTCACGGCCGGCCGCAATCTCGATGCCGGTGCCGGAGAGCGCATCTTTCAATGCGGCATAATGCGTTTCGTCGGCGGTCACGGCAAACTTGGCGCCGCAGCTTTTTGCCTGCGCGGCCAGAAGCGGGATATTGGCGTTGCCGGTGATTGCCACGACCTCAAAAGCGTCGAGCCCGCCAAGCTGATCTACCACGTCGAGCGTGTTGACGCCGATCGAACCTGTCGAGCCGAGGATGCTGATGCGACGTTTGCCGGTTTCGGCCATGATCTTTCCTGTTTTACTAAACTGCCGCTGGTCTACAAGCGAAAGTCGCGGCTCACAAGAGCAGGCTTGATTTCAGGCCCGGCCGCGACCACGTGCAGCTTGATGCTTTCCATACTTTCGGGTGAAACAGGGCGATGAATCAGATGCGAGACATCCAGACGACATGCGTCATTGCAGGGGCAGGGCCGGCGGGGCTGATGCTGGGTTTCTTGCTGGCACGAGCGGGCGTGGATGTCGCGGTCGTCGAAAAGCACGGCGATTTCCTTCGCGACTTCCGGGGCGACACCATTCATCCCTCGACGCTGGAGGTCATGCACGAGCTCGGTATTATCGAAGAGTTTCTGAAGCTGCCGCATACGCGGGCGCCGAAACTTTCCGCGGAAATGGGCGGCCGCACGGTCATCATTGCCGATTTCTCCCGCCTGCCGGTCAGGAACCGCTTCATCGCCTTCATGCCGCAATGGGATTTCCTGAATTTCATGGCTGCCCAGGCGCAGCACTTCCCGAACTTCCGACTGATCATGCAGGCGAAGGTGGCGGGTATTCTGGAAGAGCGGGGCAAAGTCGTCGGCCTGGAAGTCGAGACGCCGGAAGGAAAGTTCAATATTCATTCGCATCTGGTCGTCGGCGCGGACGGCCGCAATTCCGTGGTGCGGGAAAAGGCCGGGCTTGCCGTCGAGAGTTTCGGTATACCGAGCGAAGTCGTCTGGATGAAACTCTCCAAGCAGCCGGGTGATCCGAACCAGGTAATGGGGCATGCCGGCCCGCGCCAGGGTTTTGTGCTGATCGACCGTGGCGATTATTGGCAGTGCGGATATGTCATCCGCCGCGGAGCTTTTGCGGAAATCCGCGAGAGAGGTCTCGAGGCCTTCCGCCAGATGGTGATCGACGTGTCGCCGCTGCCGGCCGATCGCATGCAGGAAATCGGCAGTTTCGACGACACAAGCCTGCTGACGGTGCGGATCGATCGGCTGAAGCAGTGGTGGCGTCCCGGCCTTCTCTGCATCGGCGATGCAGCCCACGCCATGTCGCCGATCGGCGGCGTCGGCGTCAACCTGGCCATTCAGGACGCGGTCGCTGCCGCCAATATCCTATCCGAGCCCCTTCGCAACAGCCGTCTATCCGATGGAGATCTGGCGGCGGTCGAGAAGCGCCGCAGCTTCCCCACCAGGGCGACGCAAAAACTGCAACTGATGATGCGCAGCAGCCGGCGCAGCGATCAGGCGGACGAGCAGAAACGCCAAGGCCCGCCCGCCTTCATCCGCAGCATCGCGCGTTGGCCCGCACTTGCCCATCTCGCCGGCCGTCTGATCGGGCTCGGCTTCCGGATGGAACACGTCCGGCCGCGCTGATGTGGCCTACTTCTTGACGCCCATGACCTCGGCGCAGCGCGAGAGGCTGAAGCCTTCGCCATCCGTATCATTCGTCGCGCGCAGCATGCGGATCGATTTGTCCGGCCCGGTGGTGATCTGAAGTTCGCAGAAGAGTTCTTCCGTGCGGGCCGGGGAAACCAACTGCGGCGCTACCGGCTGACCCGAAATGCCGAAAGACGAGCTTTTGGTGGTCGTGACGGTGTTTCCGTCAGCCTTCTTGTGCGTCTCGGTCGTCGTGCGGGTGACCCGGTTGGCGTCCTGGTTGGCCGGTTGCGGTGTCTGGTATTGAGCTGGGACATAACGCGTCGTCTGACCGCCGACCCAGGTATAGATCGTACCACCGTCATTCAAAGGAAAGGAAGAGACCGGCGGGCCGTAATAGGTAAAGAAGGAATCGACCGGCTGGCCGATCCATTTTGACTGGATCGCCTTATTGGCTTCTTCGGTCGTCGTGCAACCGGCGATGACAACGGCCAGCACACCCAGCGCAGCCGCGCGGGAAAAACTCAGTTTCATTGATTGACAGCCCCCTTGAGTAATCTGCCGCTACCCCACATGCGGCAGCAGGATTTTTATGGTCGGTTAACCTTTCATGCAATCCGGCGCCGGCCAGCTACGGAGGATGTCCACAGGCAGGAGAGCAACCTTTCAACCTGTGCCTCGTTGAGACGAAAGCGAGGTTTGAGGTCCGTCATGTTCATGCTGGGAAGAATGTTAACGATGGCGATGGCGCTCCTCGGCGGCATCTTCTTTTCGCAGGCCCCTGAATTCGCGCAGCAATACCGGCAAAGGATCGGAGGGGCGCTGGACGAACTGAAGATCCTGATTTCCGAGTTCGACGCCCAGGCCAATCATGCCGGTCTGGATCGGCAGGCCGCGCTCAATATCTATTCCGCTTCGCCGGAGACATTTCTCCGGCGTCAGGGCGAGGCGATGCGGCGCACTTTTGCGCGTTATGAGGTGCTGGCAGAGCAGCAGCACGAGCTTATGCTTGCGCCGCCGCTGAGGAGGCCGTTCGTGGTGCTGCAACGGCCGGATTCCACCACTTTCGCCAACGCCTGGCGCGACTTCGTTCCGGCGGTACCGGTAGATATGGCAGGCTTGATCTGGGCGGGCGGGGGATTGTTCTGCGGCTGGGTGGCTGCAATTCTATTCGGCATGATCGGTCGCGGTACGGTGCGGCTGGCGCGACCGAAGCGGATTTCGCAAGGCCCCGCTGCGGTATTCTGACCGGCCACGTGAAAAGCTGCGAATCACTTCCTTGTCGCGGGAAGGGACCATACTTCGGGTGGCGCCATAACCATCTGGGTGCTCGAAACGCTGGCGAGCTGCGGCCGTTGAAGCGGAACGGGGGCTTGCAGCGGCAGCGTCAGATCGTCTGCTTCTGCCACGAGGCTTGCCTGCTGGACATCATTGACGGCCATCAGTGCCGGCGATGTGGAAAGATGAGGCGCGAAGCTCAGGATATATTCATCCGCCGGCTTGGGTGCGGGGGTCTGCAACTCGCCGTCGTCGCCGCGTTTCTCGTAGAAGGCATTCCCGCCGGCGACGGTGACGTAGTGCATGTTGTCATAGGGAAATCTCAGTCCCTCGCGATGAAAGAACATCGCCTCCTTCACCTGAGGATTGCGCTCGCCGCGAAGGATGGCGTCAGCGGCCTCATCCAGCTCGACCGCCGCCTGTTCCTTGAGTGGGCGCGTCATCACGCCGGGTGCAAACTGCCTTTCCTGACCGACAACGCCGCAGATGGTGTCCGGATAAGCTCCCGACGTCAGGCGGTTCATCACCACGGTACCGACCGCCATCAGCCCGTCTCGGCTCGACCGTTTCGATTCGAAATACATGGCGCGTTTCAGGCATTCACGGTCCGATGCCGTGTAATTGTAGAGCTTCTTCTTCGGGATATTGCCAATGGGAGCGGAAGTCTTGACGGTCTCGCTCTTGATCGCGGACGTGGTCTGGGACGAGGTACAACCTGCCAGAAAAACGATTCCGATTAGGAAAACCGCCCTTCGAAAAAGGGAGTATTCAATCGCCGCCATGAGCGTCCCCGCCATCGTATGTTCACAAATCATTTCGGCGTGAAAGATTTGCCTCAAACGCCGCATTCGATCAAGACTAATCTATAGGGGCGGAAAAGGTTAATAAATCCTTGCGCCCGAGGCGGGGACCGATGAGCGGAAGGCCGGGAACGGGGAGATCGCATGGACCGTGTTGAAATGGTGATCCCAGATGGATTCGAACCATCGGCCTCAGGATTAGGAATCCTGCGCTCTATCCTGCTGAGCTATGGGACCACTTGGGGAACTCCATACAAAAGGTGAGGCGTTAAGCCAAGCCTTTTGTCTCACTCATTCCGTAAGCCGCTGTTCGACCAGCCGAACCCAGTAGGAGATGCCGAAGGGGATCGCTTCGTCGTCGAAGTCGTAATGCGGGTTATGAAGGGCAGCCGTATCGCCGTTGCCGATGAAGATAAAGGCGCCGGGCCGGCGCTTCAGCATGAACGCAAAGTCTTCGCCGGCCATGCTGGGGTCGACATTCGCGTCTATGTTGGAAGCACCCACCACATCGGTCGCAACCCGGATCGCATGTTCGGTTTCCTGGTCGTGGTTGACGGTCACTGGGCACCTGCGTTCGTATTCGATGGCCGCTTCCGCGCCATGGGCACTGACGATGCCGTCGACGATCTGTCGGATCCTCGTCTCGGCGAGATCGCGCGTCTCTTCGCTGAGCGTTCGCACCGTACCCCAGAGCGTCGCTTGGTCGGGAATGATGTTATGGGTCGTGCCGGCATCGAAACGGGTTACCGAAATGACGACCGAACGGACTGGATCGGCATTGCGTGCGGCAATCGCCTGCAGACTGCCGACGAGTTGCGAACCGATGAAGATCGGGTCGACGGTCCGGTGCGGCTGGGCGGCATGGCCGCCGCGGCCGTTGATGGTGATGGTAAAGCGGTCGGGTGCTGCCATGATGCCGCCTTTGCGGATGGCGAACTGGCCGAGCGGGATTCCGGGCATGTTGTGCATGCCATAGACTTCCTCGATGCCGAAGCGCTCCATCATGCCGTCCTCGATCATCGCCAGCGCGCCGGCACCGCCTTCTTCGGCTGGCTGGAAGATCAGGGCGACGGTGCCGTTGAAGTTTCGGGTTTCGGCGAGATATTTCGCCGCACCGAGCAGCATGGAAGTGTGCCCGTCGTGGCCGCAGGCATGCATCCTGCCAGCAGTCTTCGAAGCCCACGGCCTGTCGGTCAATTCCTTAAGGGGAAGCGCATCCATGTCGGCGCGCAGCCCGATTGTGCGACCTCCGGGGCCCTTGCCGCGGATGATGCCGACGACACCGGTGCGGCCTATTCCCGTGACGATCTCGTCAACGCCGAATTGCTTCAGCTTCGCGGCGACAAAGGAAGCCGTATTTTCGACTTCGTAAAGGATTTCAGGATTTTCGTGAAGATATCGCCGCCACTCGCTGACTTCGCCCTGAAGTTCGGCGGCCCGGTTCAAAATTGGCATAATGTTCCCTGTTCTAGTTACTCACGCGGATATGAATCGTCCTCCCCCGAAGATAGTGCCCATCGTGATTGACGCAATCAATCTTCTTTGCCATTGCTTGGCCACATAGGCCGCATATGCGCCACACTCGTTAAGCTGTTCGAACGAGGGATGATCTTGCCGATTTCTTGCATCCGCTCCGGGGCTTCCGCCCGGATGATCTCAACTGTGGTGGCCTTCGGCCTTCTTGCGTCCGCCGGAAGTGCCGCGGCCAATCCGAAGATGGTGGTCGATGTCAGGACCGGCCGTGTGATCGCCCACGAGGACGCCTTCCGCAAATGGTATCCGGCATCGCTGACCAAGCTGATGACGGCCTATGTCACCTTCAAGGCGCTGAAGAGCGGGAAGCTTGCGCTGGATACGCCGGTTATCATGAGCAAGAAGGCGACGGATCAGCCGGCGAGCAAGATGTATTTCAAGCCCGGCTCCAAGCTGACCATGGATAGCGCGCTGAAGATCCTGCTCGTGAAATCGGCAAATGATATCGCCGTCGCTGTTGCCGAAACGGTCGGCGGTTCAGTCGATCAGTTCGTCGCTCTGATGAACAGCGAAGCGGCGCGCCTCGGCATGAACTCGACACGGTTCATCAATCCTCACGGCTTGCCGGGCAAAGGGCAATACACCACCGCCCGCGATCTTGCGGTGCTGGCGTTGCAGCTCAAGCGCGAATTCCCCGAATATCAGGGTTACTTCTCCCTGGAGGGGATCAGCACCGGCAAGAAGGACTATCCGAACTACAATACCCTGATCGGGCGGTTCGACGGTGCCGACGGCATGAAGACCGGCTTCATCTGCGCCTCGGGCTTCAACCAGGTTTCCTCTGCGACGCGCGACGGGCGTACGGTGATCTCCGTCGTTCTGGGGGCTGACAGCCTTGCGGGACGTGCGGACGATTCGGCCAACCTCCTGCAGCAGGGGCTCATGGCCTCGTCTGCCGAAGGCGTGCCGCTGTCGTCGCTTGCACCTTACGGCAATACGGCGGCAGTCACCGATGTCAGCGCCGAGATCTGCAACCCGAAAGCAGCCAAGGTGCGGAGCGAGAACCGCGACGACGCCGGTCGAACGGTGCTGCATTCGCCTTATATCCACGAGATGACCCGGCCGCCGGTCTACAGCTTCGCGGGGCTTATTCCCGGAAGCGAGCAGGTCGCCTCGACCGTGGGCGCAAACGAGATCGCGAATGTGCCGATCCCGCAGCCACGCCCGACTTTCTGAGCATTGGAATAGATCATGTCTTCTGCCCGCAACCGAATTCCGGTTTCCATCCTCACCGGTTTTCTCGGTGCCGGAAAGTCGACGCTTCTCAACCGTATCCTGAAGGACCCGGGCACCAGCGGCACGGCCGTCATCATCAATGAATTCGGCGAGGTCGGCATAGACAACTTTCTCGTCGAAGCGTCTGGCGATGCGCTGGTGGAACTTTCCAACGGCTGCCTCTGCTGCACGGTCCGCGGAGAACTCGTCGATACGCTTGCCTATATGATGGACGGCATCCAGACGGGCCGCCTGAAGCTGATCCGCCGGGTGGTGATCGAGACGACCGGTCTTGCCGATCCGGCGCCGGTCATGCAGTCGGTTATGGGCAACCCGGTCATTGCGCAGAACTTCGAGCTCGACGGCGTCATCACGGTAGTCGACGCGGTGAATGGGCTTTCGACGCTCGACCGTCACCCGGAGGCGGTGAAACAGGCCGCCGTGGCAGACCGGTTGGTCATTTCAAAGCTTTCCATGGCCGATGCGGCTGAGATCGGTGCTCTCAAGGCGCGGCTGGCGGCCCTCAATCCGCGCGCGCCGATGATGGATGGCAACAGCGAGGGAGCCGGCGTGGCGGCCATTCTCGAGAACGGCCTCTATGATCCGGCCACCAAGATCGCCGACGTGGACCGCTGGCTGCGCGACGAATTGGCGAACGACGATCACGGCCATGACCACCATGATCACGGTCACCATGAACACGATCATCATCATGGGCACGGTCACCACCATCATCACGATGTAAACCGTCACGGCGACGACATCCGCTCGTTCTCAATCATTCACGACAAGCCGATCGATCCGATGGCGATCGAGATGTTCACCGATCTTTTGCGTTCGGCGCATGGCGAAAAGCTTCTCAGGATGAAAGCCGTCGTGGCGCTGTCCGACAATCCGGACCGGCCGCTCGTGCTGCACGGCGTGCAGAGCGTTTTCCATCCGCCGCAGCGTCTGGCGAAATGGCCTGCGGGATCCGACCGACGCACCCGGATGGTGCTGATTACGCAAGGGTTGCCGGAAACGTTCGTTTCGGATCTCTTCGCCGCCTTCACCGGTCAGCCGCGCATCGACCGCCCCGACCGTGCGGCGCTGGAAGACAACCCGCTCGCCGTGCCTGGTATGCGCATATAGGGCGTCAACCCTTGCGGATCAGAAAGCGATGACCGGTTTCGGTCTTTTCCGAACGGATGATCTGGTGGCCTTCCTGGCTGCAGAAATGCGGGATGTCGATCCCGGCAAGCGGGTCGGTGGTCTCGATCAGGAGTTCGGTGCCGCTGTGCATTTCCTTGAGCCGGCGCCGGGTCTTCAGCACGGGCAGTGGACACTTCAGGCCTCTCAGATCATAGAGGCCTTCGGTCGCCACGCTCACTCCTTGCTCCAGAACTTCCAGAACGGCTTCTTCTTCTCCTCGGTGATCGGGGGAGCCGCATAGGCAAGCGGGTTCTGTGCGGGAATCGGAACCGTGGTTGTGGTGCCCTGAGCAGAAGCGACGGTCGCAGTGGAGGCCGGTGCGTTGTCGCCCGGTACGCGATCCTGCTTCATGCGCTCGGCGGCAGTCGCAGCGCGCGGCGAAGGAGCGGCGGACGCAAGCACGGTATTGGCAGGCTTCGGCTGGGCCGCTGCCATCCGCTTTTCCATCATTTCCTTGAATTCTGCTTCGCTCATCAGCTTGCCGGCCTCAAGCGACGTGCCGGTCGGCGCATAAGCAAGCTCGCGGCCCTTGCGCTTGGCGGCAACCACTGCCTTGCGTTCGGCTTCCGTCGGCTCATACCAGACCTTGCCCTCGAACTTGTCGATGGCTTTCTGGTAGGCGACCTCGTAGGTCTTGCCGTAGGATGTCAGAGCGCTTGCAAGCGCCGGCGGTGTGGACATCGGCGGGCAGGCCGCGGCAGCCGGGCCGAACTTGCCGTCACCGTCAAGCTGCTGGTTGAACACATATTTTTTCTCGCAGACGGCCACTTCCGGCGGGCGTTTGGTGACTTCGAAATGGTCGTAGCCTGCCTTCACCATCTTCCAGAAATCGTAATTCGGATTGTCGCGGTGACGTGCCATGTTTTCCGCCGTCATCCGGAAGGGGAAGGCCTGAAGCTGCACCGTGGTCTGGCCGCCCTTGAACGCATCGCGGGCAAATGCGTAGATTTCCAGAACCTGCTCGTCGGTCATGGAATAGCAGCCGGACGACGAACAGGCGCCATGGATCATCAGGTTCGATCCGCTGCGGCCGTTTGCCTGGTCATAGCGGTTGGGAAATCCGGTATTGATGGCGAGATAATATTTCGAGTTCGGGTTCAGGTGCGCCGGCGTCAGGTTGTAGAAACCTTCAGGCGCCTGACGGTCGCCTTCCTTGACTTTCGGACCCAGCTTCCCGGACCAGGCGCATATCTGATAGCTGGCGATCACGTCGAAGCGATTGTCGGCCTTCGCCTTCCAGACCTCCAGCACCCCTTCTTCCTTGAAGATGCGGATCATGATCGGCGAATTGCGCGGCATGTTCTTCTTCTGCATTTCCGCAACGATGCGGGAAGGCAGAGGCTGTTCGACCTTGTTCTTGACGCTCTTGAGGTCAATACTTGCGGAATCGAGCGTGTCATTGCAGCCCGTTAGGGCGGTCGCGACGAGAAAGGCGAGAGCGATGTGTTTCAGGCGCATCGAGACGGACCACATGAACTTGGAACGTTTACCGGGTTCGGTACTGGCTACAATCAATAAAGCGGTAAGCTTTACATCTTCTTAACCGCTTCGATCCGCCTGTCTAGAGAAACCGTCCCAGTTTCACTGTTATCAGCAATATGGCTAAATTTGGCTGTTTCGGCGAGAAACGTCGACAGATCAGAGGTTGCGGCCGATATCGAGGAACTTTTGCCGGCGTGCGGCTCTCAATTCCTCGCCCGAAAGCCTGCTCATGTCCTGAAGCGCCGAAGCGATCACCGTGCCGGTTGCTGCAATCACCGTGTCGGGCTCGCGATGCGCGCCGCCGACGGGTTCTGGGATGATCTCGTCGATGATGCCGAGAGCCTTCAAGTCTTCGGCGGTTATCTTCATGTTCGTCGCAGCCTCGCGGGCACGGGTCGAATCGCGCCAGAGAATAGAGGCGGCACCTTCAGGAGAAATGACCGAATAGATCGAATGTTCGAGCATGTAGACGCGGTTGCCGGTGGCGATGGCGATCGCTCCGCCGGAGCCGCCCTCGCCGATAACAATGGAAATCATCGGAACCTTGACGGCAAGGCACATCTCGGTGGAGCGGGCGATTGCTTCCGCCTGGCCGCGCTCTTCGGCGCCGACCCCGGGATAAGCGCCGGCAGTATCCACCAGCGTGATCACGGGCAGGCCGAAGCGGTCGGCCATTTCCATGACGCGGATCGCCTTGCGATAACCTTCCGGGCGAGGGCTGCCGAAATTGTGCTTGAGGCGCGTCTTGGTGTCATGGCCTTTTTCCTGGCCGATGACGGCGACCGGCATGCCGTTGAATCGGGCAAGGCCGGACTGGATGGCGGCGTCCTCGCCGAAATTGCGATCGCCCGCAAGCGGCGTGAAATCGGTAAACAGCTTTGCGGCGTAGTCGACGAAGTGAGGGCGCTGCGGATGGCGCGCGACCTGTGTTTTTTCCCAGGCGCCAAGCTTGGCGTAGATTTCCCTGGTCGCTTCCCTGACCCGGCTTTCGAGCCTGCCGATCTCTTCGGACGTATCGATGCTCTCGTCTTCCGAGGCAAGCTTTTTGAGCTCGTGGATTTTTCCTTCGAGGTCAGAGATTGGCTTTTCGAAATCGAGATAGGTCTGCATGAGATCCGGTTTCCGGTTGTTTATCTCGGGAACAAGAGGGTCCCCAATTTCGGTTTGGCGCCTCTAATCCCGGTTTTTGGCCTGTTTTGCAAGAGGGTGATGCGTTTCGACCAGTTCGCGCAGCCGTTCTTCCAATACATGCGTATAGATTTGCGTGGTGGAAATGTCTGAATGTCCAAGCAACTCCTGTACCACGCGAAGGTCCGCTCCGTTCTGCAAAAGATGGCTGGCAAAGGCATGGCGCATCACATGCGGGGAGATTGCGGCGGCTCTAAGTCCCGCCCGCGCGGCGAGCGCCTTGAGATCGCGGGCGAAAACCTGTCGCGGAAGATAGCCTTCCTTGCCGGCGGAAGGGAAAAGCCAGGGGCTGCTGCCGGTCTTTGCGAGGGAGGCCTGGCGGAAACCGCTATAGGTCTTGAGGGCGGCGATGGCGGCGCGGGAGAGCGGGACCAGACGCTCCTTGTTGCCTTTTCCCTTGATGATGAGGAACCGGCCTTCCTGATCCAGGACTTTTGCCGGCAGCGATACCAGTTCACTGACGCGCATGCCGGTGGCATAGAGAAGTTCGAGCAGCGCCAGCATTCTGACGCGGGAAAGCTGATCCGGTGCAGGGTCGGCTGCCTCCTTGGCCGCAAATTCGAGCAGCCGTGTTACCTCGCCCTCGCCCATCGTTTTCGGCAACGTCCGGCCTTTTTTGGGCGCGTCGAGGATTGCCGTCGGATCATCGCCCCGCAAGCCCTCCGCATAAAGGAACTTGTAGAATTGCCGCATGGCGGAGAGCCGTCTTGCCTGGGAGGATGCAGCAAAACCCTGTTTGCTGAGGTGGGTGAGATAGGCTGCGAGGTTATTGCTTGCCGCAGTCAGCGGAGAAGTCCCGATCACCGCCAGGAAGGAATGGAGGTCTTCGAGGTCGCGTTCATACGAAGCCAGCGTGTTGCCGGCAGCCCCCCTCTCGGCGCTCATCATTTCGAGAAAGGCTTCGATGTGGGCGGCGGAGAGATCGACCATCGCTGTCTTTCGCTATTTCTGCGGGGGAGCCGGATTCAGCCGCTCCGAAGGGATGCGCACGGTGACATCACGCTCGCGCGGATCCACCAGGGTCACAAGCGCCACCATGCTTCCATAGACGATGCCCGCAATCACAGCCAGCACGAACAGGAAGCGGAAAAGGGTGGGCATCGAAAACTCCGTGACGTTGCGACGCAATATATCGATAAAGGTTTACCGAACCACAAGAACAAACAATCCTCCATCGTCTTTGGGGGCAATGGCTTGACGCTGCCCAAGCATTTGTCGATACCGTTTTTCAAACGGACTACGATGATGACTGAAGCTGCTACCTCCGCCGGCCCGACACTCAGCGAACAGGCGCGTGCCGTGCTCGGTTCGCGCAATCTGATCTTCGTCGGCCTTATGGGCGCCGGGAAATCGGTGATCGGCCGGCTGGTGGCGCAGAGCCTGTCGATTCCGTTCATCGACACCGATGCGGAGATCGAGAAGGTTTCGCGGATGACGATCAGCGAGCTCTTCGCAGCCTACGGGGAGGTGGAATTTCGCGCATTGGAAACGCGGGTCATCGAGCGCCTCCTGAGGAATGGGCCACGCGTCATCTCCACCGGCGGCGGCGCCTTCATCAACGAAAATACCAGACGACAGATCAAGGCGGGCGGCATCTCGGTCTGGCTGAAAGCCGATCTCGATGTTTTGTGGGAGCGGGTGAACAAACGCGATCATCGACCGTTGCTCAAGACCGAGAACCCGAAGCAGACGCTCGAGAATTTGATGAACCAGCGATATCCGATCTATGCAGAGGCGGATCTGACCGTCCGGTCGGAGAATGTCCGTAAGGATGTGATGGCCAATGCGGTGCTTGCCGCCATTGTTGCCATCGGCAAGCGTCCCAATGAAGGTGAGTTGCAATGAATATGTCGTCCCGATCTCCGGACCGTCCTCTGGAGCGTGTTGTGCACGTACCGCTTGGCGAGCGGGCCTACGATATCCTGATCGGCCCAGGCTTGATTGGCCGCGCCGGCGGCGAGATCACGTCGCGGCTTAGGGGACGCAAAGCTGCGATCATCACAGACGAACACGTTGCGCCGCTTTATCTGGAAGCGCTGATGGACAGCCTGCAGACGGACGGCATCGAGGCGGTATCGCTGACATTGCCGGCGGGGGAGAAGACCAAGAGCCTTGAGCATCTTGCGACAGTCGCCGACATGGTACTGGCAGCGCGGATCGAACGAAACGATGCGGTGATCGCGCTCGGCGGCGGCGTGATCGGCGATCTCGCCGGATTTGCCGCCGGTATCGTGCGGCGGGGCGTGCGCTTCGTGCAGATCCCGACCACGCTTCTGGCGCAGGTGGATTCGTCTGTAGGGGGCAAGACCGGCATCAATACCCGGCATGGCAAGAACCTGCTCGGCGTCTTCCACCAGCCCGACCTTGTCCTTGCCGATACGGCCGCGCTCGATTCGCTTTCGGTGCGGGAGTTCCGCGCCGGTTATGCGGAAGTCGCCAAATACGGGCTGATCGACAAGCCCGACTTCTTCGTCTGGCTCGAGAAGAACTGGAAGCATGTTTTTGACGGCGGCGCAGAGCGGATCGAAGCGATCGCCGCGAGCTGCCAGGCCAAAGCAGACGTGGTCGTGGAAGACGAGCGCGAGAACGGCCGGCGCGCCCTTCTCAACCTTGGCCACACCTTCGGGCATGCGTTGGAAGCGGCAACCAACTATGACAGTAGCCGACTGGTGCATGGCGAAGGCGTGGCAATCGGCATGGTTCTGGCGCACCAGTTTTCTGCACGGCTCAATCTTGCGAGCCCGGACGATGCCCAGCGCGTCGCTGCACACCTGAAAGCCGTCGGATTGCCGATCTCGATGAACGACATTCCCGGCGAGCTGCCGCCTACCGAGAGGCTTCTGGAGGCGATCACGCAGGACAAAAAGGTCAAGAGCGGCAAGCTTACTTTCATCCTCACGCACGGTATCGGCCAGTCGTTCGTTGCGGATGACGTTCCGTCTTCCGAGGTGCTTGGATTTCTGGAGGAAAAGCGGCCGAAATGACATCCAAGGGAGGCCTGCTTTCGCGCGCTGTCAACGCGGTGATCCGCGGGCTGCTTCGTTCGTTCGGCGTTTCTCTTTCACAGGAAACCCTCACGCTCTCCACGCATGACGATCTGCATGCGGCACTCGACGCGATGCACCGCGACCGCAATTTCGACCGTCAGGACCGCGACCGTTTGAGCGGCCTCTTCGAACTCGAAGAACTGGAGGTCTCGGATGTCATGAAGCACCGCACTGCGATGCGGGCGATCAATGCCGACGATCCGCCGGAAGTCGTGGTGCGCACGGTGCTCGAAAGTCCTTATACCCGCATGCCTGTCTGGCGGAACTCGACGGAGAACATCATTGGCGTCGTGCATGCCAAGGATCTGCTGCGTGCTCTTGCAGACCAGAATGTGCATCCGGAAAGCATCGAAATCGTCAAAATTGCGCAGAAGCCATGGTTCGTGCCTGACAGCACGAGTCTTAAGGATCAGCTGAATGCTTTTCTGCGTCGCAAGATGCATTTTGCGGTGGTTGTCGATGAATATGGCGAGGTGCAGGGGATCGTCACCCTGGAGGATATTCTGGAGGAGATTGTCGGCGATATCGCCGACGAGCACGACATCGAGATCCAGGGGGTGCGCCAGGAGGCGGATGGTTCGATCGTGGTCGATGGTTCGGTGCCAATCCGCGACTTGAATCGCGCGCTCGACTGGAACCTCCCCGACACGGAAGCGACGACGATTGCGGGCCTCGTCATCCACGAATCGAAGCTGATCCCGGAAGAGCGGCAGGCGTTCACGTTTTACGGCAAACGGTTCATCGTGATGAAGCGGGAGAAGAACCGGATTACGAGATTGAGGATACGGCCGGCGGAAGACGTCACTCTGCCGGCGGAATAGGGGCTTTCCGCAAGCCATCCCTTGCTGGCGTGCTGTCCTGCTCCTATCTAAGACCCGTCACCAGCGGGTCGGTTCGCCCGGTGCGGCTGTCTCCACCGCGAGGGCGTGGAGCCCGGCGTCAAGTTCAGGCTTCAGAAGCGCATTCACCATCCGATGCCGATCGATCCGGCTCAATCCTGAAAATTTTCCCGAGACGATGCGGACTCGCATGTGAGTTCCCTCCGCTCCCGTGAAATGTGGCTGATGACCGGCGTGCTGCTGGCTTTCATCGATGACATACAGCCGTTCCGGTTCGAGATGTTCGGCAAGCGTGGCTTCGATACGGTCTCGGGCGGACATGGTTGGCTCCGTTGCGATGCGAGAGGGGCATCCCACAAACCAGTAAGAAAGCGCTTTGTCAATTCTTGCCGCGCCCTGTTCGCCACCCCATAATGAGGGCCTTATGAAACTCGACTCCAAATATTTCGACCGTATCCGGACGCGCCGGAAAAGGGAGGAGGACACGCCTCCCCAGGCACCGACTTGCCAATGGGACGGGTGCGACAAACCCGGTGCCCATCGCGCCCCCGTCGGCCGCAACGCCGAAGGGCAGTTTTTCCTGTTCTGCTTCGAGCACGTCAAGGAATACAACAAGGGCTACAATTATTTCTCCGGCCTCTCGGACACGGAGATCGCGCGCTATCAGAAGGAGGCGATCACCGGCCATCGGCCCACCTGGACCGTCGGCGTCAACAAGGCTGCCAAGGATGCGCCGCTGCACACTACGGCGCGCTCGGGAGCTCCGGGCGCGCAACAGCGGTTCAAGGATCCCTTTGGCTTCGTATCTCAGGCACGCGCCGGGGGCGGATCGCGCTTCCAGACGCAGGGGCGCAAGCTCAAGACTCTCGAGGCGAAGGCTTTCGATACAATGGGCCTGGCGGCCAATGCCACGGGCAGCGAGATCAAGAGCCGCTACAAGGACCTGGTCAAGAAGCATCACCCGGATGCAAACGGCGGAGACCGCGGTTCCGAAGAACGTTTTCGCGCCGTTATTCAAGCATATCAGTTGTTGAAGCAGGCGGGTTTCTGCTAAGCCGTAAAAATTATGGCAGTGAGGACGACGGCTCGGGCGGCGGCTCGCGCCTTGGAGAGATGATGAGTAAGATTGATCTAGACATTTCCAATCTTCCCGATACCACCGTTTCGGTTCGGGAAGCTTTCGGCATCGATACCGATTTGAAGGTTCCCGCCTACAGCAACGGCGACCCGTACGTTCCGGACCTCGATCCCGACTATCTTTTCGACCGCGATACCACCCTCGCCATTCTCGCAGGCTTCGCGCATAACCGACGCGTCATGGTATCCGGCTTTCACGGTACCGGTAAGTCGACCCATATCGAGCAGGTCGCCGCCCGCCTCAACTGGCCCTGCGTGCGCATCAACCTCGACAGCCATGTCAGCCGTATCGATCTCGTCGGCAAGGACGCGATTGTCCTGAAGGACGGCAAGCAGGTGACGGAATTCAAGGACGGCATCCTGCCCTGGGCCTACCAGCACAATGTCGCGCT
Organism: Neorhizobium sp. S3-V5DH; assembly: GCF_004343065.1. Lineage (NCBI taxonomy): Bacteria > Pseudomonadati > Pseudomonadota > Alphaproteobacteria > Hyphomicrobiales > Rhizobiaceae > Neorhizobium > Neorhizobium sp. S3-V5DH. Next base: position 132,014 of record NZ_SMCL01000007.1, read on the forward strand.
TGTCTTCGACGAATACGACGCTGGCCGTCCGGACGTGATGTTCGTCATCCAGCGCGTGCTGGAATCCTCCGGCCGCCTGACCCTGCTCGACCAGAGCCGCGTCATCCGGCCTCACCCGGCATTCCGCATCTTCGCGACCGCCAACACGGTCGGCCTCGGCGATACGACCGGCCTCTATCACGGTACGCAGCAGATCAACCAGGCACAGATGGACCGCTGGTCGATCGTGACCACGCTGAACTATCTGCCGCACGAGAAGGAAGTCGATATCGTTGCCGCCAAGGTGAAGAGCTTCGGGGCGACCGCCGAAGGCCGCGAGACCGTCTCCAAGATGGTGCGCGTTGCCGATCTTACCCGCTCGGCCTTCATAAACGGCGATCTCTCGACCGTCATGAGCCCGCGTACCGTCATCACCTGGGCTGAAAACGCCGAGATCTTCGGTGATATCGCCTTTGCCTTCCGCATCACCTTCCTCAACAAGTGCGACGAACTGGAACGCACGCTGGTTGCCGAACAGTACCAGCGGGCCTTCGGCGTGGAATTGAAGGAAAGCGCCGCCAACATCGTTCTTGGAGCGTAAGCGCGGAAAAACGTCATGGCAGGTCGCGGAGACAATTCGAAAGCCAAGCCCGGCGGTCCGGTTGATACCGAGCCGCTGCGCCGGGCGATTACCGGCTGTGTGCGCTCGATCGCCGGCGACAGCGAGGTCGAGGTTTCGTTCGCCAACGAGCGGCCGGGCATTGCCGGCGAGCGCATTCGCCTGCCGGAAATCTCCAAGCGGCCTACGGCGCACGAGCTTGCGGTGACCCGCGGCCTTGGCGACTCCATGGCGCTCCGGCTTGCCTGCCACGACACGAATGTCCATGCCAGCATGGCGCCTCAGGGTGCCGATGCGCGCGTGGTGTTCGATGCGGTCGAGCAGGCGCGGGTGGAATCGATCGGCGCCATCAGGATGGCGGGTGTCGCCGCCAATCTGAGTGCCATGCAGACGGAAAAATATGCAAAGGCGAATTTCTCCGGCATCGAGCGTCAGGAAGACGCGCCCGTCGGTGAGGCTATCGCCATGTTGGTACGCGAAAAGCTGACCGGCGTGAAGCCTCCGGCCAGCGCCGGCAAGGTGCTCGATCTTTGGCGGCCGTTCATAGAGGACAAGGCCGCCGGCGATCTCGACAATCTCAGGGGTGTCATCGAAGACCAGCAGGCCTTCGCCAAGCTCGTGCGTCACATGCTCACCTCCATGCAGATGGCGGAGGAGTTCGCGGACGAGGACACCGAGCCGGAGGAAATGGAGAATCCCAGCGAGGAAGACCAGCCTCGCAGCGGCGAGACCGAGAACGAGGAGATCGAAGAGGAGGCCGGCTCCGATGCCGCTCCCGCCGAGCAGAGTGAGGCCGCCGACGAGGAACTCGACGATGGCGAGATGGACGGCGCCGAAATGTCCGACGAGGACATGTCGGAAGACAGCGACGAACACTCGGAAACTCCCGGCGAAACACGTCGGCCCAACAGCCCCTTCGACGATTTCAACGAGAAGGTCGATTACAGGATCTTCACCCAGGAATTCGATGAAGAGGTCACGGCCGAGGAGCTTTGTGACGAGGCCGAACTCGATCGCCTGCGCGCTTTTCTCGACAAACAGCTTGCTCACCTGCAGGGCGCGGTTGGCCGGCTGGCAAACCGCCTGCAGCGCCGTCTGATGGCGCAGCAGAACCGCTCCTGGGATTTCGACCTCGAAGAAGGTTACCTCGATCCGGCGCGCCTCGTGCGCCTGATCATCGATCCGATGCAGCCGCTCTCCTTCAAGAAGGAGCGCGATACCCAGTTCCGCGATACGGTTGTCTCGCTCGTCATCGACAATTCGGGATCGATGCGCGGCCGGCCGATCACTGTCGCAGCAACCTGCGCGGACATTCTTGCCCGCACGCTGGAGCGCTGCGGCGTCAAGGTGGAGATCCTCGGCTTCACCACGAAAGCCTGGAAGGGCGGTCAGTCGCGCGAAAAATGGTTGGCAGGCGGAAAACCCGCCACGCCCGGGCGTTTGAATGACCTCCGACACATCGTCTACAAGTCGGCCGATGCCCCCTGGCGCCGCTCCCGCCGTAATCTCGGCCTGATGATGCGCGAGGGGCTGCTCAAGGAGAATATCGACGGCGAAGCACTGATGTGGGCGCACCAACGCCTGATCCATCGTCCGGAGCAGCGCAAGATCCTGATGATGATCTCCGACGGCGCGCCGGTCGACGATTCGACGCTGTCGGTCAATCCGGGCAATTATCTCGAACGGCACTTGCGGGCCGTCATTGAGCAGATCGAGACCCGTTCGCCTGTTGAACTGCTGGCGATCGGCATCGGCCACGACGTTACCCGGTATTATCGAAAGGCTGTGACGATCGTCGATGCCGACGAACTTGCCGGCGCGATGACCGAGCAGCTTGCCGAACTGTTTGCGGAAAAGGGTGGCAAGCCCGCTGGCCGTATGCGTCGGGCAAGCTGAGGTATCCTTTGAAGCTTGCGCGCTTCACCCTTTGCCTCGGCATTTTTGGCGTTCTGGCGTCGCCGGTTGCGCCGGCAACCCAAACCGTGTCGATTACCGCTCGGGCGATCACCCAGTTCAAGGCGGGGTCGAAGGAGACCCGGTTCGGTGCTTTGGAGTTCCTCGGGGGCATTCAGTTCTCGTCGTCGGATGGGCGGCTGCAATCCTTGTCGGCCATCCGGTTTCGCCCGGATGGAAGCAGCTTCGTGTCCGTCCTCGACACGGGGGAATGGCTGAGCGGCCGGATCGAGCGCGATGCAGCAGGCCGACTTTCCGGGCTGGTGGAGCTTTCGATCAACCCGATCCTCATCCGCGGCGATCGTGCCGGCTCCAAATACAATTCGGATGCCGAGGGGCTAGCCCTTCGGAAAGGGCAGGCGGTCGTCGGTTTCGAACAGCTGCATCGCATCGATGTCTACCCGGATCCCGGCTTCGAACAATCCGGGCCGCGGACGACGCTCGACAATCTCATCCCGCGCCGCGAATTCCGGATGAATGCCGGCATGGAAACCGTGGCGGCATCGCCGGAGGCCGGCGCTCTCAAGGGCTCGCTGATCGTCGTGACGGAGCACAGCCTCGATGACGAGGGCAACCTTTTCGCAGCAATCCTGGAAGGGCCGCTGAAGGGCGTCTTCAAGGTCGTCCGTCACGACCCCTACGACGCGACCGACGGCGCCTTCCTTCCCGACGGCGATTTCCTGCTGCTCGAGCGCCGCTTCAGTTACCTCGGCGGTCTCGGCATGCGCATCCGGCGGATCAAGGCAGAAACCATTCGTCCGGGCGCCGTAGTCGACGGCGAGGTGCTCATCGAGGCCGATATGGGCTATGCGATCGACAACATGGAAGGGCTCGACGTGATCCTGGGGGCGGAGGGCAAGCCGCACCTTATCCTCGTGTCCGACGACAACGGCAACATCCTGCAGCGCAACGTGATGCTGGAATTCCGGCTGGACCAGTGAGATCAGCCGGAATCTCTGCGCTTAGCGAGCGGCTGCGACCTGCGGCATCGGCTTCAGCACGTTCATCAACGCGCCATAGGGGAGCAGCAGCACCACTCCGACCAGGATCTTGACGACGAGATCGCCGAGCGCCCAGGAAATCCACCGCGGAGCTTCGGCTGCGAAGACGCCGAGGATCGGAGCCGAGGAGATTGCAAAATCCTCGTTCGGGCCGATGAAGGCGAAGATCGGAGCGAAGGCCAGCGAGAAGAAAAGCAGGGTATCGAGTGCGGAGCCGAGGAGGGAGCCGGCCAGCGGCGCACGCCACCAGGTCTGCCGGCGGAGTTGGTTGAAGACCGAGATGTCAAGAAGTTGGCCAATCAGAAAGGCGGTGCCCGATGCGACGGCGATCCGCGAAGGGGCCGCGACAAAGGAAAGCGTCACGCCGACGACGAAGCCCACGAGAACCACACGGCGGGCAACGCCCGCACCGAATTGCCGGTTGGCCAGATCGGTCACAAGGAATGCGACGGGATAGATGAAGGCGCCCCAGGTGAGGAGATCGCCAAGTGCGATGCCCCACAGCGTCCCCATGACAGGGAACTGGACGAGGAAATTGGAGGCGACGACAACGGCCGCCATAAGCAGGGCATAGATAAAGGTGTAGCGGGAGCTCAGCATTTTTTTTATCCTGGGTGATGCCACCAGTTGGAGGGATATGAAGGCAAGAGAAAAGGCTTGTACGGTGCTAGCCGTTCAAGCCTTCCTCAAGCCGGATGATGAAATGGCGAAGCTATTAAGCGGCTTCGGCAGTCTTCTTGGCGATCTGCCGGCGCAGCAGACGAGCGCGCATCGACAGTTCGGTTTCGTCGGACTTGAGCAGGAAGGCGTCAAGGCCGCCGCGATGTTCGACCGAACGCAGGGCATGCGCAGAAACACGCAGGCGGAAGCGCTGGCCGAGAGCGTCGGAGATCAACGTGACCTGGCAAAGGTTCGGCAGGAACCGGCGGCGGGTCTTGTTGTTGGCGTGGCTTACGTTGTTGCCGGTCTGAACGCCCTTGCCGGTCAGTTCGCACACACGAGACATGGATACACCTTTGTTCTTCTGCAATCGGATGGTACTTCCGGACAATGCCCGGCGCGCCGATCCAACTGGTCCTGATTGGAAAGTTGCGGTTCTATAGTCAGTGAGCCCCGTCCAGTCAAGCCAAAACCTTGCCCCGTGCGCAAGAGATTCCATAGGCGCTCGCATAAGGCGGCTATTTTCTTGCCATTATGGCCAGTCTATATGTTCGCGGGACGGCGCTTTCGGCGTCCCCGTCGTTCAGGGCAAATCATGATCCTTCTAGGCCGTTTCAGTGCATCCATACTCATTTTCGGCTTTGGAACCGCCTCGCTCGGCTCGGCCGAGATCCGGCATGTCAGCGAATACGACATCAAGCTCGGCATTCTGCCGATTGCCAGGGCTTCCTTTGCCAGCGAATTCGATGAGAGCGCCTACCGGATCACTGGCACTTTCAAGTCGGCGGGAATCGTCGATATCATCAGCCGAATTTCCGCCGAGACCAGCGTGAACGGACGCATGCTGGACGACAAGCTGCAGGCGGACCGTTACAATCTGGTCTACAGCGCCGGCAAGCGCACCCGCGTCTATGACGTGGAATATCGCAATGGCGACGTAACCGAAACTACGGTCAAGCCGGAGCCGAAACGCAACCCGAAAAACTGGATCCCGGTGACGGATAACGATCTTAGATCCGTGCTCGATCCACTGAGCGGTCTCATCTTTCCGGCCAGTGCCACGGTCTGCCCGAGCCGACTGCCGATCTATGACGGCGAGTCGCGCATGGATCTCGTTTTGACGCCGAAGGGCACCAAACCATTTTCGACCAAAGGGTTCGACGGTGAGGCAATCGTCTGTTCGATCCGTTATGTGCCCAAATCCGGTTTCCGGCGCGGCCGCAGCGATATCGAATATCTGAAGAAGACGCCGATGGAAATCTGGTTTGCCAAGGCACAGTCCGCAAATGTATATGCTCCCGTCTATGCCCGCATCCCGACGAGGATGGGGCAAGTCTACGTGACCGCTGTGAAATACGGCGGCTGAGGTGACGCCCGGCGGCGTCGAGGGGGCAGGAGTGAAAATCCGGGGAACACTGATCGGCTTCGCGGCGATCCTGATGTGGTCGCTTCTTGCCCTGATGACGGCTGCATCCGGCAAGATGCCGCCTTTCCAGCTTTCTGCCGTCACCTTCGCCATCGGCAGCCTGCCCGGCATCGTCCTCTTCATCTTTCGCCCGCAGCGTATCCGGCTGCTCAGGCAATCGCCGAAGGTCTGGATTACAGGGATCGGCGGCCTCTTCGGCTATCACTTTCTCTACTTTACCGCACTCAGGAATGCTCCCGCCGTCGAGGCTGGTCTGATCGCCTACCTCTGGCCGCTTTTCATCGTCGTCGGCTCGGCTTTGCTGCCGGGCGAGAAATTGCGCTGGTATCATCTGGTCGGCGCAATTTCCGGGCTTCTCGGTACGATCACCATCGTTTCCCGCAATGGCCTCTCCTTCGATGGGGCCTATACCCTCGGTTATGGCGCTGCGTTCCTCTGCGCCTTTACCTGGTCCGGTTACTCGCTGTTGACGCGGCGGTTCGATCGGGTATCGACGGATGTGGTGACCGGCTTCTGCCTCGCGACGTCCGCGCTGTCGCTGATCTGCCATCTGGCAATCGAGACGACGGTCTGGCCCGCCAGTACCGGCGAGTGGGCGGCGGTCGTCGGCCTTGGGCTTCTGCCGGTTGGCGCGGCTTTCTATGCTTGGGATTACGGTGTCAAGAACGGCGACATCCAGATCATCGGAGCGGCGAGTTATGCGGCGCCGCTTCTGTCGACGCTGATCCTCGTCGCGTCCGGGTTTGCGGAACCCGACTGGCGCATCGTGGTTGCCTGCCTGCTGATCACGGGCGGAGCGGTGCTGGCGGCGCGCGATATGCTGCGGCCGAAGCCGGTTGGAGAAGCTATTGCTGAATAGGCGTCCCCGGAAGTCCGGGGGCGTTGGGGGGAGAAATGTTCATCTTTTTATCTGGGGTGCTAGCCGCGTCCGTGGCGTCCGCACTTTTCTATTTCCGTTGGCTGGAGAAGCCGGCTGGCCAGTTTCGCGCTGTACTGAAGATGTTTCCGGTCGCACTGCTGGCGGTTTATGCCTTGTCAGCCGGCGGGCCGCTGCTTCTCGTGGCCGCACTTGCTCTGGCGGCCCTCGGCGACGCCTGCCTCGCCTATGACGGGCGATCGCCTTTCCTTGCCGGCCTGGCTGCCTTCCTTGTCTCGCATCTCGCCTTAGTCGTGCTCTTCTGGCCCTCGATCGAACCTTCGCTGATCACCGATAGCGCTTGGCGTTACGCAGCGGCCTGGTTCTTCGTTGTTCTCGCGGCCATGATGCTTCTCCTGCTTTGGCGGCCTGCCGGGCCTCTCGCAGTACCTGTCATGGTCTACGCCGCGGCGATTGTCGCGATGGCGCTCTCCGCGCTTTCGCTGAAGCCAGTCCTTCCCTCTGTTGGAGCAGCGCTTTTCGTCCTGTCGGACGCAGGGCTTGCAATTCAGAGGTTCCTGCTGAAGCCGCACGATCCGGTCACGAAGAGGCTGAAAGGCTTTATCTGGGCCACCTATTACACAGCCCAATTGGTTTACACTCTGGCCTTTACCGGGTTGCCCATTTTCTGAACCAAGGCCTCATATCAGCCCGGCTCCCAGCCGGGTTCGGCCATCTCGAAGCTCGAAAATTCGAAGCCGGGCGCGACGGTGCAGCCGACGAGCGTAAAGCTGCCGAGCGGCTCGGCCGCCTGCCACGCATCCGCCGGCACGACTGCCTGCGGCCGTTCGCCTTTGCCCAGATCGATGCCCAGCGTTACCGACCGTATGCTCGTTCCATCTGAAATCCGCAGCAGCAGCGGATCTCCAGCATAAAAGTGCCAGATCTCGGCGGCATCCCGCACCCGGTGCCAATGGGACCGTTCGCCCGCCTGCAGCAGATAGTAGATCGCCGTCGAATGGCCGCGAGCACCGCCGTCTGAATCGCGGAAGGTCTCCACATACCAGCCGCCCTCCGGATGCTCCCGCATGCCGAGCGCTTCGATGATCTCCGCGGCACCCACCTAGAAATTATCCTTCCGCTTGCGGATTTCGGCAAAGACCTCCTCGTTGCTCTTTCCTTCCATCAGCAGGTTTCTGCGGATGGCCGGATCGGCAGCCCGCAGGAAGGGATTGGTTTCCTTCTCCAGGCCCATCATTGTCGGGATCGTGAATTTGCCGGCGGCCCTCAGTTCTTCGATCTCCCTGGCCCGGGTGCGCAGGCGTGGGTTGTCGGGATCGATGGTCAAGGCGAACTTGGCGTTGGTGAGCGTATATTCATGGCCGAAGTAGATGGCAGTCTCGTCGGGCAGGACGGCAAGCTTCTGAAGCGAATGCCACATATCGGCAGCGGGGCGTTCCAACAGCCTGCCGCAGCCGAGCGCAAAGAGCGTGTCGGCCGCAAAGAGGATCTTGTCGTCGGGAAAATGATAGCAGATGTGGCCGGCCGTATGTCCCGGTGTTTCAAAGACACGCACCAGATGCTCGCCGAAGAGAAATTCGTCGCCGTCCGCCATCGTCTTGTCGAGGCCCGGGATTGCGACCGCCTCGTTGAAAGGGCCGATGATCTCAAGCCCAAATCTTTCTTTCAACGCCAGATTCGCTTCCACATGGTCGGTGTGGTGATGGGTCGTGAAGATGTGGGTGATTTTCCAGCCGCGGCGGGCGGCGGCGTCGAGAATGGGTTTTTCCTCGGGCGCGTCGATCGAAGCCGTGAGACCGCTTTCCGGATCGTGAACCAGAACGCCGTAATTATCGCTTCGGCATGAAAAAACTTCGAGTTCCAGTGGTTTCATACATTGCCCCTATTGCTCAAATCTCTTTGCGGAACAATGTAGAGACTGCGCAACCGAAGTCCAACCGTCATAGGCCAGCATTTTGTCCGTCGACATCGTCGATCTCCGTGAATTCTATCACTCGCCCCTCGGTCGCTTCGCCGAACAGTCGATCGTGATGGCGCTCGCTTCGCTTTGGGCGCGTCTCCCGGAGGAGCGGCTGGTCGGCCTCGGTTACGCGGTTCCCTATCTCGATCGCTTCCGCGCCGATACGGAGCGGACTTTCGCTTTCATGCCGGCGGGGCAGGGCGCGGTGAACTGGCCGGTCGGAGAACTGTCCTCGACGGCGCTGGTCTTTGACGAAGAACTGCCTTTGCCCGATTCATCGATCGACCGCGTTCTTATGGTGCATTCGCTGGAGTTTGCGGAAAATCCGCGGGAGACGCTGAAGGAAGTCTGGCGGGTGTTGGCGCCGGGGGGGCGGCTCGTCATCGTCGTCCCAAACCGGCGCGGCGTCTGGGCGCGCATGGAGCACACCCCGTTCGGATCGGGCAGGCCCTATTCGAGGGGGCAGCTTACCTCGCTGCTGCGCGAGGCGAATTTTACGCCGGGAGCGAGCGCCGAGGCACTGTTCTTTCCGCCGTCCAAGATCGCGACCGTGCTGAGGCTTCGTCACGTGTTTGAGCGCCTGGGCCGGCGCTTCTGGCCGGTCTTCTCCGGGGTCATCGTGCTGGAGGCTCAGAAACGTCTCTATCAGGGACTGCCGGTCGCAGCGCGCGCCTCCCGCCGTGTTTTCGTTCCGGTGCTGGCGCCGCAGGGCGTACCGACGACCAGAACGTGTTAAGGCGTGCCTTGGGCTTCACGGCTTAAGGTCCAAAAGCGCAAGCGGTTGCCCCTCCATCGCGAAGGGTACGGACTCGTGCGTATGAGCAATCTTCCAGCGGCCGTCCTCGCGCGCGAAGGCCACGGTCAGGCGAAACCAGAGGCCGCTTTCTCCCGTGCCGATCTTCCTGCCGGCGAGGCGCGCAAGCGCGCTGCACCATGCAATGTCGCCTCCGACGCGCAGATCGGTATTCCGGATCTCAAACTCCAGTCCACCTTCCCAGGTGTCCAACCATGCCTGCAAACCGGCTCTGTCGTTCCCGATCGTTTCCAGAGGCGCAGCAAGCGAGAATGCGCGGATGTTGGGGGATTCGCAGGCGATGATCGCATCGGCATCCTTGTCACGCAGGGCCTGGGCCCAATCGTCCAACAGCACTCTGATATCGTCATGATCTCCAACGCTCATGTTTTTGCTCCTTGAGGTTTTGGTCTTTGTGGAAGACGTATGGCCGGCGGGCATTTCCGACAACCGGGCATCAAGAAATCGAATGGGTGGCAGAAACCGGCCTCTCTCGACAAAGGCCGTTTTCGGCTTTAATGCCACTGGATCACCCGCCGCGTAAGGCATTCCGAAGAGGTCGATCCGATGAACATCGTCACCAATGAGCCCGTTCCTCGTCCAGGCATTCTGGATATCGCCGCCTATGTGCCCGGCAAGGAACATGCTCCGGGCGTGGCGCGGGTCTTCAAGCTGTCCTCCAACGAGACTCCTCTCGGGCCGAGCCCGAAGGCGATCGAGGCGTTCAAGCAGGCCGCAAGCCATCTCGAGCTTTATCCTGATGGTCAGGCACTGGCGCTGCGCGAGGCGATTGCCTCGGTGCATGGCTTGAATGTCGCCAACATCATGTGCGGCAATGGTTCGGACGAATTGCTCGGCCTGCTCTGCCACGTCTATCTCGCCGCGGGCGATGAGGCGATCATCACCGAGCACGGTTTCCTGGTCTACAAGATCCAGATCATGGGCGCCGGTGCCACTCCTGTGACCGTCAAGGAAAAGGAAGGCACTGTCGATGTCGATGCCATCCTTGCGGCGGTGACGCCGAAGACGAAGATGGTCTTCATTGCCAATCCTGGCAATCCAACCGGGACCTATGTTCCCGTCGCCGATATCCGGCGCCTGCATGCCGGTCTGCCAAAGCACGTCATCCTCGTGCTCGACGCAGCCTATGCCGAATATGTGCGGAAAAACGATTACGAAGCGGGCCTGGAACTGGTTTCGTCCAACCGCAACGTCGTGATGACCCGCACTTTTTCGAAGGTCTATGGCCTTGCCGCGCTCCGTATCGGCTGGATGTACGGTCCTGCCGGCATTCTCGACGCGCTGAACCGCGTTCGCGGCCCGTTCAACATGAATGCGCCGGCGATTGCCGCCGGTGCGGCCGCGATCCGCGACCAGGCCTTCGTAGAACAGGCCGTCGAACACAATCAGTTGTGGCTCGACAAGCTCACGCACGCCTTCGAGGCGCTTGGCCTGAGGGTGACGCCATCCGTCGCCAATTTCGTGCTGATCCATTTCCCCGATATCGACGGCAAGCGTGCAACCGACGCAGACGCCTTCCTGACGAGCCGCGGCTACATTCTCCGCGCGGTGAAAGGATATGGTTTCCCGAACGCGCTGCGCATGACTGTCGGTTCGGAAGAAGCCAATCGCGGCGTTATCGAAACGCTTGGCGAATTCATGGGCCAAGGGCAAGGCAAGAGCGCATGACTGTGCATTTCGACCGGATCGCCCTGATCGGCATCGGCCTCATTGGATCGTCGATCGCACGTGATGTCCGGGAACTGGGCCTGGCAGGCGAGGTGGTCATATCAAGCCGAAGCGGCGAGACGTTGCGGCGGGCCGAGGAATTGAAGCTTGGCAACCGTTATACGGCGTCTGCGGCGGAAGCGGTCCGGGATGCCGACCTGGTGATCGTTTCCGTGCCGGTCGGCGCGTCGGAAGAGGTTGCAAAGCAGATTGCCGCCAATCTCAAACCGGGCGCCATCGTCACGGATGTGGGTTCGACCAAGGCCTCCGTCATTGCACAGATGGCGCCGCACATACCGGAGAACGTGCATTTCATCCCCGGCCATCCGCTCGCCGGAACGGAAAAATCCGGCCCGGATGCGGGTTTTACCGGTCTGTTTCGTGATCGCTGGTGCATCTTTACGCCATTGCCGGGAACGGACCAGGCGGCGCTCGACCGGCTCAAGTCGTTTTGGATGGCGCTTGGCTCGCTGATCGACGAGATGGATGCGCAGCATCACGACAAGGTGCTGGCGATCGTCTCGCACCTGCCGCATATCATCGCCTACAACATCGTCGGGACGGCAGACGATCTCGAGACGGTCACCGAATCGGAAGTGATCAAATATTCCGCCTCCGGCTTCCGCGATTTTACGCGTCTGGCGGCATCCGATCCCACCATGTGGCGCGACGTCTGCCTGCACAACAAGGACGCGATCCTGGAAATGCTGGCGCGGTTTTCGGAGGACCTTGCCTATCTGCAGCGGGCCATTCGCTGGGGAGAGGGTGACAAGCTGTTCGAGCTCTTCACCCGCACCCGCGCCATTCGCCGTTCCATCGTCCAGGCCGGTCAGGATGTGGACGCGCCGGATTTCGGTCGCCACGCGCTCGACCAGAAGAAATAGCCAGTTCAGATCGGCGGAATTTCGCCGATCTGGATAAAGCCGCCGGCAAAGACCTTGCCCCGTTTGATGGTCAGGTCCAGCGAGGCGCTGCGACCCCCGCCGAGCGCGGAGAGCATGTTGGCGGCGGTATCGAGCATCGGTGCTATGTCAGGGAAGGCCTCTGTGAGGCTATTGCGCCATCCGTCGACCTGCTCGATCCGGAATTTCAGCTTGCCCGACAGGTATCCGTCTCCATCGAATGAAAACGGGCCGGAAACCGTGATCACCCGTCCTTGACCGAGATCGGCGGAGAAGCTGCGCAATTCTCCTTCGGTCTCGTAGAGCACGAGCCCGTTCGCGTCGCTGCCGTCGATCATGCCGGCGCGGCCGACCAGCGTCACATCGGCATTCGCAGACAGGCTCGGCAGGATTTGCGGCATGTCCTTGATCGTCGTGTCGGTGTTTTCCAGGGTGATCGCCGCATCGAGATCGCTGCCGTTCTGGCGCAGATGGATCTCCGTATGCGCCGCACTGATATCGACGGCCTGGCCGGTCGCGGAAGAGACGACGCTGGTCCTGGAGTTCTCGATCACCGTCGAGGCGCGTTCCACGCCCCGAAGTTTGGTTACGAGACTCGATTGGAAGTTTTCCCAGTTTGTTGACACCGAAAGGCCATGGCCGGTGCGAATTTCGACGGGCGAATCGAGCTCCCAGACGATATGCCCGGGATTGTAGACCTGGGCGGCGGAGCGCAGCGCGCCGAAATTGGCCGAAATCCCGTTCACCTGATCGTCGACCGAAACCTTGGAGCAGAACAGTCCGATTCGGAAAGGATAGCCCCGGTAGTCGGCTTCACTGCATTCGGCGGCAATACCCTTGTTGCGCTGGCTGCCGAGGAGGGCCAGGGTCTGCTCCTTGAGCACCGAGGCGGCATAGAACCAGCCGGCGGTGTAGAGGGCGATCGCCACCACCACACTGCAGGCGAGTAGCCACAATTTTCCGCTGACGCCGGATCGGCTTGACGCTGCCATGATGTTCTCCAATGGTGCTGGAAATTTGGTGCAGAACGCTTCGGTTGATTTGGTGTGGCGCGGGATATGGACGAATTTTGGGTGTTTGGCTACGGTTCTCTCATGTGGAATCCGGGTTTTGCGTTCGAGGAGCGAGCCGATGCACGCGCTTTCGGCTTTCGTCGTTCCCTTTGCGTCTGGTCCCATGTGCATCGCGGCACACCCGAAAAACCTGGTCTCGTGCTCGGTCTTGATCGCGGCGGTTCATGCCGGGGCGTGGCTTTTCGGGTCAACGACAACGATCGCGCCGATGTGCTGGATTATCTTCGCCGGCGTGAGCTCGTCACCAATGTCTACAAGGAAAGGATCCTGCCGATTTCGCTTTCAGACCAGCGGCAGGTGAAAGCCGTCGGCTATATCGTGGATCGCGAGCATGTCCAGTATGCCGGCGCGCTCAGCATCGATCATGCTGCTAAAATCGTCCGGCATTCCGTCGGCCAGTCGGGTCCAAACGATGCTTATGTCTTCAACACGCTCGACCATCTCAAGCAGATGGGCATCCGGGACCTTTGGCTTGAAGGTGTCGGCGCCTCCATTGCGGCCGGGCTTCAAGCGGCCGTTTGAGACCTCAGTTCGGCAAGCCGCTTCGCCGCTGTCGGCGGCAGCGGCAGATGCGGGTTGGCCTCGACGGTCTCGATCAGCAGCTTGTCGCTTTCCCGCTCCATCGTTTCGATAAGCTTTGCATAGAAGGCATCGGGATCCATGCCGGGCGTGATTGGCGGCAGGATGCGTACCTTGAAACGGCCCGGATATTTCACGAGCTTGCGGCGGCCCCAGAAGAGGCCCCAATGGGCGATCACCGGTACGACCGGAACCTGGATGTCGCGATAGATGCGGGCAATGCCGTAGCGGTATTGCGGCTCCGCGCCCGGTGCGCGCCGCGTTCCTTCCGGATAGATAATCAGCTGGCGGCCGGCCTCCATCTCTTCCTTGGTGCGGACCATGACATCTACCATGACCTTGCCGCGGGCGCCGCGATTGACCGGGATCATCTTCTGTTTCGCCACGTACCAGCCAAACAGCGGGATCCACATCAGCTCCCGCTTGAGGATATAGACCGGGTCGCGCTGGTAGGGCAGCAGCGCAAACGTGTCCCAGGCCGACTGGTGCTTCGGGGCAAAGATGCAGCCCCCTTCGGGAATGTTTTCCATGCCCTCGATTTCGAAGGTCGCGCCGACGATCTTCGCCATCAGCCAGTTGTTGGACCGGGCCCAGGCTTTAGGAATACGATAGGCGGCCTTGCGCGGCAACAGGAAGTAGATCGGGCTCAGCACGATCATTCTTACGATGATGTTTACGTAAAAGGCGGTGTTGAAAAGAACCGAACGCAAAAGCAGCATAAAGACGACTTCCTTCTGGACGCACGTTGCCTACACGAGATCGGTTCTGGAAAAAAGCGCATTGTGCCGACGGCCGGGTGCAGCGGCTTTTCAGGGTTTCGGGCTGCCCGCGGTTTTGGGTGCGTCTTCGGTGCGAAGGCCTGTTCCGCGCTCGATGCCGATCCAGTCACGCATCGTTGACAGGACCACCTTGCCATATTCGGACAGCATGGTGCGCACCACGTCCGGCTCGGTAAACCAGGCTTTGCGGGTGAGGTCCGAGTTGATCACGGGATAAGCAATGAATTCCGTCACCGGGTCGGCGCGGCGCAGTTCATGAAGGCTGCGCAGCATGTGATAGTTGTTGGTGACGACCAGGACCGATTTGTAGCCGTGATCATGGATCCAGCGGGTGATCTCGTTGGCGTTGCCGATCGTGTCGATCGCATCATAGCCGATGTCGACGCAGCAGGAGAAAAGGTCTGGCGATGCCTGCGTGACCTTGCGTATCTGATTGGGCGTCGTGGAGGGATGCGCGCCCGAGATCAGCAGGCGCTGGCCGGCGCCGTCGCGCAGCAGGCCGAGCGCCTGTTCGACGCGAAGATAGCCGCCGGTGAGCACAACGATGGCGTCGGCTTTGACGCCGTCTGGCGTCCTGAGCGAGGTCACCGAATCGGCAAACCAGAGGAAGCCCCCGAAAAGCAGGCCCACCAAGAACACGCAGGACATGATGACGCGGCGGGCAAGCCAGCGCAGCCGGCCCTGGCGTGAAAACAGGCCGCGGGTCAGACGCCGCGGCTTGCGGCCTGCTCCATCGTCGGGTGTCATTTGGGCCGGTGTCATCACTGTCCATAGCCGGAGATTCGTGGCGAGAACAGGGCCACACTATAGGGGGACGATGGCGGCTTCAAGAAGCGGGCAACCCGTCGGAACGAGCCGGGTCGGAACGAATCAGATCGATCTCGTCGATCGTGCGCATGACCGTAAACCGAGCCGTCAGCGTCGTCAGCAGCGCGATGACGATCATCGTTGCGAAGATGCCGACATAGCCGGTCACGCCGATGGTGAAAGTGCCGAACAGCGCCATCGCCTGGTCGCTCTCCGGGGTGGCCAGCGAGTTCGCCTGCCAGATGTTGGCGAGCGCGAAAAGGGCCGCCGCCAGCGCGCCGCCCGCCGCCGAACCCTTGATGCTGATCTTCAAGAAGTGCTTCTGGAATTCGCTCGCCACGAAGGAGCTTTCCGCGCCGACGAAATGCAGCACCTCGACGATATGGCGGTTGCCGGAAAGCGCTCCGCGTGTGGCGAAGATCACCGTGAGGATCATGGCGGTAAAGACGAGCACCAGAACGCCGGTCCCGATCAACACTGTCGTATGAGCCATGGAAACCAGCCGATCCACCCAGGTCCTGTGGTCGTCCAGAAACGCCTGGGGTATCTCCGTCTTCAGAAGATCCCGCATGGCTGCGAAGTCCGGCGGATTTTGCTCGTCGATGGTAATGATCACGAGGCGCGGCACGGGCAGGTCGTCGAGGTTAAGGCCCGCTCCAAGCCATGGTTCCAGAAGGCGTGCGGTGGCGCTGTCGTCCATGATCGTGCCTTCGCGGGTACCGACGAAGGTAAGCGCCAGATCCCTGGCCTTCCTAAGTGCCGCATCCATGTCCAGCCCTTCTTCCGGCTTGATCTGGATGGTGATTTCGCGGGAAATCTGGCTCTGCCAGCTGGCCGCCGTGGCCCTTACCATGCTCACCGCGCCGAGCGTCAGGCAGGCAAGGAAGGCCATGATGGCGATCACCACCATCAGCGCATTGCCCTGGATGTTGGATGGCGGAAGGATTGGTGCGGTGGGCCTGACGCGCATTTCGGCACGCCGCGGTGGCTGCTGGGACGGCTGCGGCGCCTGCTGCTCGGTCGCACGTTTTTTGCTTTTTGCGGCGCGTGCCGCTTCCGGGCGGCTCAGCTCATTCATAAAGGTCAAGCCGCCCTTCGGTGAGGATCATCCGACGCGCATCCACCTGGTCCATCAGGGCCAGATCGTGGGTGGCGATCACCACGGCGGTGCCGAGCCGGTTGAGTTCCAGGAACAGGTTGAGGAGCCGCCGCGCCATCGGCGGGTCGACATTGCCGGTTGGTTCGTCGGCGAGAAGGATTTCTGGGCGGTCCATCAAAGCGCGGGCGATCGCGGCGCGCTGTTTCTCGCCACCGGAGAGCACGGGCGGCAGCACATTGATACGTTCGCCGAGCCCAACCCATTTCAGGAGTTCGATGACATCGTTGCGGTAGGAGCTTTCCTCCTTGCCGCGCACGCGCAGCGGCAGCGCGACGTTCTCGTAAGTCGTGAGATGATCGAGCAGCCGGAAATCTTGGAAGACGATGCCGACGCGCCTGCGCAGCATCGGGAGCTCGTTGCGGGGAATCTGAGACAGGTCACGGTCGAACATGCGAATGATGCCGCGCGTCGGGTGCAGCGACATGAAGAGCAGGCGCAACAGCGTCGTCTTTCCGGCCCCCGACGGTCCCGTCAGGAACTGGAACGATCGCTTCGGGATATCGAAGGTCATATCGCGGAGGATCTCCGGGCCCATCCCGTAGCGCAGGCCGACATTTTCGAAATGGATCAACGGATGACCAGTCCTTACTCTTCAAGACTTTCCGGTGCCGTTATCTCTTTAACGATCCGAGTAAACGAACGGTAAATCGCGCGCGGAAAAGGGCTAATTTCGGGCCGCATTTGCGAAGCATTAACCATTTGAATTTACGACTGAGCGGGATTCGTTTCAATGCCCGCCGTCCTCAACACCGGGGATAACGGGCCGAAGAGGCCCCCAATGAGCACGTTTCGCAGCCAGCAGGGCAAAACCGTCATCCGAATGGACATCCTGCCGCCGGAGCCGATCGGCCCGAATGGGCGTGTGGCTCATCCGCGCGGCGAGGTGGTCGACGCCCAGTTCGTCACCGTCGGCAATGCTGCCCGACGCGCGGCAAAGCCACGCTCCCACAACGACAACCATCATGCGCGTACTTTCTCCCGTTCGGAGGAGCCGGCATTCATCGAGCGGATCGTCGCGAGCGGCGAGCGTGCCCTGATGCGGCTTTCTGCCGATTTCTTCGCCGCGGTGGTTGCGGCCGTCTTCGTTGCGGTCTTCAGTTTTACAGGCGGGTTCTCGTTTCTCTTCAGCGGTTCGGCCGCGGCGGAAGCGGGAACTTCGCTGGACATAACGCATGTGACGATGACACCTCAGGATGCCAACGGCATGCGCGTGCTGCTGATCAACGGTATCGTCGAGAACCGTAGTGGCGGCAGCGTTGCCATGCCGTCCATCCGCGCCGATCTGTTGTCCGGCCAGGAGGTTATTGCGAGTACGCTGATTTCGCCGCCGTCCTTTGCCATTGCCGGCGGCCGCAGCCGCGGGTTCTCCGCACGGGTGCCCCATCCCGGTGGAAAACTGCCGGACTTGCGGCTTTCCCTCGCGGGCAAGGGCGCCTAAGCCTTTCTCTTCTGTTGTCGACTGTGCTATCGCACATTTTTACGGACACGCAGGAGAACCTCATGCCCGTCGTGCGCGGCAAGGTCATTGAGCCGCTTTTTACCGCAGAGCAGATAGCCGAACGCAACCGGGCGATGGCAGCGGACATTGCCGCCGGTCCGACCAAGGATCTGCTCGTCATCGCCATCCTCAAGGGCTCATTCATCTTTGCCGCCGACTTGTTGCGCGCACTGCATGATACCGGCCTTGCGCCGGAGGTCGAGTTCATCACGCTTTCGAGCTACGGTACCGGAACCGTTTCGCAGGGCGTGCGCATCGTCAAGGATATCGACAGCGACGTGAAGGATCGCGACGTTCTCCTGATCGACGATATCCTGGAATCCGGCCGTACGCTGAAATTCGCAAAGGAAATCCTTTACGAGCGCGGTGCACGCCATGTTTCGGTCGCCGTGCTGCTCGACAAGCACGTTAAGCGCAAGGAGCAGCTCGAGGCGGACTATGTCGGTTTTGAATGCCCGGATTACTTCGTCGTCGGTTATGGCATGGACGTGGCCTATGCCTTCCGCGAGCTTCCCTTCGTCGGCGTCGTCACCGGAGACGCCTGACCGCCGGTGTCAAGGTGTTAACCATGCCGGCCTCGCAAGGGCCGGCGTTTACTCCTCGACAAGAAAACTCTGATGATTTGCTCCCGATATGAAACAGACAGGGAGCGATGATCGCTATGGCAAAAATCCTGATTACCGAGGATGAGGATTCGCTTCGCAGCTTCGTTGCACGCGCGCTCCGCCTGGACGGCCATGAGACGCACGAGGCCGGCGACGGCGCAGAAGGCCTCGAAAAGCTCGCCCAGGGCCCGTTCGATCTGCTTCTTTCCGATATCCGCATGCCGGTCATGGACGGCATCGAACTGGCCCACCAGGCTTCCGAACAGTTTCCGGGGCTCAAGATCCTGCTGATGACAGGTTATGCCGAGCAGCGTGAACGCGCCGACGACCTCGCAACCAAGATTGTCGACGTGGTGCAGAAGCCATTCGCGCTTCCGGACATCCGCAGGGCGGTTGCCATGGCTCTCTCGGAGGAAAACCCACGCGCCGCCTGATCGATCATCGATCAGCGGATATCCAGGAGACGCTCCAGATATTGCCGCTCGGCCTCGCCTGACAGCGCATTGCCGAGTTTTTCACGGATGGTTTCGAGGATTTCCCGTGCCCGCTGCACGTCGATTTCATCGGGCACCTTCACCTGCTCACCGAAGTCAGGCCCTGATGTGGCGCGGGGCCGGCCGAGCGGGTCACGGCCGTTCTGCCCCCCCTGGTTGGCCATTCCCTCGCCGGGGCCTTCGCGGCCCTGACCCTGGCCTTGACCCTGCTGCTGCATGGCCTGCATCATCTGCTGCATCATGTTCTGCGCGCCCTGACGCAGCGCGCTGAGCGCATTGCCCTGGCCTTCCACGGCCTGTTCGCCCTGGCCTTCGCCGAGCGCCTTGCCGGCATTGCCCATTTCGCGCTGCGCATCTCCAAAACCCTGGCCAGGCTGCATGCCGAGTTCCTTCAGGCCTTTCTGCAGCTCTTCGAGCTTCTTGCCGAGACCTTCCTGCTGGGCGCGTAGGTTCTTCAATGCCTCGCGAAGCTGTTCGGCGGTCATCTGGTCGGTGTTCTGCTGGCCCTGTTGTCCTTGTTGACCCTGCTGCTGCTGGCCTTGCTGCTGCTGGCCCTGCTGCCGCTGACCCTGCTGGTTCTGTTCATAGGGCCGTTCATTCGGATCGCCGCGCTGCATGCGGTCCCGCAGCGCCTGGTCCAGCTTGAAGGTCTGATCCATCAGCCGTTGCTGTTCCTGCATGATCTCGCCAAGCTTGTCGATCTGCTGGCGCATCTGGCTGTTCTGCTGCTGTCCCTGCTGGCCGCGCTGCATCCGCCCGGCCTGGAGGTTGTTCATCATGCGCTGCAGCTCGTTGAGCATCTGCTGTGCCGCGTCGCGGTTGCCGGACCGGGCGAGATTTTCGATCTGGTCCATCATGTTCTGCAGGTCACGTTGGCGAATGACATTCTGGGCCTGCATGTTGTTGGGCGCCTGCGGGGCGTTCTGCATCCGCTGCGCCAGTTCGTTCATGAACTGTTGCATGGCTTCGCGCAGTTCCTGCATCAGCCGCGCAATCTCCTGGTCGGAAGCCTTGTTTTCCAGAGCTTCTGCCAGATTGCGCTGCGCATCCCGCAAACGCCGCTCGGCAAGCGAAAGATCGCCGTCCTCGATGCCGAGTGCGATTTCCCAGAGATAGTCGGCCGTGTCCTTAAGCTGCTCGTTGGTGCGCGAAAGCTTCATGCGCTCGAGCGCCGAGCGGATCAGCAGGAAGTGGCCGAGCTTTGGTATGGTCTCGTCGGGACGGATCGCCAAGGCTTCGTTGAGCGTGATCGCGCGCGGCATCTGGCGGGTGTCGAGCGCAAAGACCTGACGCTCCTCCGCAACAGCCGCCGCAAGCAGTTCGGAGAAGCCGCGGGATGGCAGCACCATCTCGTGGGAGGGGCTGTGCCCGGTCTGACCGGCGCCATCCTTGGCGACCAGCGTGATCTTTACGCGCTTGCCGGCCAGCGGGTGTTCGACGAGATTGCGGCTCGTGAGGCCCTTAACCTCCCGGCCGTTCTGGCGCGGCATGTCGAGCCGGTATTCCGGCGGCGGATAAAGCGGAGTGGCGCCTGGATCGCGATCCTCGACGGGCTCGATCAAGGCATGCGCTTCGCGGATGCCGTAGTCATCCTTGCCGGTGAAGCCGATTTCAAGCGCGCCGTTAACGGAGCGCCGCGGCTGGCCATCGAAGGCGATTTCCGGCGCCCGGTCGGGAACGACATCGAAGGCCCAGGTCTGGCCGTTTACCGTAAGGCTGCCGCTTTCGGCGACATTGAGCGTATATGTGCGGGGCGGCAGCGGCTGGTCGGCCTGCTGCGGTGCTGCAGTCTGAGGTCTCTCAGCTGTCTGTGCCGCGGTCTGCGCAGGCTGCTGCGCCGCCTTTTCCGCGGCTTTCTTGGCTTCCTCGGTAATCAAAGTGACCGGGTCTTCACCGGTTTTCGGTGCGAAGACCACGGCTTCGCCCCCTTCGCCACCGGTCACGCGAACCGTGAGCGCAGAATTCTCGGGTATGGATACGGTGACTGCTTTGGCCATCGCCTGTTGGCCGGTCAGGAAAACCGGAGCGCGGCCCGTATAGGACGGCGGCGTCAGCCATGCGTCGATGCGCAGGTCCGGATTGATGCTGGGGGCAGGCGGTGCCGGGCGGAAGGCATCAACGGGCGAGCCACCGCCGTTCGAAAACGAATAACCAAGCGCGATTGCGACGACGAGCGCCGGGATTGCGCGCAGGGCCAGCCGATCATGTCTGGCGATGTCCGGCTGCGGTAGGCCGGCATCGAGTTCGGCGATGCGTTTGGCCATGCGGAGCTGGTGCTCCTTCCACAGAGCACGGGCGAAGGGCGTTTCGAAGGCCGGTTCGTCTTCCTGCACGGCGACCGGCTGGTGAGGAAGGTTGTTGCGGTCTTCGAGCAGCCGATCGGCATCCTCGGCTGCCGGCCAGCGCAATCGGCCGAAGGGCAGAAGGGAATATACAAAGGTTAGGGCAAAGCCGCCGACCAACACCCACCGCAGCCAATCAGGCGCTATGCGGAAAATGCTGAACCACGCGGCCGAAAGAAATAGAGCCACGATGCCCAAGGGGGCCAGCAGAAGTGGCAAAATCCGCTCGAAAAACAGGACGATCCGCGCAAACGACCGTTTCAGCGCGACGCGACGCGCAAGCTCGGGATGCGACTCGAAGGCACCTTTGCGGATAAGGCTCATGCGGTCCGTCTCCAGTCGTGGCGGCGCAAATCAAGCCTCAAGATAACAGTCTTTGTGGCGAAGACGAGGGCGAGGGGCTTTTCGCCCCCATATTTTCGGGGCTTTCCCGCAAAAGTGAACGGCGCGTCAGGGGCTCAGGCAAGCCATGCTGGCACGGAATCGAGACCGATCAGATCCTCGTAGCTGCCGCGCGGACGCACGATATGGAAATCGCTGCCCTTGACCAACACCTCCGGCACGAGCAGCCGGGTATTGTAGGTGCCCGCCTGGACGGCGCCGTATGCACCGGCCGAAGCGACGGCGATAAGGTCGCCCGGCTTCGGCGCCGCCATCTCGCGCTCGAGCGCCAGATAATCGCCCGTCTCGCAGACCGGGCCGACCACGTCGGCCTTGATCCGCGGTGCATCGGTCGCGGGCACAACGACCGGGCGGATCATGTGATAGGCGTCGTAGAGCGTCGGGCGGATGAGGTCGTTCATCGCGCCGTCGACGATGACGAAGCTCTTCTCTCCGCTCTCCTTGACGTAGATGA
The DNA here is from genome assembly GCF_004343065.1 of Neorhizobium sp. S3-V5DH. Lineage (NCBI taxonomy): Bacteria > Pseudomonadati > Pseudomonadota > Alphaproteobacteria > Hyphomicrobiales > Rhizobiaceae > Neorhizobium > Neorhizobium sp. S3-V5DH. The sequence continues at coordinate 154,104 of NZ_SMCL01000007.1, forward strand.
CCTCCGTTACCAGGATGCCTGCATTGCCGACGATTAGACGGCCGGGCTCCGTGACGATCCTGCATTCGAGCGAGCGGAGCTGGCGCTTCACCGTTTCGGCATAGGCGTCGGGCAGCGGCGGCGGGTTGTTGTCGTCTTTGTAGGGAATACCCAGCCCGCCGCCGATATCGACGTGGTCGATGCGGTGGCCGTCGGAGCGAAGCGCATCGACAAGCTCGCGCAGCAGCCTGAATGCATCCTCGAAGGGCTGCAGCTCGGTGATCTGGCTGCCGATATGCATGTCGATGCCGGTCACCTCGATACCATCAAGCGTGGCTGCATGGGCATAAACATCGCGGGCGCGTTCATAGGAGATGCCGAACTTGTTCTCCTTCTTGCCGGTCGAAATCTTTGCGTGGGTGCCGGCGTCGACGTCGGGATTGATGCGGAAGGAAACGTGCGCTTTCTTACCCATCTTCCGGGCGCGGAGGTTGAGCACCTCCAGTTCCGGCTCGGATTCGACGTTGAAGCAGTAGATACCGGCCTCAAGTGCCAGGTCCATTTCATGCGCGGTCTTGCCGACACCGGAGAACATGATGCGGCCTGCCGGGATGCCGGCGGCCAGCGCCCGGCGCAATTCGCCGCCGGAGACCACGTCGACGCCGGCGCCCAGCCGACCGAGGGTCTTGAGCACCGCCTGGTTGGAATTGGCCTTCATGGCATAACAGACCATCGCATCCACATCGGCGAAAGCCTGGGAGAAGACCTTGTAATGGCGCTCGAGCGTTGCCGTCGAATAGACGTAGAACGGCGTCCCGACGACCTTGGCGATTTCCGGGATCGGCACGTTTTCGGCGTGCAGCACGCCGTCGATGTAATGAAAATGGTTCACGTCGGTGCTCGAATTACAGAAGCGGGTCCAGAACGAAGGGCTTATCGGCGACAGGCTCGGGTTTTCGTTCGCCCGGTTTGCCCGGCTTTCGGATGTTCTGCTGCTCCACCGGCGTGCCCGGACGGTCGAGATCGCCCTTGCGGCCGCAGCCGACGGCAACGATGCCGGCGAGGCTCAGCACAAAAGTGATGCGGGCGATGTTTACCAGGGATTTCGACATTCTCACACCTATATCCGGCACTGCTGCGGATCCTTCATAGCGAAGTTCCGCACCCTTGTGCAGTCATTTCCGGGAACAATTCGTCTTCAGTTTCTGCCGCGCCACCAGGCGATCTGTTTCCTGACTTCCGAAGGTGCCGTGCCGCCGAAACTTGTGCGGCTGGCGACCGAGGCGTCGACCGAAAGTACGTTGAAAACCTTGTCGGTGATGGCGGCGTTGATCTCCTGGAGTTCAGCGAGTGAAAGCTCGGAGAGATCGCAACTCTTGCTTTCGGCCAATGCCACCGCGCGGCCGGTCACGTGATGAGCGTCGCGGAAAGGCAGGCCGACTTCGCGAACCAGCCAGTCGGCAAGGTCGGTCGCGGTGGAATAGCCTGCACCGGCCGCGGCCCGCATCTTGTCGGCGCGGACTGTCATGTCGCGGACCATGCCGGTCATGGCCGCAATCGCCAGTTCCAGGTTTTCGGCAGCGTCGAAGACCTGTTCCTTGTCTTCCTGCATGTCCTTGGAATAGGCGAGCGGCAGGCCCTTCATGACGGTCAAGAGCGCCACCAGCGAGCCATTGATGCGGCCGGTCTTGGCGCGAACCAGTTCGGCCGCATCCGGGTTCTTCTTCTGCGGCATGATTGAGGAGCCGGTCGAAAAGGCGTCCGACAGGCGCACGAAGCCGAATTGCGGCGTCGACCAGATGACGATCTCTTCGGCGAGACGCGACAGGTGAACGGCACAGATTGCCGCGACGGAGAGGAATTCCAGCGCGAAATCGCGGTCGGAGACGGTGTCGATCGAGTTGCGGGTCGGCTCGCGGAACCCGAGCGCCGTTGCCGTCATGTGGCGGTCGATCGGGTAGGGGGTTCCTGCCAGAGCCGCGGCGCCGATCGGGCTTTCGTCGAGGTGGTCGATGGCGTGCCGCACGCGGGCGCGGTCACGGCCGAACATTTCCACATAGGCCATGCAATGATGACCGAAGGTGACCGGCTGGGCGGTCTGGAGATGCGTGAAGCCCGGCATCACCGTGTCGGCATGCTCTTCGGCACGATCAAGGAAGGCGGCGATCAGGTCGGTCAGCATGCGCTCGGCCTTTGCGAGCTCTTCCTTGACCCAGAGACGGAAGTCGAGCGCCACCTGATCGTTGCGGGAGCGGGCGGTATGCAGGCGTCCAGCGGCTGGTCCGATCAGGGTCGCCAGCCGCGCCTCGATATTCATGTGGATGTCTTCGAGCTGTCTTGAGAATTGGAACTGCCCGCTTTCGATCTCTGACATGATCGTGTTCAGTCCAGACAAGATCTTGTCTTTATCTTCGCCCGAAATGATGCCTTTCTCAGCCAGCATGGTCGCATGCGCTATAGAGCCGCGGATATCCTGGGCATAGAGCTTCTTGTCGAAACCGATCGAGGCATTTATCTCCTCCATGATCGCGTCCGGCCCGGAGGCGAAGCGCCCGCCCCACATCTGGTTGGAGGATGTCGCGTCCTTCGTGCCGTCGGCCATGATGCAAAAGTCCTGGAGTAGTTGATGACGACCAAAAGACCCTTCGGCCTTCCTTCCGTCCGATTGATCGTGATTGCCGCCGTCGCGGGGATCATCGCCGGCGCCGTGGCGGTATACGTGAGGAATGTGGGGTCTGGCAATGGCGGGGACGTTCTCCTCGCTCAGTCTTCCGGGGCTTGCGAGGGCGCGGTAGAGACGGTGAAGTCCGTCTCGGAGTTTTCCAAGGGCCAGGTTGCCGCGATGGTGGCCGCACGGCCGCCGAGGCCGCTCGATCTTTCCTTCAAGGGACCTGATGGAAAGGACCTGAAGACAGCCGATTTCGCCGGCAAGACCGTGCTTCTCAATCTTTGGGCCACCTGGTGCGGCCCCTGTCGCGAAGAAATGCCGGCGCTGAATGCTCTTCAGAAGGAGATGGGCGGGCCTGACTTCGAAGTGGTAGCCGTCAACATCGACACCGGCACGGACGAGAAACCCAAGGCGTTTCTCGCTGAGTACGGCATCGACACGCTTGGCTATTACCGCGACAGCTCGATGGGCGTCTTCAACAGCCTGAAGAAGGAAGGACTTGCCTTCGGCCTGCCGGTGACCTTGGTGATGGATGCAAAGGGCTGCCTGATCTCGGCCATGAACGGCCCCGCCGTCTGGGACAGCCCAGATGCCAAGGCGCTGATTACGGCCGCGAAGGCGCCTTAGGTCCCAAAGCAGTCACCGCGTCGGAACCGGTACTTCGCCGCGATAGTCGTAGAAGCCGCGGCCGGATTTGCGTCCGAGCCACCCGGCCTCGACATATTTTACGAGAAGCGGGCAGGGGCGATATTTGCTGTCGGCCAGCCCGTCGTGCAGCACCTGCATGATCGACAGGCAGGTGTCGAGGCCGATAAAGTCCGCCAGCTGCAGCGGCCCCATCGGATGGTTGGCGCCGAGCTTCATGGCGGTGTCGATGGCTTCCACCGAACCGACGCCTTCATAGAGCGTGTAGATTGCCTCGTTGATCATCGGCAGCAGGATGCGATTGACGATGAACGCGGGAAAGTCCTCGGCGACCGTTACAGTCTTGTCGAGCGTGGCAACATATTCTTTGGCAGCCCGGAAGGTCGGCTCATCGGTCGCGATACCGCGCACCAACTCGACGAGTTTCATCACCGGCACCGGGTTCATGAAATGAATACCCATGAAACGTTCCGGCCGGTCGGTGGCGGAAGCGAGCCGGGTGATCGAAAGCGAAGACGTGTTGGTCGCCAGCAGGGCTTCCTGCTTCAGAACCGGACAGACCTGTGCATAGATCTTTCGCTTGACGCTTTCATCTTCTGTCGCGGCCTCGATCACCATGTCCATGGGGGCAAGGTCGTTGAGATCGGCGGAACCCGAGATGAGGGAAAGCGCAGACTTGCGCTCGTCATCGGTCAATTTGCCGTGACCCACCTGGCGGGCAAGATTGCCGTTGATCGTGGCAAGCGCTGCCTCGATCCTATCCTGGGAAAGGTCGTACATCTGCACCTTGTAACCGGCCAAGGCCGAAACATGGGCTATGCCGCAACCCATCTGACCTGCTCCGATGATGCCGATATTCTTCATGACCGAACTCATTATTGGTTTCCCTGGGTTTCGCTCCCGAGGCGCTGCGCTGCGCCTATCTTATAAAAAATGCCGGGCTGTGTGGAGACAGCCCGGCAGATTGTTATTCCGCCACTTGGCATTTTGCCAGCATTTTTCGCGCTTGCGAAATGGACAAAGGTCTAAAGCGCCTTTTCGAGCTTCGGCAGGATTTCGAAGAGGTCGCCGACGAGGCCGTAATCGGCGACCTGGAAGATCGGCGCCTCTTCGTCCTTGTTGATCGCGACGATGACTTTCGAGTCCTTCATGCCGGCCAAATGCTGAATGGCGCCGGAAATGCCGGCCGCGATATAGAGGTCAGGGGCCACCACCTTGCCGGTCTGGCCGACCTGCCAATCGTTCGGGGCATAACCGGCATCGACGGCGGCGCGGGAAGCGCCGACAGCAGCGCCAAGCTTGTCAGCGACGGGCAGAATGACCTCTTTGAACTTTTCCGCAGAGCCGAGCGCCCGGCCGCCCGAGATGATGATCTTGGCGGAGGTCAGTTCCGGACGTTCCGACGAGGACAGCGCATCCGAGACGAAGGTGGAAACGCCCGCATTGCCCGCCGCCGGCACCGTTTCCACGGATGCAGAGCCGCCTGCACCGGCCGCCTGGAACGAGGCGGTCCGAACCGTGATGACCTTCTTGGCGTCGGTCGCCTGCACCGTCTGAATCGCGTTGCCGGCGTAGATCGGCCGCTTGAAGGTATCCGCAGAGATCACCTCGACGATTTCCGAGACCTGGGCAACGTCGAGCAGGGCCGCAACCCGCGGCATGACGTTCTTCGCAGAAGCCGTCGCAGCGGCGATAATCGTGTCATAGGAGCCGGCAAGCGAGACGATCAGTGCCGCCAGCGGTTCGGCGAGATTGTTGGCTAGGCTTGCGTCGTCGGCGAGCAGCACCTTGGATACGCCGGAAAGCTTGGCGGCAGCATCGGCCGCAGCTTTGGCGCCCGAGCCGGCCACCAGCACATGCACATCGCCGCCGATCTGCGCGGCAGCGGAGAGCGCCTTGGCGGTCTGGTCGGACAGGGTTGCGTTGTCGTGTTCTGCCAGAAGAAGAATGGCCATTGTCGTAATCCTTATCCGTCGCTTTAGAGAATGCCGGCGGTCTTCAAGTTGGCGACGAGTTCCTCGACGCTCTTGACCTTGATGCCTGCCTTGCGGCCACCCGGCTCCTCGGTCTTCAGGACCTTCAGGCGCGGTGTGGTGTCGACGCCGAGCTCGGCCGGCGTCTTTTTGTCGAGCGGCTTCTTCTTGGCCTTCATGATGTTCGGCAGCGATGCATAACGCGGCTCGTTCAAACGGAGGTCGGTGGTGATGACAGCCGGCAGCTTGACTTCGATCGTCTGCAGGCCGCCATCGACTTCGCGGGTGACTTTAGCGGAACCTGCACCTATCTCGATCTTGGAGGCGAAGGTTGCCTGGGCCGTACCGAGGAGCGCTGCCAGCATCTGGCCGGTCTGATTGCTATCGTCATCGATCGCCTGCTTGCCGACGATGATCAGTCCGGGCTGCTCGGCGTCCGCGACACCCTTGAGGATCTTTGCAACGGCCAGCGGCTCGACGATGTCGTCCGTCTCGACCAGGATTGCACGATCGGCGCCCATCGCAAGGGCGGTCCTGAGCGTCTCTTCCGCCTTGGCAGGTCCGATCGATACAACCACAACCTCTTCCGCCTTGCCCGCCTCCTTCAGACGCAGAGCCTCCTCGACGGAAATCTCATCGAACGGGTTCATCGACATCTTCACATTGGTAAGCTCGACACCCGTGCCATCCGGCTTGACCCGGATCTTCACGTTGTAATCCACCACTCGCTTAACCGGCACCAGGATCTTCATGGGGTCCTTCCTCGACTTGTCTCAGCGGCAAATTGCGACATTTGCCGTTCCCTCATTTGTCAGTGGGCGACATCGATACGCATTTTTTTCTCGAATACAACGCCGTCTCGCCGCCCGCAGCGCTTTTGCGGTCGCAAAAATTACTTTTACGTACACGTCAATGTCAAGGCCTTGTCGTCAATGCGGGCTGCTGCCGGGTTCAGCCACAGCAATTGGAACCTTGGGAGTAGGCTCGGCTCGCACGGCCTTCGGCGTGACGATGGTGCGGTCGAAGAGCGGCACGCCCTTGCGGCGCATGAGGATGACCAGGATGGCACCTGCGATGATACCGCCGACATGGGCACCCCAGGAGACCATGCCGTCGAGGTCGAGTGCCAGCATGGCAAATTGCTGAACGATCCAGAGCGCCAGTGGAATGAAGGCCGGCAGCGGCAGCGGAATACGGAAAAGCACCAGCACCCAGACCCGCACCCGCGGGTGCAGCAGGAAGTAGGCCGCCACGACGCCAGAAATTGCACCGGAAGCGCCGATCAAAGGACCTTCCGAGGACGGCCCGACAAACCCATGGAGGGCGGCGCCGGCCGCGGCGCAGATCAGGTAGAAGATCAGGAATCTCACATGCCCCAGCGCATCCTCAACATTGTCACCGAACACCCAGAGAAACAGCATGTTGGAGGCGAGGTGCCAGAAGTCGAGATGCAGGAAGGCATAGGTTATGAAGGTGGCGTCGTCGGGGACGATGATGAGCGACGGATCGAGCACCGCGTAGTCGAAGATCACAGCTGGAATGAAGCCGAGGCCAAGCGAGGCGTGTTCCACGATTTCCGGGCTCGCGAGCGTGGTGAACAGCCAGACCAGCACGTTGACGGCGATGAGGCTGATTGTGACATATTGTACGCGGATATATTTCAGTTCGACGGCGTCGTGCAGCGGGATGAACATTGGTGACCCTCCTACCCCGCTAACGTTCTACCGGTTTTTCCCCGGAACCCAAAGCACGTCCGACTTGCCGCCGTCATTGGCCGAACGGGCGGCTACGAACAGGAAATCGGAAAGCCGGTTGATGTATTTCAAGGCCGCGGTTCCTACCGTTTCCTGCCGGGAAAGCTCGACCATCAGCCGCTCAGCGCGACGCGCCACGGTGCGCGCAAGGTGCAGATGGGCGGCGGCAGGGGATCCACCCGGCAAAACGAAGGAGGTGAGGGGGGCGATGTCGGTATTCAGCGTGTCGATCTCGCTCTCAAGCCGGGTCGCCTGGGCTTCGATGATGCGCAGCGGCTCGTAGTCCAGCTGTTCCCCCGTATCGGGCGTCGCGAGGTCGGCGCCCAGGTCGAACAGGTCGTTCTGGATGCGGAAGAGCATCGCATCGAGCTCAGGCAGGCCGGAGGTGTGGAGCCTTGCCATTCCGACGGCAGAATTCGTTTCGTCGACCGTGCCGTAGGCTTCTACCCTCAGGTCGTACTTTTCCCGTCGTGGACCCGAGACCAGGGCGGTGGTGCCCTTGTCGCCGGTGCGCGTGTATATCTTGTTGAGCTTTACCATTGGTCCCTCGGTCGCCGGAATCAGCTCGGGCGTCCGCCGCCGGTGATCCAGAGCGTAAGCATGATGAGAAGGATTGCGACCGCCTGCAAGAGGACGCGCAACTGCATCAGCTTGTTGGATTTGTTCGCGTCGCTTCCCTTCAGCATGTTGAACAGCCCGCGGATCAGGACGAGCACGACAAGCCCCATGACGATCAGGGTAAGCAGAGTGGTGAAACTGGACATTTTCCGATTGCTTTCGTTCAGTCGAGTCGGCGCATGAGCTTATAGAAAAGCGCGGCCGGCAATATTCTTTTCAGGAAGGCGCCCTGCTTGGCGGGCTTCGTGACCAAATAATGTGGTCGGGGACGAGGTGCGGTCAAGGCATGCGCCAGGACATGATAGACGGCTTCAGGGCCAAGCTTGTGACGGCTGATCTGCCCCCTTCCGTCGAGACGTCTGAGCTGGCGCTTGTATTGCTCCGCATGGACCGACGCTTCCTGATCGATGTGCTCGTTGAATTTGACAAGCGCATTGGCGGTAAAGCGTGAGGTGATCGGCCCAGGCTCGATGAGGCTCACTTCGATGCCGCTGCCCTGGAGTTCCATCCGCAGGGTGATGGTCAAGCCTTCGATGGCATATTTGGAAGCCGTGTAGGCGCCGCGGTAACGATAGGGCAACAGGCCGAGGATGGAGGAGCAGTTGACGATGCGGCCATGCCCTTGTGCGCGCATGATCGGGATCACAAGGCGCGTCAGTTCGTGCCAGCCGAAGACGTTGGTCTCAAACTGTTCGCGCAGCACGTCGGTGGAAAGGTCCTCCACGGCTCCCGCCTGTCCATAGGCGCCGTTGTTGAACAATGCGTCGATCCGGCCGCCGGTGCGGTCTCGAACGGTTTGAACCAGGGTGGCGATGGTTTCTGGCTTCGTATAGTCCATCATCAGCGCTTCGATGCCATCGGCCTCCAGCGCGGTGAGATCAGCCTCTTTGCGCACCGTGGCGAAAACCCGCCAGCCGTCAGCCTTCAGGGCGCGGGCGCAGTGCGCGCCGATACCGGAGGAACAGCCGGTGATGATGATCGTTCTTTTCTCGTTCATTTGATCTCGTCCCTGTACAACAGGAAGGGTTCCTCCCATATTTCGCACCAAGTCACAACGGAGTCGCCATTGTCCGAAGAAAACCGCCCCTTTCGGTGGTACAGGCTCGCCTATAAGGTATTTTGGGACGCCTATTGTCACTTCAACGAGGATGATGGCTGGGCGATGGCAAGCCATGTGGCGCTCTCGGGTCTGCTGGCGCTCTTTCCCTTCCTGATCTTCGGGACCGCTCTTGCGGGTTTTCTCGGTGCCGGCGGATTTTCAGATACGGCGATCCATCTTCTGTTCGATACCTGGCCGGCGGATATCGCCGCGCCGATCGCCTCGGAAATCCAGCGTGTGCTCACCATGCCGCGGGGCGGGCTGCTGACCGTTTCCGTATTGGCGGCCGCCTATTTCGCCTCCAACGGTGTCGAGGCGCTGCGTATTTCTCTCAACCGTGCCTACCGGATGTCCGAGACGCGGGCGTGGTACGTGACGAGGCTCGCGAGCCTTGGTTATGTAATCGTCGCAGTGGTGATCTTTGCCCTGATCAGCATCGTGCTCGTGGCCGTCCCGGTCGCGATGCGCTTTGCCGAAACGCGATTTCCCTGGCTGATCCCCGATCTGACGACGGCCGCCAACTGGGGTCTTTACGGCACTGCGCTGGTGCTGATGGCCGGGCTTCTGCTCTCGCACAAATGGCTGCCGGCCGGAGACCGGCGCATCATCGACGTCCTGCCGGGCGTGACGCTGACGATTGTCCTTTGGACCGCCTTCGGCCTGGGTTTTGCAGCCTATCTCTCGACCTTTGCCAATTATGCCGCGACTTATGCGGGGCTGGCGTCGATCATGATCGTGCTGGTCTTTCTCTACATGGTCGCGGTGATCTTCATGCTGGGTGCGGAGCTCAACGCGGCGCTGATGAAGTACCGGGTCTATTCGGTGGTGTCGCGGCTCCAGAAAGAGCGGCGCCGGCGCGAGGAGGAAGAGGCCTCAAAGGCCGACCAGCCGGCGGATGTCGCTGGGCAGGAGGCCTTGGTCGCGAAGGGCCGCAAGTCCCGTTGATCCCTCGCTTTTTGCAAGCTTCCTGCCGTCCTCTCCCAGGATAAGCCGATGGTGATGGTAGAGCGGCTCGGGCAGTTCCAGAAGTTCCTGCAGCAGCCGGTGCACCGCGGTCGCGTCGAAGAGATCCAGCCCGCGCACCACATGCGTGATGCCCTGCGCTGCATCGTCCACCGTCACCGAGAGATGATAGCTCGACGGAGCGTCGGAACGGGACAGGATGACGTCTCCCCAGACGGCCGGATCGGCGGAAATCCGCCCGCGCTCGCCGTCGCCAGTTTCGATCCATGTCAAGGGATGGCCGATGAGGCTCAGCGCCTTTCGCATGTCCAACCGGTGGGCGTGCCGCAGGCCCCTTGTGATCAGCTGCCGCCGTTCCGCCTCGCTTCGATGCCGGTCGTCTTCCGGATAGAGTGGTGAGCCGTCCGGGTCGCGGGGCCAGGTCTTTCCGCCGGCTTCATAGGCTGCCACTTTAGCCTTTACGTCGCCGCGGGTCATGAAGGCGGGATAGGCGAGACCCATCTCCGTCAGCCGGTCGAGTGCGGCGTGATAGGTGGCAAAATGCTCTGACTGCCGCCGCACCGGCCTTTCCCAGTCGAGTCCAAGCCAGGCAAGGTCGCGATAGATCAACTGCTCGAATTCCGGCGTGCAGCGGGCGAGGTCGATATCTTCGATGCGCAGCAAAAACCTCCCATCCCCCGCCCTGGCCATATCGTGGTTCAGGAGGGCGGAGAGCGCATGGCCGAGATGAAGCAGCCCGTTCGGGCTTGGCGCGAACCGATAGACCGGTTTATCAGAGGATGACGCAGGCATGGCTTCTTCTGGCATGCTTTTTGCGAAACAGCCATGGGAGGCAGGTTGTGCGGATCATCCGCGGCCCTTCGGATATCCAGGCGGGACTCGAGGCTCTGGTCGAGCTCGATCCGCGGCTCGTGTCGATCGTCGGGGCCGCCGGGCCGGTGCCGCTCAGGCTCAACGAGCCTGGATTTGCCGGCCTTGCCTCGATCATCGTGTCGCAGATGGTCTCGCGGGCAAGCGCGGAGGCGATCTGGGGGCGAATCACCGCTGCCGGGCCGGTCACCGCTGCGGGTTATGCAGCGCTTGATCCCGCCGTTGTCGCCACCTTCGGCCTCTCACGGGCGAAGGCTGCGACGCTTCTCAATCTCTCCACAGCAATTTCGCAAGGCCTCATCGACCTGGAGTCGATCTGTGAACTGGAAACGGGCGAGGCCATCCGGACGATGACGGCGCTCCCGGGCATCGGGCCGTGGACGGCGGGGGTCTATCTGATGTTCTGCGGAGGGCACCCCGATATCTTTCCGTCCGGCGACGTGGCTCTGCAGGCGGCCGTTGGGCACGCGCTGGGGCTGGAGGCGCGGCCTCAAGCGAAAGATCTCGCGGCAATGGCGGAAGCCTGGCGGCCGTGGCGGTCCGTCGCGGCGAGGCTCTTTTGGGCCTATTACGCGGCGAAGATGCGCCGGGACGCCACGCCGCTTGCGTGAAGCTGGGGCAAAGTATCTCACTGCATTTATTGGGCTTCACAATCCTGTAACAACGGACCTAATATAGAAAGTACAGATGCCGAATCGGGTAGGAGCGTCACTTGACGATTGCAGTCTCCCCGCAGGCCCTGCCGGCGCTCGTTCTGAACGCTGACTACCGGCCGCTGAGTTATTATCCCTTGTCGCTGTGGTCCTGGCAGGACGCGATCAAGGCGGTTTTCCTCGACCGGGTCAATATCATCGCCGAATACGAACACTCGGTCTGCTCTCCAAGCTTCTCCATGAAATTGCCGAGCGTCGTCAGCCTGAAGACCTATATTCAGCCGACCCGCAACCCTGCCTTCACCCGGTTCAACGTCTTCCTGCGGGACAAGTTCGAGTGCCAGTATTGCGGTGAAAACGATGATCTGACCTTCGACCACGTCATCCCGCGCGCCCATGGCGGAGAAACCACCTGGGAAAATGTCGTGGCCGCCTGCTCGCCCTGCAATCTCAGGAAGGGCAGCAAGCTGCCGAAGCAGGCCGGCATGTTCCCGCATCAGAAGCCTTATCAGCCGACGGTACAGGACCTGCACAACAACGGCCGGCTTTTCCCGCCGAACTACCTGCACGAAAGCTGGATGGACTATCTCTACTGGGATACGGAACTGCAGCCGTGATCTCGGCCGGAGGCCGCCTCAGGCGGCCTTTTTGGCGCCCAGAAAGGCGATCCCGGCAAGAATGACGCTGGCAAGGACATTCCAGCCGGCAAATGACAGGCCAAGCACGCGAAGGGCTGCTTCCGTGCAGGAGGGGCCGTGGACGGTGTTGAGGTCCGAAAGCAGGCTGCCGGCATTGGTTGTGACGCCGGCCCCGCCACCGCAACTCGCCGGTCCCTCCCAGAAGGCCCATTCTACGCCGGAGTGATAGACGCCCATGCCAGCGCCGACCAGCATCATCACGCCAATGACAAGGAGGGTTGCGCGCGTGATCCAGCCCGGCAGGCTAAGAGCCGACGCAATGATCCCGAGGATGCCGACCGGAATGCCGTAGTAATAGGGATCGCGCTGCAGCAGGCAAAGCGCGCAGGGGATATAGCCGCCGATATACTGAAAGGCGAGCGCGCCTCCGACAGTTGCTGCCATGCCCACAGTGACGGCAACGGCGTAGCCCATTCCGGCGTGGGATCGAGGGGCGGAAGCTGTCAGCGCCATAAACTTTTCCTCACTGATGTTGGCTCACTTAGAGCAGATGCAGCCGCGCTGTAAATGATCGCACAGGAGACAAATTGTCTCCGCTCCGCCACTTTTTCGTGAGTTTGCGGAGGATTTGTGGTGCCCGCTTTTCTCAAGTGGGTCGAACGACATCTCTTGGAGAATGGTGCCCCGTGCCGGAATCGAACCAGCACTCCTTTCGGAACCTGATTTTGAGTCAGGCGCGTCTACCAATTCCGCCAACGGGGCACTTCGGTAGTGGCAAGCGCTCTATCACGAGGCCGTAGCGTCTTGCAAGATTGAAGTGCTCATTGCGTGGTGGGTTTGTCCCTCTTGTATTTCAAACTTCGAAGATGTTAGCTGGTGCAGCAAAATGAGAAGCACTGCACATGAAACTGCCTGCCGGCACCTCCTATGAGGAGATCTATCGCAATTTCGCCTGGGACATCCCGCCAAGGTTTAACATGGGCGAGGTGGTCAGCGATGACTGGGCGGCGAAACATCCGGACCGCATCTGCCTGCAGCACTTCAGCCCCGATGGCGCGCATTCTTCTCTCACCTATGGCGAACTTGCGGCGCGCTCCGCCTCGCTTGCGAATGCCTTTGTTTCGCTCGGCCTGAAGGCCGGCGATCGGGTCGCGCTTCTGCTGCCGCAGAGCTTCGAGACGGTGATCGCGCACGTCGCTATCTATAAGATGGGCGCAATCGCGCTGCCGCTCGCTCTACTCTTCGGCGCCGAGGCGCTCGAATATCGCCTGAGGGCATCGAGCACGGCGGCGATCGTCACCAATGCCTTCGGCCTCTCGCGCCTCACCGAACTGCGCGAGCGGCTGCCCGATCTGAAGCATGTCATCGTCACGTCGGATGTGGCCCCGCAGGGGAAGCTTGTTTCGCTTGCGGAGTTGATATCAGCCCATCCGTCGGATTTTGCCGTTGCGCCGACCGGGCCTGACGATCCTGCACTGATGATCTTCACCTCCGGTACCACAGGCCCGCCGAAGGCGGCGTTGCACGGACACCGGGTGCTGGCCGGCCATATTCCAGGCTTTCAGCTGGCGCATGAATTTGCACCGCAGGCGGGCGACCGGATCTGGACGCCGTCCGATTGGGCCTGGGCAGGCGGTCTGCTCAACGTGCTGATGCCGGCGTTGATGCTCGGCATTCCCGTCGTCTCCTCGCCGGCCCAGAAATTCGACGCGGACATGGCCTTCCGCATTATGGCGGAAATGGATGTCCGCAACGCCTTCATCCCTCCGACGGCCCTGCGTCTTCTGAAGGCGGTCGAAAGACCGCTGGAGAAATACGATCTGAAGCTGCGCACGATCGCCTCAGCCGGTGAGGCGCTTGGCCGGGAGACCTACGACTGGGCCAAATCGGCACTCGGGCTCACCGTCAATGAGTTCTACGGCCAGACGGAATGCAATTTCGTGCTCTCCTCGGCCGCCTATCTCGGCGTGTCGCGAGGCGGCGCGATCGGCCGTCCGGTGCCCGGGCATATCGTCGGCGTCATCGATGAAAAGGGCATGGAGCGTCCCGTCGGACAGATCGGGCAGATCGCCATCCGCCGGCCGGACCCGGTGATGTTCCTCGGCTACTGGAACGACGAGGCGGCGACCGAATCCAAGTTCATCGGAGATTGGCTCGTGACGGGCGACCTCGGCCGCCGGGACGAAGAAGGTTATGTGGAATTCATCGGCCGCGACGACGACGTCATCACCTCGTCCGGCTACCGCATCGGCCCGAGCGAGATCGAGGACTGTCTGAGCGGCCATCCCGCCGTTCGTCTGGCGGCGGTGGTCGGCAAACCCGATCCGGTCCGCACGGAAATCGTCAAGGCCTATATCGTCGTCGCACCCGGCTATGATCCGAGCCCGGAACTGGCGGCGGAGATCCGCGAATGGGTGAAGACGCGGCTTTCCATGCACGAATATCCGCGCGAGGTCGCCTTTGTGGACGAGATACCGCTGACGACCAGCGGCAAGGTCATCCGACGGCTGCTTCGTGAAAAAGCCGCCGCGGAGTGATCATTCCGAGCGGCCGGCGATCGACAGGATCTTCTCCCTGAGGATGCGGGCCATGTTGCGGGTGTTGCGGTAAAGGTGAAGCTGCGCCGCCACCTGGCGCACGTCGCGGTCGCCGTTCTGTTTCAGCCCGATCACCAGCGTACCCATCTCCTCGCGTTCCTCCCAGAAGCGGCTCATGATCGGGTGATCGGGGACGGCGCAGCTGTCAGTGCGGGTGATGTTGGCGTCTTCAAGATGCCATTCCGTCAGCTTCATCATCAGAAGCTTGCCGGGCGAATAGGAGGAGAAATTCTCGTCATAGGCCGTTTTCCAGGTATAGGCTTCGCCGGCCATCAGGAAGACGACGAGAGAGGCGATGGCGCGGCCGTCGAAATCGACCGTATGGATGCGCACGGCATCGACTTCGGCAAGATTGGTGATCGCTTCGCGGGCAAAAGCCGAGCGGAAGCGGTCATTGATGAGTGCGGAACGCCTGCGCCCCTTCCAGCCTTTCGCCTCGAGCAGCAGGAATTCCTCCATGCGCAGCCGGACCTCCTCCGGCTGGCGGGCCACCGAATAGGCAAGGGTGCCGCGGGCTGCCAGGTTGCGCCAGACGCGGCGCATCTCCCGGAAATGATGCGGAGAGACCGCATGTTTCAGATAGGCTTCGCCATCGAGCAGACTCTCCAGCATCGGCCGCCGGAACGGATCGGTGACCGCCACCGGCAGGTTGCGTCCGATGGCGACAGCCTTGGCTAACTGGGCGAAATGGCCATTGAGGCGAACGTCAGGCAATACCAGCACGCCCGGAAGCCGCGCTTCCCTGAGGATGAGGGCCTCGAAGAGATTGTCGATCGTTTCGGCGGCATCTTCGGCATCGACGAGCGGGGTGCCGAGCGGGCCGAAGGGATTGGCCCAGGTGCGGAGGATCGATGCACCCATCGAGAAGCCGGGTTTTTCGATGGTGAACGGCATCAGCAGTCTGAGACGGCTGCGCGCCCCGCTTTCATCGCGGATCAGCGCCAGGCGAACCTGCTTGTCCTCCACCCGCGGCATGGCGGGCGCCAGCAACCTCGCTGAGAAGAAGATATTGGGCTCCATGGCCCGATTGGAGAGGAACTCTAGTTCTTCCTGGAGATCGTAGCCGAAGGCAGCCGGATAGAGGCAGAGTTCACGGCCCGACCGGCCGATCGGCAACCGGGTGTCGGCGTCGGGGCGTTCGACACGAAATCTCTGTATCGGCGGAAAATGTCCGCCGCCATTGCCTTCGAATTCGCCGCTGATCGGTGGTTGAGCCATGGTCAGGAAGCCTTTGAAGGAACGGAGGGCATAGGCTCGGCAAATGCGAAGAGCACGATGCCGAGCGTGCGGCGCACGGCGATATGCAGCAGCACCGCCTCGATCATCATTGCCGATGCCGTTGCCGCCGCCGCGCCGACAAGTCCGAAATGGGAAATGAGCGCGATGTTGAGGCCGATGCTGGCCGCAAGGGTGATGGCATAGAGCAGGACACAGAGGTTCTGGTGTCCCGCCATGCTGAGCAGCACCTCGCCAGGCCCGACCATGGATTTGGCGAGGATGCCGGCAAAGAGGATCGCCATCAGCCAGTAACCGGCGGTGAAGGCGCTGCCGAAGAGCGAGAGCAGCAGATCGCCTGCGGCAAGTGCCAGAAGACCGACGGCAAGCGACGGCCAGAAACTCCAGCGAGCCATCTGTCCGGCAAAGGCTGCGAGCGCCGCCATGTCCCCTTCCGCCAGGATGGCGGAGAACCGGGGGCCGGCGGCGGCCTTGATGGAGAAATAGACGAACTGGACGAGCACGATCGTCTTGGCGGCGGCGTAATAGATGCCCACCTGGTCGGGCGGCAGGTAGAGGCCGACGACCACGACATCCGCATTGGTCAGCAGGAAGCCGATGCCGTCCACCAGAAAGAGCGGCAGCGAATAGCGGAACCAGGCGCCCATTTCGAAACGCCTGGGGCCGATCCCGTAGAGCCGGCGCAGGCGAAGCGTCAGGCGCAGAAGCTGCAGGAGCGTCGTCACATAGGTTGCCGCAAGTGCTGCCTCCATCGCCGTCACGGCGGTGCGTGGAGCGCCGAACCACAGGGCGGCTAGCATAAAGACGAGGATCAGGGTCGGACGGATGAGGTAGGTGGGGCTCAGCGCAGTCACCGTCCAGCCGTTCGAACGCGCGGTCCCGTCCAGCACGTCTCCGAGCGCGATCATCGGCATGGTGAAGAAGGCAAGCGAGATTGGCACCAGGTAATAGGCCTCGAGCCTGCCCTCGAAGACCTGCAGGAAGACTAAGCCGACAGCGCCGATGAAGCTCGCCGAGCCGAAAGCCACCAGGCGGACGGCCAGATTGAGACCGCGCACGGTCTCCACTTCGCCGCGGGCCTTGTGCTGGTGCAGGAAACGGATCACGGAGGTGTGGAAGCCGAGGCAGGAGAGGTTGCCGGCAAGCACCACGACAACCCAGACGAAGGCGAAGATGCCGTATTCGAACTCGCCCATCAGGCGGGCGAGGATGATCTGCGAAACGAACGCGATTGCAGCACTGAAAATGCGGATAACGAAGGCGATCAGCGCCCGGCGCTGGGCACGTGCCGTCTCGTCCTCATCGGTCAGGATCGTCTCGAGCTTGCGCGTCAGCGGATGAAGCCGGGCGCGTAAGCCTGGCGGCAGCAATCTCTCCGCTGTTTCGATGACCGCCATGATGGGCACGCAATACTCGTAGCGACGACGGGAACAATTGCGAAAGTGTTGCCACAGCAGGGTTAAGAAAGGGTTCGTCGGATGGCTAAAAAGCCCGGCGGCGCCGGATAACTCAAGGTGTTTCGACGGGTGAGGCGGGGCGGCTCGCTGCTATATGCTTTGCTGCCGCGACCGCAAGGGCGACGACGACCAATCCGGCAGCGGTTGCGAAAGCGGCTTGCATCCCGACGGCGGTCGCATCGGCGGATGCCGCCGTTATGTCGCCTGCTCCGGACATCGCCGCGAATATGGCACCCATGACGGACGCCCCGGTGGTGAGGCCGAGATTGCGCGACAGGTTCAGCAAGCCCGCCGTCAGGCCTCGCTGATCCGGCGGGATATCCGCCATGACGGCTGTGTTATTGGCAGCTTGGAATAAAGCATAACCGGCGGTCATGACGGCCAGCGGTGTTACATAGGCCCATATGCCAAACGTTCTCGGCAGCATCGCCAGCGCGACGGAACCCGCCATCATCGCCAGGAGGCCAGCAACCGTCGCGCGGGCGGAGCCGAAGTGGTCTACCAGGTGGCCGGCTGGCCAGCCGGTCAGGGCGGAGACCACGGGGCCGGTCGACATGGCAAACCCCACCAAAGCCGCGTTGAGCCCAAGCGATCGGGAAAGGTAGAACGGGCCGACAACAAGCGTCGCCATGATCACCGTCGAAACGAGCGTGCTCATCGCAAGGCCGGCAGCCAGCGATGGATCGCGCAGCATTGCCGGCCGGACCAGGGGGGATACCGTTCTGGTTTCGGCGAATAGAAACAGGCAAAATCCGACGATCGCTGCTACGAGCAGCGCGGCGTTCAGTGGCCCGAAGCTGCCATGTCCGAGCGTTGTGGCGAGTGCGTAAGCCAAAAGCGCCAGCCCCAGCAGCGCCGTCCCCCGGATGTCCAACTGCGGTTTGCCCTGACGCTCCGTTGCCGGCGCATGGGAGGGTAGATAGCGGTAGGCAAGAACGAAGGCGAGCGCCGCAAGCGGAACGGCAACCAGAAAGATCGCTCGCCATCCGCTTGCCGCGATCAAAGCACCCCCGAGCGACGGGCCAAGGGCCGTACCGACTGCCGACATGGTTCCGAGCAGCCCCATGGCGCTGCCGGCTCTCTCCTTCGGCACGATCTCCCCGACAATCGCCATGGAAAGCGCCATCATGATCGCCGCTGCAAGACCCTGCGCCGCCCGCGCAGCAATGAGCACGGCGAGCGTGGGCGCGGCGCCGCAGGCGATGGAGGCGAGCATGAACAAGCCGAGCCCAATGAGCAGCAACCGCCGCCGGCCGACAATATCGCCGAGCCGCCCGACACTGACGATCAGCACGGTGATTGCAAGGAGGTAGGCCAGCACGACCCATTGTACCTGCTGGAAGGAGGCGCCGAACGCCGGCCCCATCGCCGGGAGACCGACATTGGCGATGCTGGTTCCGAGCGAGGAGAGCAGCATGGCAAGGGAAACGGCCGCGAGTGCGCCGCGCGGGGCACGCAATTTCTCGCCGCTGGCGGCTACGGCTCGTTTTCTATCGCTTTGCATGGTCACACCTTCCGTTTCTGCAGCTGGGATCAGCGCAGCAAACGTAGCTCGTTCTCGATATATGGCAGAAGGCGCATCATTTGCACTCAATTCGTGCGTTTTACGCCATGTCAGGCCGAAACCGTTGTGCTATCTTCGGCGCATGTCGCATCCCGATCTGAACCTGCTCGTCACCCTCGATGTGTTGCTTGCCGAAGGCAGCGTGGCCCGCGCGGCCAGGCGCCTGCGTCTCAGTCCGTCCGCCATGAGCCGGGCACTGGCGCGACTGCGGGACACGACGGGGGATCCGCTTCTGGTCAGGGCTGGTCGCGGCCTGGTGCCGACACCCCGCGCCCTTGAACTGCGCGAACGGGTCGGTCAGCTCGTGCAGGATGCCGAAGCGGTTCTGCGGCCTGCCGAAAGCCTCGATCTCAAAAAACTCGTCCGGACGTTCACGCTTCGCAGCAGCGATGGTTTCGTCGAGAATTTTGGACCGGAACTCATTGCGTTGGTCGGAGAACAGGCTCCTGGCGTTCAGCTGCGTTTCATACCGAAGCCGAACAAGGAGAGCGGCCCCTTGCGTGATGGCACGGTCGATTTGGAAACGGGTGTGATCGGGGCGGCAACTGGTCCGGAAGTCCGCGTCCAGGCGTTGTTCAGGGACCGTTTCGTCGGAGTGGTGCGGATGGGCCACCCGCTGAGCCAGGGCGAGATGAACCTTTCCCGCTACGCGGCGGGCAGGCATGTGCTGGTGTCACGACGGGGTTTCGACAAAGGCCCGCTCGACGAGGCGCTCGAGGCCCAAGGGGCGAGGCGGGAGATTGTCACGATCGTCGGGGGTTTTTCCGCGGCTCTGGCTCTGGCGCGGGCTTCGGATCTCATCGCCACGGTTCCCGAGCGTCATACCGGCAATCTGCGCAAGGGGCTGTTCAGCTTCCCGCTTCCAGTTCCGATGCCGGAGATAACGGTATCGCTGCTCTGGCACCCCCGGATGGATGCCGACCCCGCCCATCGATGGTTGCGCAGCTGCGTTCGGGATGTCTGTGCGGCTTCGGCGCGGGAACAACGCGCCGAAGCCTGACGCCAGCTTATCTCAAGTCTCAGACCTGTTCGAACGCGCCGTGGCAGTGCTTGTATTTCTTGCCCGAGCCGCAGGGGCAGGCTTCGTTGCGGCCGACCTTGCCCCAGGTGGACGGGTCTTCCGGGTGACGGTCCTGCGGCGCGGCGATGAAGTTTTCGCCATCCTGGCCGGTAAACTGGTCTTCGCCCGTGGTCGGATCGATATGATGTCCTTCGAAGACCGGCGGCGGTTCCGGCGGCTCGGGGTTCTGCACGAGTTCGACGCGCATCATCTGGGCCGTCACTGCTTCGCGCAGGTTAGCGAGCAAGGCCTGGAAGAGCTCGAAGGCCTCGGCCTTGTATTCCTGCAGCGGATCGCGCTGCGCATAACCGCGGAAGCCGATGACCGAACGCAGGTGGTCGAGATTGACGATATGTTCGCGCCACAGGTGGTCGAGCGTCTGGAGCAGCACGGAGCGCTCCACATAATTCATGATATCGGCGCCGAAGCGTTCGCGGCGATCGGCGGCAGCCTTGTTTGCCGCCTCGGTAATGCGCTCGCGGATGTCGTCCTCGCCGATGCCTTCTTCCTTGACCCAATCCTCGATCGGCAGATCCAGGTTTAGCTGGCGGCCGACGTCTTCGCGCAGCCCCTGCGCATTCCACTGTTCGGCATAGGCGCGCTCGGGAATGTGCTTTGCGACGAGAACTTCGATCACCTCGGTGCGCATTTCCTCGACGACTTCCGAAACGTCTTCGGAGTCCATCATCTCGAGGCGCTGCTCGAAGATAACCTTGCGCTGGTCGTTGGTGACGTCGTCGTATTTCAGAAGGTTCTTGCGGATGTCGAAGTTGCGGGCTTCCACCTTCTTCTGGGCACGTTCCAGCGCCTTGTTGATCCAGGGATGGACGATCGCCTCGCCTTCCTTTAGGCCGAGCTTCTGCAGCATGCCGTCCATGCGGTCGGAGCCGAAGATGCGCATCAGGTCGTCCTGGAGCGACAGGTAGAATTTCGAGCGGCCCGGATCGCCCTGACGGCCGGAACGGCCGCGCAGCTGGTTGTCGATGCGGCGGCTTTCGTGGCGCTCGGTGGCGATGACGTAGAGGCCGCCGGCGGCAAGCGCCTTTTCCTTGAGCTGCCTGACCTCTTCGCGGATGGCGGTTTCCTTGGCAGAGCGTTCTGCCGGATCCTCGATCCCCTCCAGTTCGCGCTCAAGGCGCATCTCGATATTGCCGCCAAGCTGGATGTCGGTGCCGCGGCCGGCCATGTTGGTGGCGATCGTCACCGCGCCCGGCACGCCGGCCTGGCTGACGATATAGGCTTCCTGTTCGTGGTAACGAGCGTTCAGAACCTGGAAGTTGTCGAAGCCGGACTGGCGCAGCATGGTCGCCAGCAATTCCGACTTCTCGATCGAGGTCGTGCCGACGAGGACCGGCTGGCCGCGCTCGTGAGCATCCTTGATCTCTGCGATGATCGCCTTGAATTTCTCGTCGAAGCTCCGGTAGACCTCATCGTCTTCGTCGATACGCTGGATCGGCATGTTGGTCGGCACTTCGACCACTTCCAGCTTGTAAATGTTGCCGAATTCCTCCGCTTCCGTCGAAGCCGTACCGGTCATGCCGGCGAGCTTTGCGTACATGCGGAAATAGTTCTGGAAGGTGATCGAGGAGAGCGTCTGGTTCTCCGGCTGGATCTGCACCTTCTCCTTGGCTTCGAGCGCCTGGTGCTGGCCTTCCGAATAACGGCGGCCGGGCATCATGCGGCCCGTGAATTCGTCGATGATGACGATCTCGCCGTTGCGGACGATATAGTCCTTGTCGCGGGTGAAAAGCTTGTGAGCCTTCAGCGCGTTGTTGATGTGGTGGACAATCGCCACGTTCTCGACATCGTAGAGGCTTTCGCCCTTCAGCAGACCCGCCTGGCGCAGCAGGTTTTCGAGCTTTTCGGTGCCGGCTTCGGAGAAATTGGCCGAGCGCTGCTTCTCGTCGATCTCGTAATCTTCCGGCGAGAGCAGCGGAATGAAAGCGTCGATCGTGTTGTAGAGTTCGGAGCGGTCATCGAGCGGGCCGGAGATGATCAGCGGCGTGCGCGCCTCGTCGACCAGGATCGAGTCCACTTCGTCGACGATCGCATAGTTGTGGCCGCGCTGGACCATCTGGCTGCGCTCATATTTCATGTTGTCGCGCAGATAGTCGAAGCCCAGTTCGTTGTTGGTGGCGTAGGTGATGTCGCAGGCATAGGCCGCGTGACGCTCCTCGTCGCTCAAGCCGTGGACGATGACGCCCGTGGTCAGGCCGAGGAAGCCGTAGAGCTTGCCCATTGTCGTCGCATCGCGGCGGGCGAGGTAATCGTTGACCGTGACCACGTGAACGCCCTTGCCGGAGAGCGCGTTGAGGTAAACGGGCAGGGTTGCCACCAGCGTCTTGCCTTCGCCGGTCTTCATCTCCGCGATTGCACCGTCGTGAAGGATCATGCCGCCCATCAGCTGCACGTCGAAGGGGCGCATGCCGAGGACCCGGCGGGACGCTTCCCGCACGACGGCAAAGGCCGGGATGAGGATGTCGTCGAGCGTCTTGCCTTCGGCAAGCAGTTTCTTGAATTCCGCAGTCTGGGCTGCGAGCTGCTCGTCGGAAAGAGCCTTGGTCTTTTCCTCAATTGCATTGATGGCGTCTATTTTCGGCTGGTAGCCGCGGAGGCGACGGTCGTTTGCCGAACCGAACAATTTGCGGGCGATGCCGCCAAGGCTGACCATACGAATGGTCCTTTCTGATCTCAGTTCTTGGGACGGCGGGCCGGGCTGCCGGTGTCGGCTTGATGACGGCAAAATGACCCGCCACGCCCGGAAACTCTTCTGGACGCGAAGTTGCGTGACAGATAAGAGGGGGGTCGAATTATGTCAACGGTGGCGGCCGATACAGAATGGCCACAATCCGGTGTTTGTGAAGGTTTTCCGGCCGGATTCAGACGTTCTGAAGCCGGCGCCCTATTGAAAGGTAAATCGATGTTGCGCCACAAATTCCTCGTAACGGCTGCGCTTGCCGCTGCGATCTTCTCCCAGGCTCCGGCATTTTCGGCGGAAGATGCCGTTGTCGCAAAGGTGGGGAGCCTGGAAATCCGCCAGTCGGAGCTCGACCTCGCAATCCAGAATCTTGACCCGCAGCTTGCTCAGCTTCCGGATGAGCAGAAGAAGGTCGCGGCTCTTTCGGGCGCCATTGACGTCAAGCTTCTGGCCTCCGGCGCGCTTGCCGAAGGCATCAAGGATACCGAAGATTTCAAGAAGCGCATGGCCTATATCGGCGACCGCGAACTCCACAATGCCTATTTCCGCAAGCACGTCATCGACGCGGTCACCGCGGAAGAAGTGAAAGCCCGCTACGACAAGGAAATCGCGGGCATTCCGAAGCAGGAAGAGGTACATGCCCGCCACATTCTCGTGAAGACCGAGGAAGAGGCAAAGGCTGTCATCGCCGATCTCGACAAGGGCAAGGACTTCGCCGAGATCGCCAAGGAAAAGTCGCAGGATTCCAACAAGGACGAAGGCGGTGACCTCGGCTGGTTCGGCCGTGGCCGCATGGTGCCGGAATTCGAGGAAGCGGCTTTCACTCTCGAAAAGGGCGCCTATACCAAGACCCCGGTTCAGTCCCAGTTCGGCTTCCATGTCATTAAGCTGGAAGACAAGCGCGACGCTCCGCCCCCGGCTCTCGATCAGGTCGAGGATCAGGTCCGTCAGCTCGTAATGCGCGACAAGTATGTGGCGCTGATCGAGAAGGCCAAGGCCGATCAGAAGGTCGAGATCATGGATGAAGCCTTGAAGAAGGGCTACGACGACGTCAGCAAGATGCGCGATGGCGGCGACGCGCCGGCCGTTCCGGCACAGCAGTAATCGTCCGAAGAGCCACCCTGAGGCCCGGATTTTCCGGGCCTTTCCTTATTGCCAGGTTGTTTCCGATGTCCGCTTCCGTTTCTCCGCTCGCTCCGAAATCCTATCCAGACATGCCAGCTCTGCGCGGCCTGCGTATGGCGACTGCCGCCGCCGGCATCAAGTACAAGAACCGCACCGACGTGCTTCTGATGGTTTTCGATAAGCCGGCTTCAGTTGCGGGGGTCTTCACCCGGTCCAAATGCCCCTCGGCTCCAGTCGATTTCTGCCGCGCCAATCTGCCGCACGGATCGGCCCGGGCCGTTGTGGTCAATTCCGGCAATGCCAATGCGTTTACGGGCGTCAAAGGCAAGGCTGCGACCGCGCTCACTGCCAGGTCGGCCGCAGAGGCCGTGGGTTGCGAGGAAACGCAAGTCTACCTTGCCTCGACCGGCGTGATCGGCGAACCGCTGGATGCGACGAAATTTGCAGGCGTGCTCGGCGAAATGTACGGCCAGGCGTCGGGCGACTTCTGGATCGAGGCAGCCAAGGCGATCATGACCACCGACACCTATCCAAAGGTGGCGACCCGCACCGCCGAGATCGGCGGCGTGAAGGTGACGATCAACGGCATCGCCAAGGGTGCGGGCATGATCGCGCCCGACATGGCAACCATGCTGTCTTTCGTGGCGACCGACGCGGATATCGCCTCGCCGGTGCTTCAGACTCTTTTGGCTGCCGGCGTCGGCCCGACGTTCAACTCGGTCACCGTCGACAGTGACACGTCGACCTCCGACACGCTGATGCTGTTTGCGACCGGTGCCGCGGCTGAGGACGGGCAGGCCCGTGTCGAGAGCGCTGACGATGTCCGCCTGGAAGGTTTTCGTGCCGCGCTCAACGATCTGCTCAGGGATCTTGCCCTGCAGGTGGTGCGCGACGGCGAAGGCGCCCGCAAGATGGTCGAAATCACCGTGACCGGGGCCGAGAGCGATGCGGCTGCCAAGAAGATCGCGCTTTCGATCGCCAATTCCCCTCTGGTCAAGACGGCCATTGCCGGTGAGGACGCCAACTGGGGCCGCATCGTCATGGCCGTCGGCAAGTCCGGCGAGATGGCCGACCGCGATCGTCTGGCGATCTGGTTCGGCGGTGTGCGGGTAGCCGTCGACGGCGAGCGTGATCCGGCCTATTCGGAAGCCGCCACCACGGCGGTGATGAAAGAGGAAGACATTCCGGTCAAAGTGGATATCGGTCTCGGCAGCGGTACCGCCACCGTCTGGACCTGCGACCTGACCAAGGAATATGTCGCCATCAACGGCGACTATCGGAGCTGACGGGATTGATACAGTCATCATCTCCGCAAGGCGACCTGCCGCTGGTGCGACGCCTCGAAGCCGTCGGCTTCCGGGCCTGGCCGGCGGCGTCCGTCGTCTATGACGGAAGCTGGCAGGTGCGACTCACCGGTGGCCATCCCTCGAAGCGCCTCAACTGCATCGTGCCGCTTGACCCTTCCGATCATCGGGACATGGCGACGCGGCTTCAGAAGGCGCGCAAGCGGTTCGAAAGCTACGGCCGGCCGCTTCTCGTCCGCGAGACGCCGCTTGCCCCGCCTCTTCTGCTCGACCATCTTAAGGCGGAAGGATGGCGGGCCTTCGAAACGGTCGACGTGCTGACTGTCGATCTTACCGCACTCGAATTGCCCGACACGCTCGACTACCTGCCGAGCCACGATGTCGGCCGGTTCACCGATGCGACGCTTGCGGTCAATGGCGAGGATGCCGCGCTGAAGCCGGCGATGGCGGAAATTCTCTCGGCGATCAAGCCGCCATCGGGCTTCTTCATCAAGGAGAGTGCCGTCGACGGGCCGATCGCGATGGCGCTCTGTGTGCAGGACAACGATCTGGCCGGGATTATTTCCTTTGCCGTCGTCGAAGCATATCGGCGAGAGGGTATAGGCACGGAAATTCTCTCCTCGGCCCTGCGCTGGGCACGTATCAGCGGCGCGCGTTCGGCCTGGCTTCAGGTCGTTGCCGACAATGCGCCGGCGCTGGCGCTCTACCGCAAGTTCGGTTTCCGCAAGGCCTATGAATACCGCTACTGGCGGCAGGACATGCCGGCATGAACGAGACCCCTCGCAAGCTCCTGCTGGTTGCCGCCTGCGCCCTCATCGATACCGACGGGCGAATCCTGCTCGCACAGCGTCCCGAAGGCAAGACGCTGGCAGGCCTCTGGGAATTTCCGGGCGGCAAGGTCGAGCCCGGCGAAACGCCCGAGGAGACGCTGGTGCGCGAACTCCACGAAGAGCTTGGCATCGTGACGAAAATCCCGTGCCTGGCGCCGCTCACCTTCGCCAGCCACACCTACGAGACGTTCCACCTCCTGATGCCGCTTTATATCTGCCGGCGTTACGAGGGCATTCCGGTCGGGAGGGAAGGTCAGGCGATCAAATGGGTGCGGCCGAATGCATTGCGGGATTATCCCATGCCGCCGGCCGACGAGCCGTTGATCCCGATCCTTCAAGACCTGCTTTGATCGTTAAAATTAGCAGAATCGAATTCATTCTGCGTTAAGGGTTCGTTTAGCCGATTGTGGCACCTTTTGGGCTCACCAAGTAACCGCGTTTTACGAGACTTCGAAGGCATGGACGAGGAATTCTGGAAGACTGCGCGGATTCGACAGCGGGCGGCGCGTGGATCCGGCAGGACCGGAGCGCTCAATATCGCGCTCCTGTTCGGCACGGCTGCCATCGCACTCGCTTTGATCGTGACGCCGATGCTGGCAGACCGCAGCGACGAGCGGATGGCGCATGTCCAGGAAGATTTCGACCGGATCACGACGGGTTCGATCAGGCCTGCCGAAAAGGGCACGAAGGTCTATACAATTCGCCGCAGCGTGCTGCAGGAAACGCCGGGCTCCATATGCATCGTGGAAGGCTACGGCTCCGGTGATGACTGCTAATTAACGATTCTACCTTAAGGTGGGGCAGATCAGAGACTTCTCGTCGAAAAGGGCTGCCCATGCGTCTCCTCCGGTTCTTCATGCGCGACGAAGGCGGGGCGACGGCGGTGGAATACGGCCTGCTGATCTCGCTCATAGCTGTCGCGCTTTTTGCCGGTTTGGGTCAGTACTACGAGGCGATGGACGCCCTTTTCGGCGGGGTCGCAGACACCTATAGCAGCGCCATGGACTAACGGGTCTACTCTGTTTCCTTACGCAGGGCATCGGCCAGCCGCATCTTCGCGGACCCTGGTTTCAGCGGTTTCTGCTGGCTTTCATGCGGTGCCCAGCCGGATGCATATATGATCGAGAAGGTCGCACGGATGCGGCCGTCCGGATCGGAATAACGTTCCGCGTAAAGTTCTGCAGCCCGCATGAAGAACGCCTTCGTCACCGGCACCCGGCTGCGGCCCGAAAGCGGGTTCGTCATGCCCATGGCGCGAAGGTCACGCATCAGCCCGAAAAGCGAATCGTAGCGGACTGTATAGGTTTCGATATCGACGACCGGCAGTGCGAAACCCGCGCGCTGCAGCAGTGCCCCGACATCGCGGACATCCGCAAAGGGTGCGACACGGGGGCTTGCGCCGCCCGTTAACTCCGCCTCGGCAGACAAGAGAACGTCGCGCAGTTCGCTGAGCGTGCCGGCACCGGGAATGGCGGCGAGGAACAGGCCATCCGGCTTCAGGGCGCGGCGAATGCGGATCAGCGCGCCCGGCGTGTCGTTGACGAGATGCAGAGCGAGCGGCGAAAGCACCAGGTTGACGGATTCCGGTTCGAGAGGCACGTCTTCCCAGGGCGCGGCCTCAATCGTCTCTCCGGGCTCAGCGAAAGCCAGGCTCGTCTCGACACGGCGCATATTGCCGATCTTCCCGGTAGCCATGGCTTCATGGGCGGCTGCGCCGATGCCGCCGTGCAATTCGACGGCCGTTTCGAAACGGCGTTCGACGACGGCAAGGCGGTCAGCCATCTCGCGCCCGGCGATCTCCAAGAGGAAAGCCGCCTTGCGGTCCGCCTTTGCCAGGGCACGCTCGCGTCTGGCCTTCACCAGCTGTTCGTCGAAGAGAATTTCCATGTCTTGCACACTCACATTCCTGCTTCGCAAAGGCGCGCTCCCTGCGTTATTGTCAAGACATGTCCGGAGAGCCAAGCACCAGCATTCTTCGTTTTGTACCACCGTTTGCCCTGACGTGGACGCGGCGGCTCGGCGATCTCGTCTATCCCCCCGCCTGTCCCGGCTGCGGCATTCTCACCGGCCGGCATGGAGGCCTCTGCCCGTCCTGCTGGCGCGAAATCCGTTTCATCGAGCGGCCGTTTTGCGAAGCCCTTGGCTTGCCGTTTTCCCACGATCCCGGGGCAGGCATGCTTTCGGCCCAGGCAATCGCCGATCCGCCGGTTTTTGACCGGCTGCGGTCGGCTGCGATCTTCGACGGAGCGGCACGCGACCTCGTACACGCGCTGAAGTATCGGGACCGCACCGATCTGGCCCCGATGATGTCCGGCTGGATGCTGCGCGCGGCCGAAGGCCATGTCGATCGCTGTGACGGCATTCTTCCGGTTCCCCTCCACCGCTCGCGCCTTGTTTTCAGGAAGTTCAACCAGGCGGCAGAACTGGGGCGGCATCTGGCCGAGAAAAGCGGCAAGCCGTTTCTGTCGTCGACGCTGGTGCGCATCAAACGCACGAGCCGACAGGTGGGGCTTTCGGCCCGCGCCCGGCAGGATAACGTTCGGGCCGCTTTCGCCATCGCGCCCGGCCGTGAGGCGGATATCTTCGGCAAGCGGCTGGTGCTCGTCGACGATGTCTATACCACCGGAGCGACGATCTCCTCCGCTACCCGCATCCTCAAGAAGGCCGGGGCCGCGGAGGTCACGGTTTTGACCTTTGCAATGGCTATTTCCACCCCTATATGACAATAGATGACAGTTCATGCGCGGCCGTCCTCCGGCTTTTCGCCCAATGGGGCTGCGCCGGAGAAAACGATGGCAGACGTGACTATCTATACCCGTGAATATTGCGGCTACTGCGCTCGTGCAAAGGCTCTGCTGGAGTCCAAGGGCGTCCGATACGTCGAACACGATGCGACCTATTCCAAGGAATTGCGCGAGGAGATGATCGGCAAGGCGAACGGCCGCTCGACGTTTCCGCAGATCTTCATCAACGGCGAGCATGTCGGCGGATGCGACGATCTTCACGCGCTCGATCGTGCGGGCAAGCTGGATCCGATGCTGGTGGCTTGAGGAGAGCAAGGGATGACATTCAAGGCAGCAGCGATCCAGATGTGTTCCGGCGTCGATCCGGAAAAGAACGCTCTCGACATGGTGCGGCTGGTACGTGAAGCCGCCGCGCAGGGGGCAATCTATATCCAGACGCCGGAGATGACCGGGGCGCTGCAGCGCGACCGGCAGGCGATGCGTGCCGCGCTGCGCGACGAGACCGGCGATATCATCGTTTCTACGGCCCGCAGCCTCGCTCAGGAACTCGGCATCCACCTGCATATCGGTTCGACCGCCATTGCGAGAAATGATGGCAAGATCGCCAATCGCTCCTTCCTCTTCGCTCCCGGCGGCCGGCAGATCGCGAGCTATGACAAGATCCACATGTTCGACGTCGATCTCGACAACGGCGAAAGCTGGCGCGAAAGCTCCGCCTATGAGCCGGGCGCGGAGGCACGCGTTGCCGATCTGCCGTTTGCCAGGTTGGGTTTTGCGATCTGCTACGATGTGCGCTTCCCCCAACTCTTCAGAACGGAAGCGCTGGCGGGTGCGGAAATCCTGACGGTGCCTGCGGCCTTTACCCGTCAAACGGGCGAAGCACATTGGGAAGTGCTGCTCAGGGCGCGAGCCATCGAGAACGGCGCGTTCGTGATAGCTGCCGCTCAAGGCGGGGTGCATGAAGACGGCCGGGAAACCTTCGGCCACTCCATGATCGTCGACCCCTGGGGCAAGATACTCGCCTCCGCCGGCGGTACAGGCGAGGCGGTCGTGCTTGCCGACATCGACATCGCCGCGGTGAAGGCCGCGCGTGGAAAAATCCCGAACCTCAAGAATGCCCGCGAATTCACCCTGGACACCGTGTCCGATGCGGCGGGAGGTGTTGCCGCTTGATCAAGTATTCTCTCAGTTGTGAAAATGCCCACACGTTCGAAGGCTGGTTTTCGACGAGCGCGGAATTCGATCGCCAGAGACAAAGCGGATTTCTCACCTGTCCGGCCTGCAACTCCGCGTCGATTTCCAAGACGCTGATGGCGCCGTCGGTTTCGACCGCGCGCAAAAAGGAAGAGAAGCGCGAGATCGTCATGGACATGGCCCGCCAGGAGATGATTGCCAAGGTCAAGGAAGCCGTCGCTGCGATCAAGGCCAGTGCCGAGGACGTGGGCGAGAAATTTCCGGAAGAAGCCCGCAAGATCCATTACGGGGAGGCGGATGCCCGCGGCATCATCGGCCAGGCGAGCCTCGGCGAGGTGAAGGATCTTCTCGACGAAGGCATCGAGGTGGCCCCGCTGCCGGTGCTGCCGGAGGATGCGAACTGATCGCACTTAGCAAAGCAATATTTCAAAGAACCCGATAGGGCTGGAGAGGTTCAACACCGCTTCGGCCCCTTCGCTTTTTTGAAGTGTAGCAGAGGTTCAGGGAATGGGCACGGTCCGGGGCGGGATTGCCAACGCTGTCAATGGATGTCTTCAACCTATGATGAAGCCCAGGCCATAGAAGCCCTCACTCCGCGCGCTTCGCCAGCAGCATATAGTTGACGTCCATGTCGGGGGAGAGGTTCCAGCGGTCCTGGAGCGGGTTGAAGAAAACGCCGGTGCGGTGGATGATTTGCATGCCGCTTGCGGATAGCGGCTTTTCCAGCTCTTCCGGACGGACAAGCTTTTCGTATTGATGGGTTCCGCGCGGCAGCCAGCGGAGGATGTTTTCGGCTGCGAAAATCGCCAGCGCGCCGGCCTTGAAAGTGCGGTTGATGGTGGCGACGAACATCAGCCCGCCGGGCCGGACCATTTTTGCGCAGGTGGTCATGAAGAAATCGACATCGGCGACATGCTCCACCACTTCCATGTTGAGAACAATGTCGAAGGTCTCGCCGGCTTCCGCCAGCTGTTCGGCGGTGACGGCGCGGTAGTCGACCGTGGTGCCGGTCTCGGCGGCATGGGTCGAGGCGATGCCGATGTTCTTTTCCGAGGGATCGGCGCCGACGACGGTCGCACCCATGCGGGCGACCGGTTCCGACAGAAGACCGCCGCCGCAGCCGATATCGAGGAAGCGCAGGCCGGAGAGAGGCAGATGGCTTCTCGGATCGCGGCCGAAATTCTCGCAGACGCGGTCGCGGATATAGGTGAGACGCACGGGGTTGAACTTGTGGAGGGGCTTGAACTTGCCCGTCGGATCCCACCATTCAGCGGCCATGGCGGAGAACCGGTCGACTTCGCTCTGATCGATGGTGCTGCGGACGGCTTCGGTCATGGTTTCATCCCCTTGGTTTCATCGTTTGAAGTCGGATGAGCGGGGGAAGAAGTCAAGAGGTCTTCGCTTCAAGGGCGGCTTGGCTGCAACCTCTCTGCAAGCCTGGAGCAGATCCAGCTCTGGAACGTCGATTGCCACCTGCTGAAGGTCGCTTCTGAGCTTGCTGTAGCGGCCGAACAACTGTGCCGCCATGTTCGCCACGCAGAATGGAAGCTCGGCGCAGGCCTTGCCGCTGAGGCCGATTTCCCGCTGGGCACGGACCGCTCCCGCCTGATGAGGCGAGGGACGCATTGGGCCACTACACATGCGTTTGCGATAACAGGCGCGCAGGTGGCAGATCCGATGGTCCAGGCACATGAGCAATGCGGTAGCGCGGCACAGTTTCTCGTGTTGCTCGGCGCGGCGTTTTTCGTATTCACTGAAATCCTGCTTATCCACCTTGCGGTTCCTTTGTGCGGGCAGACTCGTCCCTTGGTGCTGTCGCGGTTTTCCTCGGGTCAGGCCCGAGGACAGGCTATCGGCCGGGACACGTCGAGTGCCTCGTAAGTAAATTTATAGGTGACACGCGACGTGTCCCGTTCGGTGTGTTTTTCCGCGCAACTCCGGTTCCTCTGCGGCGGCCCGTTTGTCGATTGATGTTTATCAGGGCCGGTTTGTGTGCGACACACGCACGCCCCGCCGGTTCCGGCGAGAGGGGAACCATTTTCTGCGCAGCCCCTGACGACCCGCTTGCATAAGGGCGGTTCGCCAGATCACCGGTCCCGCCTCGCCGGTTATGCGGGCCGGTGTAGCCGAAGCGGGACAGGGAAATTGTAGGCGGGACTTGCTTGGACGGGGATGCGAGGGGATGGAATTTCGTCTATGTCTTTGAAAAACGGGCGGGGATGGAAGAAAATCATCCCCGGACAGCCGATGCCGGGGGAAGGAATGGGCAAGGGGACAATAACCGTTGCGCGCTTGAAGGAGCTGCTGGTTTTCGAAGACCTCACGTTGAATGTTGTCGAGAACCGGACCGAATTTCTCGACGGTTATGTTATCGAACGCCTCCAGTTCCAGCTGTCGGACGGGACGCCTGTGCGTGGCTTCCTGACGCGTCCAAGCAAAGCTTCCGTCAGGCCCGGGCCTGCTATCGTCTACGCTCATGCGCATGGCGGCCGCTACGATATCGGCGCGTCCGAATTGATCGACGGCAGGCAGGCGCTGCTTGACGCCCCCGGGCCAATGTTGGCGCGGGACGGCTATGTGGTGCTTTGCATCGACATGCCGACCTTCGGCGAACGGGCGGATCTAACGGAGGACGCGGCGGCCAAGGCGGCGCTCTGGCATGGCAAGACGCTATTCGGGCAGATGGTTTCGGAGCAGGCGGCGGCGCTTTCCTGGCTTGCGACACGGCCGGAGGTGGATCCGGCGCGGATCGGCGCGACGGGCATTTCCATGGGCGCGACGCTTGCCTATTTTCTCGCCGCGGTCGATCCGCAGGTGAAAGCGGCGGCGCATCTCTGCTGTTACGCGGATTTTGCAGCGCTTGTCAGAACCGGCGCGCATAACCGTCACGGACATTACCTGACGGTGCCGGGACTATTGAAAGAGACGTCGACCGGAGAGATTGCGGGCCTCGTGGCGCCGCGACCGCAGCTGATCTGCGTGGGCTGGGATGATCCGCTGACACCGCCGGAGGCGGTCGACATCGCCTTCGCGGAGACCGAGGCAGCCTATCTGAAGGCCGAAGCGCTCAGCGCGTTCGTCTTTCTGCCGGAGGTCGGTGTCGGGCATCAGGAGACGCCGGCGATGCGCCGGGCGGTACTGAGTTTTTTCCAAGGGTATCTTTAAACGTGTGAGCCGCTATTTGCCGAAACCGGTGATATGGACGCACTTTCTCCCCATCTGCTCCTTGTACCGGGACTTGGTATAGCGCGCGATCTGGCCGGCCGGGCATTTCCCGTCATTGTAGAGAACCGAACGACCTGCCGGGATGCTGTCTACCGTCGGCTTTGTGGTCACGGTCTTGTTTTGGGCATAGACAGGCGACAGCGAAAGCGGCGCGAGAATTGCCGTCGAAAGCAGCATCATGAACAAGCGGGTCATTGAGGCCTCCTTTTACATGGACGCCGTCAAATTATCCTATCCCTATCGGAGCGGCCATTAGCCCGTCCGATAGGGGAGTTAGCTCGGAAGGAGCTGATCTACCCCTTTACCCTCGACCCGTTTCCGTCAAACAGGTGCAGCGGAGCACCGGCGACGGAGAAATGCGCGTCGTCGCCGGGGGAAATCTGTCGCTGGCCGGGGACGACGGCGAGCAGCTTTTCACCGTTAAGATCCGCATGAATGACGGTTTCGGACCCCAGTGCCTCGACGAGCCGAACCTTGACCCTCAGGCTGCCGGGGTCGTTTGCGAGCGTGATGTGCTGCGGACGGATGCCGATGGTCAACTTGTCGCCGACGGAGAGTTTTCGATCGGACATCGGCACCAGCAGGCGATGGCTGCCGCCGATCAGGAGAGTCGCGTTGCCCGCTTCCTTTTCCACGACTTCGCCGGAGAGGAAGTTCATGTGCGGTGCGCCGATGAAGCCGGCGACGAAACGGTTGGCAGGTGTGTTATAGAGTTCGAGCGGCGTGCCGACCTGCTCGATCTTTCCGGCGCGCATGACCACGATGCGATGGGCGAGGGTCATCGCCTCCACCTGGTCATGGGTGACATAGATCATCGTCGAGCCGATGCGGGCGTGGAGAGCGGCGAGTTCGGCACGGGTCGAGACGCGCAGCTCCGCGTCGAGGTTGGAGAGTGGCTCATCGAGCAGGAAGGCGGTCGGGCGGCGGACGATGGCGCGGCCGATCGCGACGCGCTGGCGCTGGCCACCGGAGAGCTGGCCGGGACGGCGCTCGAGATAGGGCTCGATCTCTAGCATGCGGGCAGCTTCCCCGATGCGTTCGGCGACCTCCGCCTTCGGCATGTTCGAGTTTTCAAGCCCGAAGGCGAGGTTCTGACGTACGCTCATATGCGGATAAAGCGCATAGGACTGGAAGACCATGGCTAGCCCGCGGTCGGCCGCGGTGACCTCGTTCACCCGCTTGCCGTCGATCTGAATCTCGCCGCCGGTGACCTTTTCGAGGCCTGCTATGGTGCGCAGAAGGGTCGACTTGCCGCAGCCCGACGGTCCGACGAAGACGACGAATTCGCCGTCCTTGATGTGGAGGTCGATGTCCTTCAGGACATGGACGGAACCGAAGGACTTGTTAACATCGGTGAGTTTGATTTCGCCCATCGATCGGTATTCCTTACTTCAGACCGGTGCCGGCAATGCCGGTGGTGATGAAACGCTGCAGGAAGATGAAGACCAGCACGACCGGGATCATGGTCACCACGGTCATCGCCAGGATGAAATGCCACTGGACGTTCAGCTCGCCCGAATAGATGCTGAGCCCTACCTGCAGGGTATAGAGCTCGCGGCGCGACAGCACGATTAGAGGCCAGAGGAAGTCGTTCCAGCGCCAGACGACCGAGAAGATAGCGAGCACGGCGAGTGCCGGCGCCGTTAGCGGCAGGACGATGCGCCAGTAGATCTGCCATTCCGACGCCTTGTCCATGCGCGCCGCGTCGATCAGTTCATCGGGGATGGTCAGCATGTACTGGCGCAGGATGAAGACGCCGGTCGGGGTGGCGACCGTCGGCAAGATGACGCCCCACAGGCTGTTGAACAGGCCGAGCGACGAGATGATCGAATAGAGCGGCACCATGATGACCGAGAGCGGCACCATCAGGGTGGCGAGGATGATCAGCATCGCAAGACTGCGGCCCCTGAACTCATATTTCGACAGCGCGAAGGCGGCCATGGAATTGACGATCAGTGTGATCAGCGTCGCGGTGACCGTGACGAAGACGGAATTCCAGAGGTAGCGCAGGAAGTCAAAGTGCACGAAGGGTTCGGTATAATTCTCCGTCGCGAAGGAGAGGGTTCGCACCGGCGTGCGGTTGTTCATATTGACCTTGATGATTTCCCCGGGCGTTTTCGGATCGACCATCTGGCTCATGACGCCGATACGGCGGACTTCGGCGAGCACCCGCGTCGAGCCGTCCGGAAGCTTGGCCTCGAAGAGTTGCAGCGGCTTGTCATAACCTTGGACCGTCGCCTGCTGGGTGACGTAGGGCAGGATGGACGGGGGGAATTCGGCAAGCGCTGCCGGCGTCTTGAAGGACGAAAAGGCGAGCCAGACGGCTGGACCGAACATGATGATCAGGCCGCCGACGAGCCAGAGCCAGGTCACGATATCCGTCCAATGCCAGCCCTTGCCGCCACGGCGGCGCAGAATGAAGCGGGAGGCGACACCCATCAGCGTTTCCCCTTCTTTTCGCCACGCTGGCCGATGCCGAGCTGGACCAGAGTAAGCACCACGAGCACGAGGCCCATCAGGATCGAGGCGGCAGCGGCGAGCCCCGGATTGCGGAGCGCCGAGGCAAAGCCGGTCTCATAGATATACTGGGTCAGATAGAGCGTGCTGGTACCTGGACCGCCGCCGGTCAGCACGTAGACCTCGTCGAAGATCTGCACGGCCTTGATCAGGGCGAGGACGACGACGACGAGAAGATTGGGCGCCAGCAGCGGCAACGTGATGCGCCGGAAAACGCGCTCCGGTTTGGTGCCGTCCATTTCGGCGGCCTCATAGAGGTCCTTCGGGATCGCCTGCAGGCCGGCGAGCAGGATCAGCGTGTAGAGGCCCATATGCGCCCAGATCGAGACGCCGATCGTGGCGGCGAAGGTCCAGTTGCGGTCCGTGAGCCAGGTATAGGGCTCGATACCGAACTGGTAGAGGCCAAAATTCAGGAGGCCCTGGCGCTGCAGGATCCATTTCCAGATCAGGCCGACGACGACCGGCGACAGGAGGACGGGGAAGAAAAAGACGGCGCGCCAGAAGGAGCGGGCGGCGAGATCGCGGTTGAGGATCAATGCCGTAATCAGCGAAACGCCGATCATCAGCGCCACCTGCAGGATCACGAACCAGAACGTGTTGCCGACCGCCGTCCAGAAGGCATCCTCCTGGCAGGACATCGGATCGAGATAGCTACCGCAGGTAAAGAGGCGGGAATATTGCTCGGCGCCGACGAAATTGCGCTCGGCAAGGAAGAAGGCCGTGCCTCCGGTCATCGAATAGACGAAGTTGATGACGAGCGGCAGGAGCACGAAGATGCCGAAGATCAGCATGTTCGGCGCAAGGAAGAAGGCCGCCATGCCGCTGATGCCGGTCGCTTTCTGAACGGCGCGCAGGGGCACGTCGATGATGCGCATCAGAAGATGCACGGGCGCCATGAGGAGGCTGCCGAGGCGGTCGCTGAGAGACGTCGTGCTCATCTTGGTATTCCATCCCTCCTTATCTTCTTATCCGGATGGCGCGGCTTGCCCTCATCCGCCTGCCGGCACCTTCTCCCCGCAGGCGGGGAGAAGGACTTGCCGCGCCGTCGCCGTTTCCCCTCACCCCGCTTGCGGGGAGAGGGTGCGCTGAGCGGAGGTGGGGTGAGGGGTTCACGCCAATGCAGCTATCACTGGCCGCTGTCCTTCACCTTCTGGGCGATGTCGGCATCGATGCGCGTGAAGGCATCGTCGACCTTCAGTTCGCCGGCCAGCGTCTGACCAATGCGGGTGACGATCGCGGCATAAACCGTGTCGGACCAGCGCCAGCCGGGGAGCTTCAGAGCCGTCTCGGCCGTGGTCTTGGAGGCTTCGACATATTTGGTCAGAGCAGCCTTGGCCTGGGCGTTGTCGGTCTTGAAGTTAAGACCGCCCTTTTCGACCACTGCCTTGTGGGCGGGCAGGAAGAGGGTGCGTTCGGAGAATTCCTTGACGACCGCCTCGCTTGCCATCCAGTCCATGACCTTGGCGACTTCCGTCGGGTTCTTGGTGTATTTCACCGCAACAAGGCCGGCGCCGCCCGGCATGCCGGTGCAGGCTGCGGGGCCGCAGGGGCTGCCGGTGGCTACCCAATCGAAATTGCTGCCGATCTTGGTCGCAAGGTTCGCCACCTGCCAGGAGCCGGAATAATAGAAGGCGAGCTGGCCGTTGATGAAGTCTTCGGCGGCGGCACGGTAGGTGTTGCCGGCAGCTGAAACCCAGACGTCCTTGGAGAAGGTGCCGTCGGCCGTCCAGTTGACGAACTTGGTCAGAAATTCCTTGGCGCCCTTGTCGAGCGGGGCGGGCTTGCCGTCCTTGCCGACGTAATTTGCGCCATAGGAAAGGTTCGGAGCGGTGATGCGGTGGCCGGAGCGGTCGATCGCCATGGCAAACGGAATCTTCTGGCTTTCGGCAACCTTCTTGGCTGCAGCCGCCCATTCGTCCCAGGTGGCCTTCGGGCCCGGGATTTCGACGCCGGCCTGTTCGAACAGCGTCTTGTTGGCATAACCGCCGGTCAGCGTGAGCTGGGTCATGAAACCGGAGATCTGGTTGGAGCCGTCCGGACGCATCCAGTCGGCCTTGTCGCCAAAATTCTCGTCCCAGTATTTGGCGTCCTTAACCAGCGGGCGCAGGTCGAGCCAGTGCTTGGACAGGTCCTTCAACGCGGTGACGCGGGCAATGTCCGGGCCGTTGCCGGCTTCGAGCTGAACCGGTAGCTGCTCCTTGATGACACTATAGGCGACGTTGTCGAGGATGACGTTGATGCCGGGATTTTCCTTCATGAAGCGACCGACGAGGTCTTTCATGACGTCGCCTTCGACGCCGTCCGAATACCACATGATGCGCACGTCGCCGGCGTGTGCCGCAGTCGACATCAGAAGGGCGAGCGTTGTGCCTGCCAGAAGCGATTTCATTTTCATGTTCATTTCCTCCTCCTTATGGACAGGGCCTCCTCCCGTCCGGTTTCTTCTCAACTCGGGTTCAGCAGACTTGCCTCGCCCTTGACCGTAAAATCTGCCCGCGCGATGACGCGGCCTTCGGCTTCCACGCTGCCGTCGGCCCTGAAGCGGACGCTACCATATTCCGGATCTTCGACAATGAATGAGCCTTCGGAATCCCGGCTGGCGGCAAGCGCGCTGAAGCGGCTTTCGACAGAGGCCAGATCGCCGGCCTCGCAGACGCGGACGATCCAGCGGGTCTTCTGGCCATATTGACGCAATTCGGCTCCGGCCGACGGGCCTTCGGTCGTCGGCACCAGATCGGAGCCGGCGCGCAGCAGAACAGCACCATTGCCGGAGCGGGCGAGCGCCAGCGTGCCGGAAACACGGGTTTCGTCGAATTCCGCCTTCGGGAACCAAGCGTGGGTGAAATCCGGCTGTTCCTCATAGGTAGTGAATTCAAGCATCGCGAGACCGCGATACTGCTGCACGCGCGGGATGGTGCCGCAGCCGCCCCAATAGGAGGGCCGGCCGTAGCCGAACTGGATGGTTTCGCCGGGATGGTTGATCCAGATCGCCGCTTCGGGCTTCTCGCCGATGCGCAGGTGCAGGACGGTTTCCTGGTAACCCCATTCGTCCCACCGGTAGTGGACGGTGGAGCCCATGGCGAAGTGTTCTCCCTTGTAGTGATAAAGCGCGGCGAAGGAATTTTCGCCTTGGGCAAAACGCCATTCCTGATGCTTTTCATCGCGATGGTCCGCAATTGCAGCAAAGGATGCCGGAATTTCAAGGCCATGGTCGCGGAGGCAGACGGCCATCTGCGGCAGGCAGTGCACGCGGCGGCCATACCAGCCCTTGCCCCAGAGCAGGCGAGCGACGGCGGAGAGCTCAAGCGAGCGTCCGGCGCAGAGCGTGTGTTCGTAGGAACGTCCCTGAGCTGCAGTGACCATGCCATGGTGGGCCGAACGGGCGATGACTTCGCAGAGCCGGACGATGCCGGCCTTGGCGCGGTCGGCGATGTCCCTGTCCGGCGAGAGCGCCGCAAGCGCCGTCAGGCCCTTGAGATCGATCGGGAAGTAAGGGGCGGAGTTGAATTCCGCCATCTCCCAATGCTCGAAATGATCAAGCCAGGCACGCACGCGCTCCGCGCCCACCTTCGCCTGCTCCGAACCTTTACGGCCGGAACGGACGAAGGTGGCCTCTGGGAGAAGATGGCCGGCAAGATAGGCGGAGGTGTGGAAAAGCAATGCGTGGTTTTCGGAGAAATACCACTGAACGTCATT
Source organism: Neorhizobium sp. S3-V5DH (assembly GCF_004343065.1). Lineage (NCBI taxonomy): Bacteria > Pseudomonadati > Pseudomonadota > Alphaproteobacteria > Hyphomicrobiales > Rhizobiaceae > Neorhizobium > Neorhizobium sp. S3-V5DH. The sequence continues at coordinate 193,211 of NZ_SMCL01000007.1, forward strand.
GCCCGGCTCATCCATCCAGAAGCGATAGTTCAGGATCGCCGCATCGATGCGGGCACGGGTCTTTTCATTGATGTCGCCGCCCCAGGCGGTGCGCGACCAGATGAGCGGCACAAGAGAGAAATCCGCGCAATCGTGGCAGTCCTCGATCGAGGGCAGGATTTCCTCGATCATTGCGTCCGTATCTTCGCCGGCGCGGCCGCTTGCCAGGCGCGCAAAGGCGCGGACGGTGTCGCGCTCGGAATATTCCGACACTTCGCTGAGCGTTTCAGCAATGCGGTCCGCTAGAGAAGTGGGAGCCTTACCCTGACGCTCGGCGTGGCAGATCTCGACACCGAGCGAACGGGAGGCGACGAAGCCGCCGGCATTCAGCGTGACGCGCAGGTGACGGAAATCGGCGGGCGCTTTTTCGGATGGACCGACATTGAGGCTCCTGGCGCCGGCCGGCAGGACGAAGTCGAAATCGAAACGCTCACGCGACATGAAATCGCCCTCGATCGCGACATTGACGTCGACCTCGACCGGCAGTGCCTCCGCGAAGAGAAGAGTGATGTCGCCACCGAAATAGTGCGGGCGGTCGAGGTGCATTCCGTCGAGCGCCGTTTCAAGGCTTTCGGCGACGTGGCCTGCGACGGGCACAGGCAGGGCGACGCTCGCCGCCGGACCGGACAGATAGTCGAACTGATAGAAATAGCGGGCGTCGCGCTCGGCGAGATCGTCGAAGAAGAGGGTGATTTCATTGAGGCCCGCCACAAGCGGCAGTTCGAACTCCTGCTTGGCTTCGAGGTTGCGGCTATAGGGCGCCATCCAGCCGATTTCCTGGCCGTTCAGCCAAAGGACGGCGCCGCCACAGGTGCCGAGGCGAACCTTCGCCGTGCCGGCGGCTTCCGCTTCGACATAGGTGCGGGTCCAGGTGGCAAGGCGGGTGGGGCGGAACCAGAAACCGGAAAGATCGAGCCGCGGCGACCCGAAGGGCAGCCACCAGCGGGCGGCTTCGAATTCTCCGCGAACCTCGGGCCGTTTGCCGCGATAGGTTTCCGCAAAGATGGTGCGGCAGGGATATTCGTGAGGGATGAAGTTCTTCACCTTGGTGAGGAAGAAGAACGGGTCCATCTCGCCCTTCATCGGAGCGTCGGGTACGTCGAAACGCTCTTGCGCCGTGCGGCCAAGCTGCCAGTAGCGAACCGCTTCGCCCGGCTTCAAGTTTTTCCGCATCCAGTTCGCTTCAGGATTCATGGCAGTCTTATCTCAATTCGCTGAGGGCCACGGGGGCCACGTCGTTATATTCCTGGTTTTCGCCGGTCATGCCCCAGACGAAGGCGTAAGGGCCGGTGCCGGCGCCCATATGGATCGACCATGCCGGAGAAAGCACCGCATCCAGGTTCTTGACGAGGAGGTGGCGGGTTTCTTCAGGGCGGCCCATCAGATGGACGACCCGCTCCTCAGGCGCGAGGTCGAAATAGCAATAGGCTTCCATGCGCCGTTCATGGAGGTGGGGCGGCATGGTGTTCCAGACGCTGCCCTCGGCAAGGTCGGTAATGCCCAGCAGAAGCAGGCAGGAGGGTGCGACTTCCGGATGGATGTACATCCGGAGATTCCGCAGATTGGCGCGCTTGGGATCGCCGAAAGTCAGCATCTTCGATTCCGCCCGCTTGATCAGGCGGTGCGGGATATCGGCGCCTGCCGGCACCGAGTTCATGTAGAGGCGAGCGGGCTTGTCTGCGGAGGCGCTAGCGACCGAAATCTCGCGTGCACCGCGGCCGATATAAAGAACGTCGCGGTTTTCAAGCGTAAAGCTCTTGCCGTCGACAGAGACGACGCCCGTGCCGCCGAGATTGGCCACGCCCATCTCGCGGGCCGAGAGAAGGAAGGGTGTGCCGATATCCTCACCCGAACAGAATGCCAGGGTGCTCGACGTGGGGACAGCGCCGCCGAGGATCAGGCGGTCGACATGGGTGTAAGTAAAGGAGACCTTGCCTTCCTGGAACAGGTCTTCCATCAAGAATTCGGCGCGCAGCCGGGCCGTATCGTAGGTCTTGATGTCGTTCGGGCCGGCGCCGTAGAGAATTTTCATCGTCATGCCGCCTGTTCTCCCGTTTCCACATGGCGAAGAGCCTCGGAGAGGCAGAGGATCGCCAGCGCCTGGCCGTAACCCGTCGGCTGGATCGGGATGTCTTTGTAGAATTGCAGGTCATGGCCCATGCGCGTGCCGTAGGAGACGTTGAGCACGGTGCCTGTAGCGTCGATATTTGCGAGGATCGCGTCGACGGCTTTCAAGCCGGCGGCCCGCCACTCGGGCGTTCCGAGGCCGAGGCGGTAACCTTTCAGGAGGCCGTAGCCGAAGCCCGCGGTCGCGGAGATCTCCTCGTAGGACGAGGGATCGTCCAGGAGGGTGCGCCAAGCGCCCGAGGCAGTCTGCAGCGGCAGGAGCGCGTTGACCTGCGCCACCAAGACGCCGAGCAGGTAATCTTTCACCGGCTTTGCCATATCCGCGAGGTCGAACAGATCCAGCATGCCGGCGGTAATCCAGGCATTGCCGCGGGCCCAGCGCGCTTCAGCGAAATTGTGATGGCCCTTGAAGGTCCAGCCGTGGAACCAGAGGCCGGTCTTGCGATCGGCAAGATAGCGGGTGTGGACGAGGAACTGCCTTGCAGCCTCATCGACAAGTTCGGGCCGGCCGCTCGCTTGCCCATAGGAGGCGAGGAAGAGGGCGACCATATAAAGGGTGTCGTCCCAGAGTTCGTCGTCATTGACCTTGTCCGAGACGTGATGTTCGAAGGCGCCTTCCTCGGTGCGGCCCATCTCCGTCATGACGCGGCTTGCCCAGGCGTCCAGGACCGGCTGCCAGCGGGGATCCTTCGTTTCGCGCCAGAGAACCGACAGGCCGAGCATGGGCGCCGTCGTGTTGACGTTGAGGGACGGCAGGCCTGCTTCGATCTGCTTCGAGTACCAGTTTTCGATCAGTGTCTTGAGGTCGTCGCGGCCGGTGAACAGCCAGAGCCGGATGAGGCCATAAAGACCGACGCCCTGCGGCCATTCCCAGCTGTCGAAGGAGATGTAGTCGCCGGCGGTGCCGTCGAGATTGGGTTCGTGAAAGCGGCCTTCATGGCGAAGTCCGGTAAAACCGGCCACCAGGCGATCAAGCTTTTCACGGATGTCCCGGGCTGACAGGCCCATCAGTCACTTCCTCCCATAGCTGCACCATGCGACGGCGCACACAGTCTCAATCCGCTTCTCCCGAGCGGCAATCTCATGAAAACATCTGAAAATTGATTGCGCAATCTGAAAATTTTTTGCAGTTTGCATTTCGTGGAGGACAATAATCATGGTGGTGAAGCCTACGGCGGGAAAGCGCGGCAAGAAGAGCCGCAGGGTGCGGCTGGAGGACATAGCCGAGAAAGTCGGCGTCTCGCTGAGCACGGTTTCGCGAGCGCTTGCCGGGGAAAAGGGTGTGCGGGCGGATGTGCGAGAGCGCATCCTGGAGGCTGCCAAGGACGCGAACTACACGGTGCCGACGCCCGTGGCGGGGAAAAAGGTGATCCTTGCCGCCTCGAGCGCGGCGATGATCGACTATGTGCGCAACCAGTTCACGCTCTACGTGCTGGAAGGCCTCAGAGACCGTGCCCAGGCGCTCGGCCTGGAGATCGTCACCCGCGCGGTGGCCGATCAGGCGGAAGAGAAGGTCGTGCTGGAGGAGGCACGTATCGATCCGGATGTCGCCGGACTGCTGTTTCTGACGGTCGACGACGAGGGAATGCTGGCGGCCACCCGCGGCTTCGGCAAACCGGTGGTGCTGATCAACGGCGACGACCCTTACATGTGGCTTTCGAGCGTCACCCCCTGCAACCGGTCGGCGGCGCATGTGGCGACGGATTATCTGATCCGCCTGGGACACAGGCGCATCCTCTTCCTGATGCGCCCCGGACGGCGCACCATAGAACGGCGCCGGGAAGGCTGGCATGACGCATTCCTGCAGCACGGCCTGCCGTGGTCCGACGACCTGGTGATGCCCGTCGATGACTGGCTGCCGGATCTGGCGGCGCAGGCTGTCAGCGAGCGCTTACGCAGCCGAGGCCTCGACTTTACTGCGGTTCTGGCCGCCGGCGACAGCCTTGCGGTCGGGGCGATGATGGGCGTGCAGCAGATGGGCTATTCGGTGCCGCAGGATGTTTCCGTCATGGGGATGGACGACCTGCCGCAGGCAGCCTTCCTGAACCCCCCGTTGACGACGATGCACATTCCCATGCGCGAGCTCGGCGGCGTGGCGCTGGACCTGTTGCGCGACGCGCTGTCCGGATTTGCCAGCCCGGTGCGGCGGGTGGAGCTCGCCTGTCACATCGTCGAGCGGCAATCGACGGCGCCAGCGAAGATAAAAGCTTAACAAAACCAAACTAAATCATTCATGCGCCGTTCAGCGGCGCGCGGGAACAATAGCAATGTCTTGCACATTAACGTAGTGAGACAGTCCGCCCGGCAGATGGTCGGTCCGGCGACAATAGGTTTCTCAGGAGGAAGCCCGTGAAGAAAATTCTGATATCCGTTGCAGCACTCTGCGCCATGTTTACGGCGCCGTCGCTGGCGGAAGCGGCAGTGCGCGGATTTGCCACCGCAAACGTCAACATGCGGTCCGGACCGAGCACCGGTTACCCCGCCGTAACGGTCATCCCCGCCGGGGAATCCGTCGTCATCAACGGCTGCCTGAGCAGCGTGAATTGGTGCGACGTGTCCTTCTACGGCGGCCGCGGCTGGGTTTCGGGCAATTATGTTCAGGCCAGCTATCGTTCCAACCGCGTTTACGTCGGGCCGCAATATTATCGGCCCCTGGGTATTCCGATCATCACCTTCGACGTGGACAATTACTGGGGGCGCTATTATCGCGACCGCGACTTCTATCGCGAACGCGACCGGTGGCGGCGTTATACCTGGGACCGGTATGATCGTCCGGCCCCACCCCCGCCGCCGCGTTGGGACCGCGACCGTGACCGTGACACCTGGGATCGGGATCCGCCGCGCTGGGAGCGTGAGCGCTGGGATCGTGATCCGCCACGCTGGGATCGCGACCGTGACCGCGATCCGCCGCGTTGGGACCGCGACCGTGACGACCGCCGTCCGCCAGCCCCGCGTGTAGATCGGGACGAACCGAGACGCCCGCCGCCGCCGCGCGTCGAACGGCGGGACGACGATCGACGGTTTGCGCCTCCGATCGTACCGGAAGGACGCTGCGGGCCGGATCAGCCGGTCGGGCCGGGGTGCCCGGCGCTTCCCAATCCGGGTTAAACCTCACAGACAGGAGCCGCCCTCGAGGCGGCTTCTACATTTCAGGGGGAAGCGACTTTTTCCCGACCGTAACGCAGCCCCCATTCTTGCCATTGCGCCTTTCCCCCCTTTTCGATAAGAGACCGCGCAACTTGACGATCCAGCCGCGGACGGCCGGGTTTTGAGGTGGTTCGAAAGCAGACGCCCGGGCATTCCAAAGGCCCGGGTTGGAACAGTGGTTTTTGTCGTATGGCTCGCATCGTCATGAAGTTCGGCGGCACTTCCGTCGCTAATCTCGAACGCATTCACAACGTCGCGCGCCATGTGAAACGGGAAGTCGAAGCCGGCCATGAGGTGGCGGTTGTCGTGTCGGCCATGTCCGGCAAGACCAACGAACTTGTCGGCTGGGTGCAGGACATGCCGAAGGTCTCGGGCGCCAATTCACCATTCTACGACGCACGCGAATACGACGCCGTCGTCGCATCCGGCGAGCAGGTGACTTCCGGCATCCTTGCGATCGCACTGCAGTCGATGGGCATCAATGCACGTTCCTGGCAGGGCTGGCAGATCCCGATCCGCACCGACAATGCCCATGGCGCTGCCCGCATCCTTGAGATAGACGGCTCCGACATCATCAAGCGCATGGGCGAAGGCCAGGTCGCCGTGGTCGCCGGTTTCCAGGGACTTGGCCCGGATAACCGGATTGCGACGCTCGGCCGCGGCGGTTCCGATACGTCCGCCGTTGCGATCGCGGCGGCGGTCAAGGCCGACCGCTGCGACATCTATACCGATGTGGACGGGGTCTACACGACCGATCCGCGCATCGAGCCGAAGGCGCGCCGCATGAAAAAGGTGTCCTTCGAAGAAATGCTGGAAATGGCATCGCTCGGCTCGAAGGTGCTGCAGGTGCGCTCGGTCGAGCTTGCCATGGTCCACAAGGTCCGCACATTCGTGCGCTCCAGTTTCGAGGATCCCGATGCGCCGGGCATGGGCGACCTCCTGAACCCGCCCGGCACTTTGATTTGCGACGAGGAAGAAATCGTGGAACAGGAAGTCGTCACCGGCATCGCCTATGCCAAGGATGAAGCGCAGATTTCGCTCCGCCGGCTTTCCGACCGGCCGGGCGTTTCGGCAGCGATCTTCGGCCCGCTCGCCGAGGCTCATATCAACGTCGACATGATCGTCCAGAACATCTCGGAAGATGGCTCGAAGACCGACATGACCTTCACCGTGCCCTCCGGCGACGTGCAGAAGGCCATGAAGGTGCTGGACGACAACAAGGCGAAGATCGGCTTCGACGTGGTCCAGACCGAATCAGGTCTCGCCAAGGTGTCGGTCATCGGCATCGGCATGCGCAGCCATGCCGGCGTCGCCGCGCTTGCTTTCAAGGCACTTGCCGAAAAAGGCATCAACATCAAGGCGATCACCACCTCGGAAATCAAGATTTCCATCCTTATCGACGGCGCTTATTCCGAACTTGCGGTTAGGACTTTGCATTCCGCCTACGGTCTCGATAAGAGTTGAGGATGAGCCGGTTTGGCGCGTCGGTTGTCCGGCGCGGCGTCCCGGATAGGGTGATCTGGGTTCGGGAGCATTGATGCCGATGAGAGACCTGTCGGCAGGACCGCGCGTTCTTTTGAAGCGGCTGCGCGAATTGATGGCGGAGCCGCTCGAGCCGCAGGAGCGCCTCGACCGGATCGTCCGGCAGATCGCCAGCAACATGGTGGCCGAAGTCTGCTCGGCCTACGTGCTGCGCTCCGACGGGGTTCTCGAGCTTTACGCCACCGAGGGCCTCAAGAAGGAAGCCGTCCACCTTTCGCAGCTGAAGATGGGGCAGGGCCTGGTCGGCACGATCGCCGCCTCCGCCCAGCCGCTCAATCTGTCCGATGCCCAGGCGCATCCGGCTTTCCGCTATCTCCCCGAGACGGGCGAGGAAATCTACCACTCCTTCCTCGGCGTTCCGATCCTGCGTGCCGGTCGCACGCTGGGCGTTCTCGTCGTCCAGAACAAGGCGAGCCGGAACTACCGCGAGGACGAAGTCGAGGCGCTCGAAACCACCGCGATGGTGATCGCCGAGATGATCGCCACCGGCGAGCTGAAGAAGATCACCCGGCCGGGGCTCGAGCTCGACCTGACCCGCGCCGTGACGATCAATGCCGACGGCTATAACGAAGGCATCGGGCTCGGCCATGTGGTGCTGCACGAGCCGCGCATCGTCGTTACCAACCTGCTCAACGAAGATGCCGGCCAAGAAATCGAGCGGCTTGCCGAGGCGCTCGGTTCGCTGCGGATCTCCATCGACGACATGCTGTCGCGCCGGGAGATTTCCCAAGAGGGCGAACACCGCGAGGTTCTGGAAACCTATCGCATGTTCGCCCACGACCAGGGCTGGGTGCGCCGCATGGAAGAGGCGATCCATAACGGCCTGACAGCAGAGGCTGCCGTCGAAAAAGTGCAGAGCGATACGAAGGCGCGCATGATGCGTCTCACCGACCCGTATCTGCGGGAGCGGATGCACGACTTCGACGACCTGGCAAACCGGCTGCTGCGGCAGCTGACCGGCTTTTCCGGCCGTGCCTTCGACGAAGGTTTCCCGGTCGATGCGATCATCCTGGCGCGTGCCATGGGCGCGGCGGAGCTTCTGGATTATCCGCGCGAACGCCTGCGCGGTCTGGTGCTCGAAGACGGAGCCGTGACGAGCCATGTGGTGATCGTCGCACGCGCCATGGGCATTCCGGTTGTAGGACAGGCGGCCGGCGTGGTGGCGCTTGCCGAAAACGGCGATCCGATCATCATCGACGGCGACGACGGCCAGATCCACCTGCGGCCAATGCTTGATCTGCAGAAGGCCTACGAGGAAAAGGTGCGCCTGAGAGCTCGCCGGCAGGAGCAGTTCCGGGCCTTACGCTCCGTCGAGCCGGTCACCAAGGACGGCAAGCGCATCAGCCTGCAGATGAATGCGGGGCTGATGGTGGATCTTCCGCAGCTCGCCGAGTCGGGCGCGGACGGGATCGGCCTCTTCCGTACCGAACTGCAATTCATGATCGCTTCCACCATGCCGAAACTGGAGGAGCAGGAGAATTTCTACCGCAATGTGCTGAAGCAGGCGGCGGGGCGGCCCGTCACGTTCCGGACGCTCGACATCGGCGGTGACAAGGTCGTTTCCTATTTTCGGGCCCATGAAGAGGAAAATCCGGCGCTCGGCTGGCGGGCGATCCGGCTGTCGCTCGATCGTCCCGGACTCTTGCGCACGCAGTTGCGTGCCCTGCTCAGAGCTTCGGCGGGTGCCGAGCTCAAGATGATGCTGCCGATGGTGACCGAGGTTTCGGAAATCCATGCGGTGCGCGACCTGCTGCAGAAGGAAGTCCAGCATCTTTCGAAATTCGGCCACAGCCTGCCACGCAAGCTGCAGTTCGGGGCGATGCTGGAAGTGCCGGCGCTGATGTGGCAGCTCGACGAGCTGATGGCGGAAGTGGATTTCGTCTCGGTCGGGTCGAACGACCTCTTCCAGTTCACCATGGCTGCCGACCGCGGCAATGCGCGCGTCTCCGACCGGTTCGACAATCTCGGGAAACCCTTCCTGCGCATTCTCCGGGATATCGCGCGGGCAGGTGAACGCAACAAGACGACAGTGACGCTGTGCGGCGAAATGGCGAGCAAGCCGCTTTCGGCCATGGCGCTGATCGGTGTCGGTTTCCGTTCGGTCTCGATGGCGGCAACCTCGATCGGGCCGGTCAAGGCGATGCTGCTCAGCCTCGATGCCGACAAGCTGGCCGAGGAATTGAACGCCGCGCTCGACGATACGCGGTCGTCGGAAAAGATCCGCGACCTCCTTGTCCGGCATGCCGAAAAGAACGACATCCCTCTCTAGCGGAACAGACAAAGATACGGAGTAGATCAGGTTGGCGAAGCTTCCTGTTGAAAAGATGCGCGAGCTGGAGCGCCGTTTCGGCGAGATCGAGGCGCGCATGTCGGAAGGCCCGGCCGCGGATGTCTATGTGAAGTTGGCGTCGGAATATTCCGAGCTGCAGCCGGTGGTGAAAAAGATCCGCGAGTATGAAAAGACCGTCGCGGAAGCGGCCGATCTGCGTGCCATGCTTGCCGACAAGGCGACCGACCGGGAAATGCGGGAGCTCGCCGAAATGGAGCTGCCGGAGGCGGAGACCCGGATCGAGGCGCTCGAAAAGGACATGCAGATCCTGCTGCTGCCGAAGGATGCGGCGGACGAGAAGAGCGCCATCCTGGAAATCCGGGCGGGGACCGGCGGCAACGAGGCGGCGCTTTTTGCCGGCGACCTGTTTCGCATGTACGAGCGTTATGCCAGCGCGCATGGCTGGAAGGTGGAGGTGCTTTCGGCCAGCGAAGGCGAGGCGGGGGGTTATCGTGAAATCATCGCGACGGTTACCGGGCGAGGGGTCTTCTCCAAATTGAAATTTGAATCCGGCGTTCATCGCGTCCAGCGCGTGCCGGATACGGAAACGCAGGGGCGCATCCATACCTCGGCGGCGACCGTCGCAGTGCTGCCGGAAGCTGAAGAGATCGACATCGAAATCCGCGCGGAAGATATCCGCATCGATACCATGCGGTCGTCAGGTGCCGGCGGTCAGCACGTCAACACCACAGATTCCGCCGTGCGCATTACGCATCTGCCGACGGGCATCGTCGTCACCAGCTCGGAAAAGTCGCAGCACCAGAACCGCGCCAAGGCGATGCAGGTGCTGCGGTCGCGGCTCTTCGACATGGAGCGGCAAAGGGCCGACAGCGAGCGCTCGGCCGACCGCAAAAGCCAGGTCGGTTCCGGCGACCGTTCCGAGCGTATCCGCACCTACAACTTTCCGCAGGGGCGCATCACCGACCACCGCATCAACCTGACGCTCTACAAGCTCGACAGGATGATGGAGGGCGAAATCGACGAGGTGGTCGATGCTCTGATCGCCGATTACCAGGCCGGTCAGCTTGCCCAGCTCGGCGAGCAACAGGGATGACGACGCTCGCCGCAGCCGTCGCGGAGGCGAAGAGCCGGTTTTCCGAGGCCGGCCTGCCGGATGCGGCCATCGAATCGAGGCTTTTGGTCGGCGGATTGCTCGCCCTAACCAGCACCGAAGTTTTCACCGGTGGAGAACGCGTCCTGACGGATGCGGAATTGGTGAGGATCGCAAAAGCTGTCGAGCGGCGGTTGAAACGCGAACCGGTGCATCGCATATTAGGATCACGTGAATTTCACGGGATGGACCTCAAGATCTCAAAAGAGACGCTGGAGCCTCGTCCGGACACGGAAGTCCTGGTGGATTGCCTGCTTCCCTATGTGAGGCAGATTGTCGCAGTAAAGGGCGCGGCACGCATCCTAGACCTTGGCACGGGCACCGGCGCGATCGCTCTGGCGCTGCTAAAGGAGGTGCCGGAGGCCTATGGAACGGGCAGCGACATCTCCGAGGATGCATTAAAAACGGCGGCGGAGAATGCAGCGCGATTGGGGCTGACGGAGAGGTTTGCCACGCTTACCAGCCACTGGTTCGACAAAATTCAGGTGCGTTTCGACATAATCGTGTCAAATCCACCTTATATACGTAGCGACGTTATCCCCGCACTGGAACCGGAAGTTCGGGATTTCGATCCCCCAGCGGCATTGGACGGAGGCCCTGACGGCCTTGAAGCTTATCGAGCGATTGCCGCAGGTGCAGGAGATTTTCTGGAAAAGGATGGCGTAATCGGCGTCGAGATCGGTTTCGATCAGAGGCAAGCAGTAACCGGGATTTTCCGCTCGGTCGGGTTTACCCTGGCGCAAGCCAGGCGTGATTACGGTGACAACGATCGCGTCCTTGTGTTTACCCGGAGCGACCTTTGATTTTGAACGCAAAAGAAAAGGCTTGGATTCACGCAGGAAGCGGGATAGCTTGCAAGGAACGCACTGGGGCGGCTGGGAATGAACAGCGATTCGTTCGGGTTTAAGGTCAACCCTTGATCCTGCTCTTTTCGGAGAGTTGCGAAGGTTGAGCAATTCCCGGTGCGTGATTCAGTTAATTTAAATGAGACAAGCGGCGGGACGCTTTGTTCGTCCTGTACGCGGCACGCGAAGTCTTGCTCCGGCCTTTGACCGGCGGACCGCGTGGCCCCTTATCAGCGAAGACAGAGAGTTGGTGAACGATAGATGAGGCCAGGACAGCAGAACAAACGCGGTCGAGGGCGCGGCAGCAACAATAACAACGGCGGCGGCGGCAACAACTTCAACCGCAAGGGCGGTAACCCTCTCAGCCGGACGTATGACAGTTCCGGCCCCGACGTGAAGATCCGCGGCACAGCCCAGCATATCGCCGAAAAATACGCAGCCCTTGCCCGGGATGCGCAGAGCTCCGGCGACCGCGTGATGGCCGAGAACTATCTGCAACACGCAGAGCACTATAACCGCATCATCGCAGCCGCCCAGGCGCAGATGCAGGACCGCTTCCAGCGTGACGATCGCGGCGACTTCCAGGAACGCGACGGCAATGCCGCCGACCAGGATGATTTCGAAGCCATGGACGCAGAAGAAGCCGGTTTCGGGCAGCAGCCTGCGATGGCCGGCGAAACCGCGCAGCCGCAGCAACAACAGCCACGCCGCGAACCCCGCGAGCAGAATGCTCAGGGTGGGGAACAGCAGCCGCGTGAAAACCGCCGCGACCGCGAACAGCGCCGCGACCGCCGCCAGGAGCGTCCTGCTCCGCAGGTTGCCGAAGCTGCTCCCGTCGTCGACGACGGATCCGGCCCACAGCCGGTGATCGAAGGTACTCCGGCGGAAGTGGCTGTCGAGGAAGAGGCTCAGGCCGAGGGCGCGCCGCGCGAGCGCCGCCGCCGCAACGCCGGCAGCCGTCCGCGCAGACCGCGCCGCGGTGAGGGCGCCGAGGAAGGCGAGGCTTCGAGTGAAGAGGCGCCGCCGGCGCTGGTGGAAGCAGCCGGCGAATAAACCCTCCGTCAACAGGCGGAACATCCAAGAACTCCGGTCCGATGGGCCGGAGTTTTTGGTTCCAGGGATGTCATGATGCGGCACCTTCACCTGGGCTTCCGGCCCATGCCCGCGCAACGGCACGCCAGGTTGCTGGTGGGCTGCCGAAGGCTCTCGAAAAGGCGCGATTGAAAGCCGCCTCCGTCGCATATCCGGCTTCATAGGCGATGACGGCGATCGCCTGTCCCGTCGTCGACAGCTTGACGCTCGCCAGATAGAGCCGCCAGTCGCGCACATACCGGATGGGCGAGGTGCCGAGCACCGTCTGGAAGCGCTCCGCCAGCACGCTGCGCGACATGCCCGATGCCGCCGACAAATCCTCCAAGGACCAGTCGCGTTTCGGATCGTCGTGGATGAGCGACAGGCAGCGGCAGAGCGCCGGGTCGGCAAGCGCCGCCAGCCAGCCGGTGGCCCGCGGTTCCGCCATCATGATCCGGTGACGCAGAATCTCGATGAAGATGATTTCAGTCAGCCTTGGCAGCATGGAAATCCCACCTGCGCGCGGGCTGTCGACTTCGTCCACCATCTGGCGGATTGTGGCCCGCAGCCAGTCGCCGTCGTTTGCGCCGCGCGTCCTTACATGGATCAGCTTCGGCAGAGCCCGCTTGAGCGGTGCAAAACCCAGCGCGTCGCATTGAAGGTAACCGCAGAGCAGCCTGACGCCCTGGCCGTCGCCACCATGCCGGATGACGGGAATTTGCCGCCATGGCTTCGGCGGCAATTCGCGGGTCGGGTTGATGAGCGAGCCGTCCGCCCCCGCGCCCAGCTGATGCCCGGTGCCGAAAGGAAAAACGACCACGTCGCCCGTTTCCAGCAGGGCCTCTTCCGCTTCCATCTTCAGCCAGCAATTCCCGGCGACGACGATGTGAAACGGTATCGTACCGCTCGGCCTTCCGGAGAGGCCTGCCATGGAGGGGGTTGCGTCCGTCTGCCAGTTTCCAGAGGGCATGAAGCAGAATTGAAGCGACCCGGAAAGGCGGATCGTCGACAGCAGTGCCGAGAGCACGTCGTCCCGCGCAACACCCAGAGTGTGATCAGGATTTTCGGACAAAGCTTCACGCATTTCGGCCAAAGACGGGTGTGGCCCGCCTTCCTACAGTGAAGAGGTTCAATTCAACTGTGGGAGGATACTATGCAAGCAGCAACTGACAAACTGGTGGTGCTGGTCACCAAGGGCATCGATTCCGAACTTTCGTCCGTCGCCTTCACGATCGCCAACGGCGGCATCACCGCGGGGCTCAAGGTCTCGGTCTTCCTGACCAGCGCCGCGATCGACCTGGTTCGCAAGGGCGGGCAGAAGATGACCCATGTCCCGCCGCTCGATCCGCTTGCGCAATCGATCGCCGATTTCCAGAGCCGCGGTGGCACCATCTGGGCCTGTCCGCCCTGCGTAAAGTCTCGCGGCTACGAGCAGGACGACCTTCTCGACGGCGTCGTCGTGGTCGGCGCGAGCGCGATGCATGCCGAGATCAAGGAGGGAGCGGCGACACTGTCGTTTTAACGGCGGCTAGTGCGGGGAAGGATGTTGGCACGGTCTTAACGTCGCAGGATTTGAAGCCTGCTTTCTTGTCCGCTTCTACCCGAAGCAGGCACTTCCCCGCCATCCTGGCGACGAGCAAACCGCTATCGTGAGGCAGATAGTTCCGCATCAAACTCCTGTTCGAACGCTTGTTTCTTGCCCACAACAAATTTCCGGTATCCCTCGGGATCAACCCAAGCGGCAGGGCCATCGGAAGCAACCTTCTTTAACTTACCCTGCATGTCGAAATACTCTGTATGGTGCCCGAACCACATATCGGGCTCCAGCATTTCCTGGAAATGATGGGTCTTGCGATAGTCCCGAGATATTCCCGGGTAGCTTGGACGGTCAGTCGATACCCTGTAGCCGGGATTGAACCCACCGCCATCGGGAAAAACCACCTTGTATGCCTTGCCGCCCTCAACGATCTGTGTGACCCAAGTTGTCGATCCTCGGGTGTGGCCGGGGGTATTAAAAGCAGTTAGAACGACGTCCCCTAACGCAACGGTATCGCCGTCTCGCAATATGCGATCTACCTTGACCGGTTCGAACCCCATGATCTGCCAGTCGGCGCCGTAGTGAAAATCCGACTTTCCACCGTCCTCCATCTGAGCGATATCCGGCTCCATTACAGCCAATTTTGCGTTGGAAAGCTTCTTGAGGTGTGCGAATCCGCCCGAGTGATCGGAATGTGCGTGGCCATTAATCATGATCTTGATATCTTCGGGTCGAAAGCCGAGCTTTCGTATCGATCCTTCAACCATGGGACCGGAAGTCGGATCGCCGGTGTTCAACAAAATGTTGCCTTCGGTTGTGACAAACAGGAAGGAACTCAGGCCCTGTGTTCCGACGAAATAGAGGGGGCCGGCGATATGGAATGGCTCCTGGGGATCACGCCAGCGGAGGAATTTCGTCGCCAGTTGGATGAAGAGATTGTTGTCCTTCGCGAGCGTCTCCTTGGTGATACCACTCTTGGCTATTTCCTCTTTGGTGAGGTTCATTTCAGTCGAAACGCTTTCTTGTGCCAGGACGGAGCCGTTGACGCTGGAAAGGCAGCATACGGTTGCTAGAGAGAGGAACAAGGATCGGGACGGGTGCATTGCACGGGCTCCTGATTGGCCGGTGAAGTTGCACCAGCAATATATCACACGCGCGGTCTCACAGCTACCGGAGCCGTTTTATGAATTCCGCGCTTAGAAGAATGCTGATGGCTTAGGCCCGAAGCCGTCTCCTTCTGCCGACCAAGTCGTTACGGTGGTTCCTCGTCCTCTTCTCGCGAGGGACGATGAAAAGCTCCTCCGCAGGTCCTTTAAATCGGAAAAAACGCTTACCATATCTCCAGCAACGCCGAGCGATCGGCAGGGCTCGCCTTTGAGGGAGCTCAATCTCAATCATCGGCTTGTGCCTTATAAAGGGCAGGTCGATCACTGGAGGTCAGAGAATGAACATCGAAAAATATTCCGAGCGCGTCCGCGGTTTCCTGCAGTCGGCCCAGACACAGGCTCTGGCTTCGGGGCACCAGCAATTTGCCCCCGAGCACGTGCTGAAGGTCCTGCTCGACGACGATCAGGGCATGGCGTCCTCGCTCATCGAGCGCGCAGGCGGCAATGCCAAGGAAGCGCGCATCGCCAACGATGCCGCCCTTGCCAAACTGCCGAAGGTTTCCGGCGGCAGCGGCGAGATCTACCTTTCCCAGCCGCTCGCCAAGGTGTTCTCGACCGCCGAGGATGCCGCCAAGAAGGCTGGCGACAGTTTCGTGACCGTCGAACGCCTGCTTCTTGCGCTTATCATCGAGAGTTCGGCTTCCACCGCCGCGACGCTGAAAAAAGCGGGGGTGACCGCCCAGGGCCTGAACCAGGTCATCAACGATATCCGCAAGGGACGGACGGCCGACAGCGCCAATGCCGAACAGGGCTTCGAGGCGCTGAAGAAATATGCGCGCGACCTGACCGCGGAAGCCCGCGACGGTAAGCTCGATCCGGTCATCGGCCGCGACGATGAAATCCGCCGCACGATCCAGGTTCTTTCCCGCCGCACTAAGAACAATCCGGTCCTGATCGGCGAACCGGGTGTCGGCAAGACCGCGATCGCCGAGGGCCTGGCGCTCCGGATTGTCAACGGCGACGTTCCCGAGAGCCTCAAGGACAAGAAGCTGATGGCGCTCGACATGGGCGCGCTGATTGCGGGCGCGAAATATCGCGGCGAATTCGAGGAACGGCTGAAGAGCGTTCTGAACGAGGTGCAGTCGGAAAACGGCGAGATCATCCTGTTCATCGACGAGATGCACACGCTGGTCGGCGCCGGCAAGTCCGAAGGCGCGATGGATGCGTCCAACCTCCTGAAGCCGGCGCTTGCCCGCGGCGAGCTGCATTGCGTCGGGGCGACCACGCTCGACGAATACCGGAAGCATGTGGAAAAGGACGCAGCCCTTGCCCGGCGTTTCCAGCCGGTCATGGTCGACGAGCCGACGGTCGAGGACACGATCTCGATCCTGCGCGGTCTCAAGGAAAAATACGAACAGCATCACAAGGTCCGGATCTCGGATTCGGCGCTTGTCGCGGCTGCGACGCTTTCCAATCGTTATATCACCGACCGTTTCCTGCCGGACAAGGCGATCGACCTGATGGACGAAGCCGCCTCGCGGCTGCGCATGCAGGTGGATTCGAAGCCCGAGGAACTGGACGAGCTCGACCGGCGCATCATGCAGCTGAAGATCGAGCGCGAGGCCCTGAAGAAAGAAACCGACAGCGCCTCGGCCGATCGGCTGCAGCGTCTCGAAGGCGAGGTAACTTCGCTTGAGGAGCAGGCGGATGCGCTGACGGCCCGCTGGCAGGCGGAAAAGCAGAAGCTCGGTCTTGCCGCCGACCTGAAGCGGCAGCTTGACGAAGCCCGCAACGAGCTGGCGACCGCCCAGCGCAAGGGTGAATACCAGCGCGCCGGCGAACTGACCTATGGCGTGATCCCGGATCTGGAAAAGCGCCTCGAGGATGCCGAAGCCAAGGACAATTCGACGAATGCCATGGTGCAGGAAGTCGTGACGCCTGATGCGATCGCCCATGTCGTTTCCCGGTGGACGGGGATTCCGGTCGACAAGATGCTGGAAGGCGAGCGCGAAAAGCTGCTTCGCATGGAAGACGAACTGGCGAAGTCCGTCGTCGGCCAGGGCGATGCCGTGCAGGCCGTTTCGCGCGCCGTCCGCCGTTCGCGCGCCGGTCTGCAGGATCCGAACCGGCCTATCGGGTCGTTCATCTTCCTCGGTCCGACCGGTGTCGGTAAGACCGAGCTGACGAAGTCGCTCGCCCGCTTCCTGTTCGACGACGAGGCCGCGATGGTGCGCATCGACATGTCGGAATACATGGAAAAGCACTCCGTGGCACGCCTGATCGGTGCGCCTCCCGGTTATGTCGGCTACGAAGAAGGCGGCGCGCTGACGGAAGCGGTCCGCCGCAAGCCTTACCAGGTGGTGCTGTTCGACGAGATCGAGAAAGCGCATCCCGACGTCTTCAACGTTCTCCTGCAGGTGCTCGATGACGGGCGGCTGACGGACGGGCAGGGCCGTACGGTCGATTTCAAGAACACGATCATCATCATGACCTCCAACCTCGGCGCGGAATATCTTACCAGCCTGCGTGAGGGCGAAGATGTCGACAGTGTTCGCGACCAGGTGATGGACGTGGTCAAGGCTTCTTTCCGGCCGGAATTCCTGAACCGCGTCGACGAGATCATCCTCTTCCACCGCCTGCGCCGCAGCGAGATGGGGGCGATTGTCGATATCCAGATGAAGCGGCTTCTCAATCTGCTTGCTGAGCGCAAGATCGGTATCGATCTCGGTCAGGATGCCCGCGAATGGCTGGCCGAGAAGGGTTACGATCCGGTCTATGGCGCGCGGCCGCTGAAGCGGGTGATCCAGAAATACCTGCAGGATCCGCTTGCCGAGCAGATCCTCGGCGGCCAGATCCCGGATGCTTCGACCGTAGCGGTCGGTTCGGGTTCCGACCGGCTTCTGTTCCGCGTCAAACGGGACGTTAGCGAGGCGGCGTAAGGCCAAGCGAACAGACAAAAAGCAAATGGCGGCTTCGGCCGCCATTTTCATGTCCGGGATCGGGAGGATTACCGGCTGGCGACTTCGTCTGGCGGCTGGGTGTTGAGGAGGGCGTCGATACGCTTGCGTTCCTCTTCGAAACGGACGAGCGCCTTGCCGCTCAGCGAGCTGCCGCCGGGAAGACGGACCTTCATCGGATCGACCTTGGTGCCGTTGACGATCAGCTCGTAGTGCAGATGCGAACCGGTGGATTGGCCGGTCGAGCCGACATAACCAATCACCTGGCCCTGGGTTACCTTCGCACCTTCGCGAATACCGGACGCGATCGCGCTCTGGTGGTTGTAGGAGGATTCATACCCGTTCGCATGCCGGATGATGGTCTGGTTGCCGTAACCGCCGGAATCCCAGCCGGCTTTTTCCACCACGCCGTTGCCGGCGGCGATGATCGGGGTTCCGCGGGGGGCTGCCCAGTCTACGCCGGTATGCAGGCGCGCGTAACCGCCAAGAAGCGGATGGCCGCGCATACCGAAGCCGGAGGTCATGCGGCCGTTGGGGAGCGGATTGCGCAGCAGGAACTGCCGTATGCTTTTTCCGTTCTCGTCAAAATAGTCGATCGAATTGTCATCGGTATTCTGGAAACGATAAAAGCGCGTCGACGTTTCGCCGAAATGGGCGTCCACGAAGAGAAGTTCAGAATTCTTGTCCGCCTGGCCCTTTTCGTCGGTGACGGAGAAGAAGGCTTCGATCCGGTCGGTCGGCTTCAACTGTGCCTGAAGATCGACATTGCTCGCTAGCAGCTTTACCAGCAGGCCGGTCATCTCCTTGCTCATGCCGTAGGAGAGGGCGGCGCGATAGATGCCGTCATAGACACGCGGCAATTCCCGGCCGGTGACGATCTGCGGCGGCTGCTCGCTGAAGGCAGAGGCGACCGCATCCAGCATCGGCGGCTCTTCGCCATCCACGAACCGACCATGGTCATCAAGCGCCACGGTCACCTCATGCCGGCCTTTCCGGTAAAGGCTGGCGCGGACGACCAGAACCATGTCGCCTTGCTGGATCACGCCGATGCGCAGCACGTCGCCCGGGCCAAGATCGGCTTCGCCGAGGCGGGACTGCAGGTAACCGGATATTTCGCGAGCCTTGCCCTCGGGGTAACCGACCTCGGTCATCGCCTGGGTTACGGTTTCGGGCTTGCGGACGGGAATGATGTCGTCGGCATATTCGCGTGTACGGGAGGTGATCGGTTCCGGCGCCGAAACCGATATGTTCTCCTCGACGATCCGCGCCGAAAGCCCCGCCGTTATGTCGACGCCGCCATCATCGTCCTTGGAAGAGAAACGCTGGGGGTCGACATAATAGAGGGCGGAAAGCTGGGTATTGCCGTCGGTGAGGACGGAACCGTTAGAGCGGACGTTTTCCTCCACTTCCTCGAGCGTCATCGTCGGCGCATAGGCATAGGCGCTGCCCTTTACCGGAAAGGCGATGGTCTGAAGGCTGACTTCGGATTCGACGTTGGAGCCATAGATGGTGCCGGCGCGGGCCGCTGGCGGAGGAGGGGTTTCGCTGGAGGAGAAGATCGTCAGCGGATCGAAGTTCGGATAATCCTCCTGCGCCACGTGATTGGCGGCAAGCGTCATCTTCACATGGGCAAAGGGCCGCCGGCGCACGACCTCCTTGCTTCCCTCATGGGCGACGGTGGAGACCTCCAGGATCTTCCGGTCGGTCGGCATTGCGACGATATTGCCGGCAAGAAGCCGTTTGCCGCGGGAAGCGCTGTCGGAGTCATTGGTCGGGATCGAGGCGGAAGCCTCCGCGGGGATGGCAAGCTGCTGGCGCCCGTCGAGGGCGGCAAACAAAGCGACACCCATCAGGATCGAAGAGGTTATGCCGGTCAGAAAGGTGCCCGACAGCCAACGGAGCGAAATCTCCCGGCGATCCGGAGCACGACGGCCGTCGGCGAGGATCGGCGGTTCGTTGCCGAGTGAGCGGAGCATGCTGCGGGCCGTGATCATGCCAGTCTTAAGCCAGTTCCCTGATACTCGTTAATACCGCATGCAGAATAGACATTCTGCCTTTGGAACCTTGGGCCAAACATGTGCCCGTTTCAAACAGGAGAGTCAAATCGGCCAGGTCGCAAAGGCGTGCATTGCTTGAAATCGGCCTGCGAATCCCCATCTACTCTCTGGTAACCATGAGATTGTGATCTTGTCGGGGCAAATTTGGGGCGCCCGCCCATTGGCGGCCGTCTCGCGGGCTTTGCGACGGCATTGCAGTTCCAAAGGGGATAGGGTTTTTTCGGCGTTTTCCCGAAACTTTCCAGAGAAATCAGCAGGTTATGATTTTTCTGGAAAATTCCAAATCAAGCCTGTTGACTTGTTTGTGGGCATGGATTTATAACCCCGCTCACTGACGAGGGCGGCGGCGCTGCTGGCGACGACGACTTTCGTTCTGAAGAAAT